>DASXDD010000155.1:0-29011 GCA_036490775.1 Solirubrobacteraceae bacterium | reverse complement strand
CTTCGTCTCGCAAGCGCTGCGGCCGTACCTGATCGCGGCGCTGCTGGACCGCGATCCCGACCGCGCCGCGATCGTCGTCGCGGGTGACGACCGCGCCGCGCGCGACCTCGCGGGCGGGCTGCGGACCTGGCTCGAGCCGCGGACGGTGCGCTACTACCCGAGCCGCGGCGTCACCTACGAGTCGCACCTGGCGCCGCCGGCGCACCTCGTCGGCCTTCGGATCGCGGCGCTCGACGCGCTGCTCGACAGCACCGAGGGCCAGGCCCCGGTCGTGGTCGTCAGCGCCGTGGCGCTGTCTGAGAAGGTTCCCGACCCGTCGCTTCGGCCGCACTCGTTCACACTGCGCGCCGGCGAGCTGCTCGATCTCGACGAGACCGCGATGGACCTGGTCGCGGCCGGATACGAGCGGGTCGACCAGGTCGAGGACCGTGGCCAGTTCGCCATCCGCGGCGGGCTACTCGACGTGTTCCCCGCGACCGAGGACCGCGCCGTACGCGTCGACCTGTTCGGCGACGAGATCGAGACGCTGCGCTGGTTCTCGACGTTCACGCAGCGGTCGCTCGGCGACGCCGAGCTGGTCGAGATCGCTCCCGCCGCCGAGCTTGCCGAGGAACATCGCGAGCTCGCCGAGATCGCCGCGCTCGAGCAGGAGTCAGACCGCCCCGACATCGCCGAGCTGTTGCCGGTCGACGACTTCCATCCGTTCCTCGAGCTCGCACCCGCGGACGCGAGCGTGCTGATCGCCGGCGAGGAGGATGTCGCGCCGGCGCTCGCCGACCACTGGCAGGACGTGTGCGCCGCGTTCCACGACCAGGACGCGCATCACCTCTATGTCAGCCCTGACGCGATCACGCCTGAGCTCAAGCGCCGCGCCCGGATCCGGCTGTCGAGCATCGACCAGGACCAGGAGTATTCGTTCCGCGCCCAGGCCGCCGACGTCGCCGCGCGCGGGATCAAGGAGGCCGAGCCGGAGCTCGAGAAGCTGACACGTTCCGGCTACCGGACCGTGGTCGCGTTCGCCGGCCGCGGCGAGGGCGAGCGCGCCGCCTACAACCTCGGCCGCCTGAAGGTCAGCTGGCTCGACGGCGCCCCCGTGCCCGGCGGTTCGCTGACGTTCGCCCACGCCCGGCTGCAGAACGGGTTCATCGCGCCGCAGTTCCACCTCGCGGTGATCCCCGAGCACCGGCTGTTCCGCCGCCGGCGCGCGACCGAGGGTCCCGACCGCTCCCGCCGCCGTGGCGTGCTGCGTAGCTTCACTGACCTGCGCACCGGCGACATCGTCGTCCACGAGGACCACGGGATCGCGCGGTTTGCAGGCTTTGACACCAAGACCGTCGCGGACGTCACGCGCGACTACCTGTACCTCGAGTACGCGGGCTCTGACCGCGTGTTCGTGCCCGTCGACCAGCTCGCCAAGATCAGCCGGTTCGTCGGCGCGGGCGGCGCGCACCCGCCGCTGTCCAAGCTCGGCGGCACACGCTGGGACACGATCAAGGCGCGAGCACGGCGCGCGGCTCAGGAGCTCGCAGGCGAGCTGCTCAACCTGTACGCGGAGCGCAAGCGCCGCGAGGGCCACGCGTATCCGCCCGACACCGACTGGCAGCGAGACTTCGAGGACGCCTTCCCGTTCACTGAGACGCCCGACCAGCGCGACGCGATCGAGTTCGTCAAGGCCGACATGGAGGCGCCGCGGCCGATGGACCGGCTGATCTGCGGCGACGTCGGCTACGGCAAGACCGAGGTCGCATTGCGGGCCGCGTTCAAGTCCGCGCAGGACGGCAAGCAGGTGATGCTGCTGGTGCCGACAACGATCCTCGCCCAGCAGCACTTCGGCACGTTCACCGAGCGCCTCAAGGACTACCCGATCACGATCGAGCACGTCTCGCGGTTCCGCCCGGCCGCCGAGCAGCGCGAATCGGTTGCGCGCTTCGCCAAGGGCGAGGTCGACATCCTGATCGGGACCCACCGGCTGCTGTCGCGCGACGTCCGCGCCAAGGACCTAGGGCTGCTGATCGTCGATGAGGAGCAGCGGTTCGGCGTCAAGCAGAAGGAGCTGCTGCGCCAGCTCAAGCTGAAGGTCGATGTGATCTCGATGAGCGCGACGCCGATCCCCCGGACGCTGCAGATGTCGATGGCCGGGATCCGCGACATCAGCGTGATCGAGACGCCGCCCGAGGGCCGCCGCCCGGTCAAGACCTACGTCGGCGAGTACGACGAGGAGCTCGTCAAGCAGGCGCTGCTGCGCGAGCACGGGCGGAAGGGCCAGGCGTTCTTCCTGCACAACCGCGTCGAGTCGATCGACGAGACCGCCGAGCGGCTGCGCGCGCTGTGCCCGGGGATGCGGTTCGAGGTCGCCCACGGACAGCTCGATGAGAAGGACCTCGAGCGCAAGATGCTCACGTTCCTGCGCGGCGACGCCGACGTGCTCGTCTGTACGAGCATCATCGAGTCGGGGATCGACATCCCGCAGGCCAACACGCTGATCGTCGAGCGCGCCGACGCGTTCGGGCTCGCGCAGCTGTACCAGATTCGCGGCCGCGTCGGCCGCAGCCGCGAGCGCGCATACGCGTACCTGCTGTACCCGAGCGCGGCCGCGCTGACGCCCGATGCCGCCCAGCGCCTGTCGGCGCTGTCTGACTACACCGAGCTCGGCGCCGGGTTCAAGATCGCGATGCGCGACCTCGAAATCCGCGGCGCCGGCAACCTGCTCGGCGACGAGCAGTCCGGCCACGTCGCGGCGCTCGGCTTCGAGCTCTACATGCAGATGCTCGACGAGGCGGTCGCGGCCGCCGAGGGCGATGCCGGCGCCGAGGACGACTGGGAGCCGGTGCGCCTCGACGTCAACGTCGACGCTTACGTGCCGGCCGACTACATCCCCTACGAGCAGGCCAAGGTCGAGGTCCACCGGCGGATCGCGGCATCGCGGGAGGTCGCCGACCTGGCGCTGCTGCGCGAGGAACTCGAGGATCGCTTCGGCGAGCTTCCGGACCCACTGCGCAACCTGATCTCGCTCCAGCAGGCGAGGATCAAGCTCGGCCAAGCTGGCGCGACGGCGGTCACGTTCCGCAATGGCCGCCTGGCGGTCACGCCGATCGAGCTCGACTCGGTCCGCGCCAAAAGGATCCGCGCCGAGATCCCCGAGGCGCTGTACGAGTCGGGCAAGTCGCAGCTATCGGTGCGCGTGCCCGAGGATCCCGCTAAGCGGTTCCCGGCAGTCGTCAGGGCGGCCGACGTGCTGCTTGCGGTGACCCGGGAAGCCGCCTGAGCGGCCTCCCGGGTCAGCAGATCAGGCCCGGCCGGTGGCGACCCGGCCGCGACGCGACAGCGAGTCGAGCGTTACCGCCGCCAGCAACACCAGCGCTGTGACGATGTACTTGGTTCCAGCGGTGACGTTCAGCAGACCGAGGCCGTTATCGATCATCTCGATCACGATCGCGCCAAGGAATGCGCTCTTGATCGTTCCGCGGCCGCCGAACAGGCTTGTGCCGCCGATCACCGCTGCGGCGATCGAGTAGAGCAGGATCGTGCCACCGCCGGTCGAGGTGTCGACCGAACTCAGCCGCGAGGCGAGCACGATTCCGCCGAGCGCAGCCATGAAGCCAGAGATCGCGAACACGGCGATCTTGATGCCGGGCACGTTGATACCCGCACGACGAGCTGCTTCGGCGTTCCCGCCGACCGCGTAGACGTGACGCCCGAAGCGCGTGCGCTCGGCCACGAACGTCCAGATGACGTAGGAGCCGAGCATGATCAGAGTGACGTAGGGCAGGCCGCGATCGGAGTTGGCGATCACGACCACGGCGATCGCGGCGATCGCGAGGATCACGATCCGGCCGATCACAAATGCCCACGGATCGTTGGGCAGACCCGCCTGGCGCCGGCGAAATACGTTCGACAGGCCTTGGGACGCATAAGCCACGACCAACAGGATCGCGACGATCCACGAGAGCGCGGCCGACATGTAATTGTTGGCGATCGAGTTGACGAAGCTGTTCTGGATCACGATCGTCCCGGAGCTCCCGATGATCTGTAAGAGCACCCCGTTCCAGCCGAGCAGACCCGCGAGCGTGACCACGAACGATGGCACGCCGAGCCTGGCCACGAAGAACCCCTGAAGCAGCCCGATCGCCACCCCGGTGGCCAGCCCCAACGCGATCGCCTCCCAGGTCGATACGCCTTTGCCCGGCTCGAGCAACAGTGCGACGATCACGCCGCCCATGCCGCTGACGTAGCCGACAGACAGGTCGATCTCGCCAAGCAGCAGCACGAACACAAGCCCGGTGCCGATGATCATGATCGCCGACATCTGCGCGATCAGGTTGACGAAGTTTCCGGCGGTCAGGAAGTTCGAATTGCGCGACTGGAAGTAGATCGCGATCACGATGATCCCGATCACGATCGGGAGCGATCCGAGCTCCCCTTCTCGCAGCGCCGATACTCGCTGCTTGGCAAACGCTCCGAGCGAGACGCGCTGGTCGGTCTCGTCTTGGAGGGGAGACCCAGCCGGGGCGGGGGGCGTAGACGTAGAAGCGCTCATGCGACCACGCCTTCCATTCCGGGTACCGATGAAAGCTGGCCGGCGGTGATCGCCTCGACCACCTCTCGCTGTGTCGTCTCGGTCCGCTTGAACCTCGCGACGGTCTGCCCCAGCCGCAGCACGGTGATGTAGTCGGCGACCTCGAAGATGTCGCTCATGTTGTGCGAGATCAGGATCACCGCGAGACCCTGGGTCGCAAGCCGCCTGGTCAGGTCCAGTACCTGTCGGGTCTGGGCGACGCCCAAGGCCGCCGTCGGCTCGTCGAGCACGACGAGCTTTGAGTTCCAGAGCACGGCCTTAGCGACCGCCACCGACTGTCGCTGGCCTCCGGACATCGCCGCGACCGGCAGCCGCACCGACTGCAGGGTGGTCACCGACAGGTCCTTGAGGACCTTGCGCGTCTGCGCCTCCATCTTCGCCTCGTCCAGACGACGCAGAGAGGAACGCGTCTCGCGCCCCAGATACATGTTCTCGACGACGTCGAGGTTGTCGCACAGGGCCAGGTCCTGGTAGACGACCTCGATCCCTAGCTTCGCCGAGTCCTTCGGGCCAGAGATCGAAACCGGCTGGCCGTTCCACAGGACCTCGCCATCGTCAAGCTGGTAGATCCCCGAGATCGACTTGGTGAGCACCGTCTTGCCCGCGCCGTTGTCGCCGACCAGCGCCATCACCTCTCCGACGTCTGCGGTCAGGTTCGCGCCGCGCAGCGCCTGCACGGCGCCGAAATGCTTGAACGCCCCTTTGACCTCGAGCAAGTGCTCGCTCACAGTCTCTCGCTCCCTCCTGGTGGTGTTGCGGAGCGGTGGGGCGCCCGAGAGCGCCCCACCACCGCATCCTGGTTGTTAGATGCCGTACTTCGCGCAGTCCTTCGCGTACGTGCCAGAGCAGATCTGGCTCTTGGTCAAGAAGCCGTCCTTGATCACGGTGTCCTTGATGTTCTTCGCCGTCACCGCCACGGGGGTCTCCAGCTGCGCGGGCGTGGTCTTGCCCGGGCCGTTGGCAACCGTTCCGTTCGAAGGCGGAGTCTGACCGTGCACCAGCGCGATCGCAACCTTCGACGCCGCGTCGGCTTCCTTCTTGACCGCCTTGTAGACGGTCATGCACTGCTGGCCGGCGAGAATGTGCTGAATGCCGGCTGCAGTCGCGTCCTGTCCGGTGACGGGCACGTACTTCAGCTTGTGCGAGGTCTCGGCCGAGATGACCGAGTTCGCGAGACCGTCGTTGGCCGCCAGGACGGCGTTGATCTTGTTACCGGTCTGCTGAAGCATCTGCTCGAAGATCGTCAGTGCCTGCTGGTTGTCCCACTTCGGCACGGACTGGTTCGGGCCCTTGGAGTACGTCCCGTTCGAATACAGCGGGTTCAGGACCGAGTTGTAGCCGTTTGCGAACAGGGTCGCGTTGTTGTCACCGGGATCACCGTTGAGCTCGGCGACGACCGGCTTTGAGATACCTTGCTGCTTGATGCAGCTGGCCAGCCCCTGGCCCTGCAGCTGACCGACTCGCGTGTTGTTGAACGACACGTAGAAGTCGGCGCCGCCGCCGAGCGTGAGGCGGTCGTAGTCGATGACCTTGACGCCCTTAGCGTGCGCGGAAGCGATGATCGCCGCGCCGCTGCCCGGGTCCAGGTCAACGAGCAGGATCACCTTTGCACCGTTGGTGATCGCCTGCTCAGCCTGCGTCTTCTGGGTCGAGGGGTCTCCCTGAGCGTTGACGATCGTGTGGGAGATGCCTGCTGCGGTGAGAGCCTTGTCGAGGTAGGGGCGGTCGAACTGCTCCCAACGGACTGACGACTGGGTGTCAGGCAGGAGCACGGCGACTTGCGCCTTGCTGCCCGAGCTGCTGCTCGAGCTGCTTGAGCTGCTTGAGCTGCCGGAGCTGGCAGCGCTGCTGCTGCTGCTGCTCGACGACCCACAGCCGGCGATCACGAGGGCCACAATGGCCATAAGCCCCACCCCGAGCAGTGCCCGAAGCTTGAATTTGGTCACTTCTTACTCCTCCGTTTGCTTGCGATTGCGATTGCGATGCAGTGGTGTGACAGGTGCGGCGTTGGTTCCCGGTCTCACCTCCCCGCCGCCGCGACGACGCGGCCCGACAGCACCTGCTCAGACTGGCCTACGACCAACGCCAGAGCACCCATGAGCTCCGCTCGATCGCCCAATGCGCCCGCCACCACGGTGAGATCCTGGGCGGCTGCCGGGATCGCGTAGCGGTGGATCGACTCCCGCATTGGGTTGAGCAGAAGGTCCCCGGCGAGCGCTAGTTCGCCCCCCACGACGATTCGCTCGGGGTTGAATTCGTTGCAAAGCGCGCCTGCGATCCGGCCGACCGTGTGACCGGCGTCAGCGATCACGCGGCGACATCCGGGATCCCCGTCCCGTGCCAGCGCGATCATCTGTTCGACGGTGATGCCGTCACCGTGCGAGCGGCGCAGCAGGTCGGTCAGCGCCGCGGCGCCGACCATCGTCTCCAGGCATCCACGGTTGCCGCAGCGGCACATGTGGCCCGACTCGTCAACCGACACGTGGCCGATTTCACCGGCGATCCCGCGCGCACCGCGGTACAGGCGGCCGCCGAGGATCAGTCCGCCGCCGATGCCCGACGAAAGCATCACGTAGGCCATCTCGGTCGCGCCCCGACCGGCGCCGAGGACCGACTCGGCGAGCGCGCCGAGGTTGGCATCGTTCTCGACCTCGACGCGGACGCCCAGGCGCTCGCTCAGCCACGACGCAACGTCGACGCCCAGCCAGCCCGGCAGGATCGTCGCCGAGCTCACCTGGCCCGTCGCCCGGTCGACCGGGCCCGACAAAGCCACGCCCGCGCCGATCAGCCGGTCTTTCTCGATCCCGGCCTTCGGCAGCAGCGTGTTGACTAGTTCGGCGGCGGTCTCAAGACCCGCCTGGGCATCGTGGTCGACGTCCGCCTCGCGGCCGCCCTCGGCGAGGATCGTGAGCGACAGGTCCGCGATCGCAACGCGAACAAAGTCGTGGTCGAACTGGATCCCGATCACGGCGCCGGCCCCGGGGTCGAGCGACAGCATCAGCGGCGGCCGGCCGCCCGACGCGGCGCTCGCGGCTTGCACGTCCTCGCGCTCGACGACGAGTCCGGCGCGCTGCAACTCGCCCACGAGCGTCGACACGGTCGAACGCGCGAGGCCCGTCGCGGTGGCGATCTGGGAGCGACTGACGGTCCCGCGCTCGCGCACGACTTCGAGCACCTTGAGTCGGTTCAGTTCACGCAGTGAACTGAGCGATCCAACGCGTTCACGGGCCGTCGAACGCGGCCCCTCGATCCTCCCCAACTCCACAATCGCGACGATCTTCTATCCGGAGCCTTCTGTCAAGACTCGATTAAACAAACGCCAACAATTGGCGATGACCCCCCCGAGGTTTGACCGCGGCTCGACGGAACGCGACGGGGTTTAGTGGTATTTAGTCGCATATCGCCCCGGTTTCCGTCGCGCGGAGCAAAACCCGCCCGTACCCGCGACAATCTCGCAAGCATGCCCCGCTACTCGTTACAAGGAAAGGTCGCGCTGATCACCGGCGGCGCGCGCGGGATCGGATTCGGGACCGCGCAGGCGTTGCGCGCGCGTGGCTGCAGGCTCGCGTTGCTCGACCTCGAGACCGGCGCCGTGACCAGCGCGGCCGCGAGCCTCGGAGGCGACGCAGCGATCGGGATTGCCGCGGACGTGACCGACAGCGAGGCGATCGAGGCTGCGGTCGCCGCGACCGTCGAGCATTTCGGCGGCGTCGACGTGGTCGTGGCCAACGCCGGCATCGCTCCGACGCCGGCCACGACGCGCACGATGGACCCGATCGAGTTCGAGCGCGTCGTCGAGGTCGACCTGCTGGGCGTCTACCGGACAGTCCACGCGGCGCTGCCGCAGATCGTCGCGCGCCGCGGCCAGGCGGTGCTCGTCTCGAGCGTGTATGCGTTCCTCAACGGCGTGCTCCTGTCGCCCTACGCAGTATCGAAGGCGGGCGTCGAGCAGCTCGGGCGAGCGCTGCGGCTCGAACTCGCGCCGCACGGCGCGTCGGCGACCGTCGCCTACTTCGGCTTCGTCGACACGCGGATGGTCCAGGATCTCCTCGACGCTGACCCCGATGCCGCCGCCCGCCAGGAGATGTTCCCGGCGTTCATGCGGCGTCGGATCACGCCGGCGCAGGCCGGCGAGGCGATCGCCGGCGCGATCGAGCGCCGGCGCGCGCGAGTGATCGCGCCGCGCTACTGGACGGCGATGTCGGTGCTGCGCGGGATCGTCAATCCGCCGTTCGACCTGATGGGCACCAGAGAGCCCCGAGTCCAGGGGCTGATCAGGGAGTCCGAGGCTGCGGTGCAACCAACCGAAGAGGGTTCTTAAAAATCGACGCTACTATCGGCCCAGTTCTGATGAAGGTCCTCCGAATAAGCATCCTCCTTGGCGCTCTCGCCATCGCTTCTGTTCTGCTCGCCGCCTGCGGCGGCAGCAGCAGCACCGGCAGCGTGCCGGACGACTCGGTCGCCGTCGTGGCGGGCAACCCGATCAAGACGCAGGCGTTCAACCACTGGATGTACGTGGCCGCCAAGTCGCAGGCCGCGCAATCGCCCGGCCAGCCGGTAATCGTGCCGACCGACCCGCCGCAGTTCACAAAGTGCATCGCCAACGTCCGTCAGGCCGTGCCGAGCCTCGCCAAGCAGCCCGACAAGACGCTGCGCAGCGACTGCCAGCAGCTCTTCAGCTCGCTCTCCAGCCAGGTGATGGACTTCCTGGTCAAGGCCTACTGGTACCAGGCCGACGCCGCGCGCTTGGGCCTGAAGGTCACCGACGCACAGGTCAACAAGGCCTACACCACGGCCAAGCAGCAGGCGTATCCGACGGCCGCGGCGTTCAACAACTTCCTCAGCCAGACCGGATTCACGACGCAGGATCTCCTGTTCCGCTTCCGGGTCAGCCAGCTGTTCCAGAAGCTCGCGGCCAAGCACACGACGAAGATCACCCCGGCCACGATCCAGACGTACTACACCAACCACAAGTCGCAGTTCGGAAAGCCCGATACGCGCGACATCCGGATCGTGCTGACCAAGACCCAGGCCCAGGCGCAGGCCGCGAAGGCGGCGCTCGCCCACGGTCAGAGTTGGACGGTCGTCGCCAAGAAGTACTCGACCGACGCGCAGACCAAGGGCAAGGGCGGTCTGCTGTCCGGCGTGACCAAGGGCCAGGAGGACAAGGCGCTCGACACGGCTGCGTTCGCCGCCGCGACCAAGGTCAACAAGGTCTACGGGCCGGTCAAAGGCCAGTTCGGCTACTACGTGCTTCAGGTCACGAAGATCACGAAGGCCACGCAGCAAACGCTCGCGCAGGCCACGCCACTGATCCAGCAGACGCTGACCGGACAGCAGCAGACGAGCGCGCAGACAGCCGTCGACAACGTCGTCAAGAAGCAGTGGCTCAGCCAGACGCAGTGCACCACCATCTACGCGATGGCCGACTGCAAGGGCTACAAGGCGCCCAAGACCTCGACGACGACTACACCCGGCGCGACCACCGCTCCCAGCACGACCAGCACGACGGGGTGACCTCCGAGCCGGGAGGTCGGTCGCAGCCCTCATACGAGGCGCTCGCCGAACTCGACGCGATCACTCGCCGGCTACGCAAGGAGTGCCCATGGGATCGCGAGCAGAACGAGCGCACAATCGTCCCGCACACCGTCGAGGAGGCCTACGAGCTGGCCGATGCGGCCAACCGCGGCGATGACTCAAAGCTCGTCGACGAGCTCGGCGACGTGCTCTTCCAAGTCCATTTCCTGTCGCTGCTGCTCGAGGAGCGCGGCGCCGGCGACCTCGCCCAAGTCGCCGACCACGTCACCCGCAAGCTGATCCGCCGCCACCCGCACGTGTTCGGGGAGGTCGAGGCCTCGACATCTGGCGAGGTGCTGAGCAATTGGGACAAGATCAAGCAGGGCGAGCCCGGACGCGAGCCCGGCGTGTTCGGCGAGGTGCCCGAGAACCTTCCTTCGCTGCTGTACGCGCGCAAGGTGCAGCGGCGCGCCGCCTCAAGCGGCTTTGACTTTCCCGGCGTCGAGGGTCCGGTCCAGTCGGTGCGCGACGAGTTGGCCGAAGTCGAGGGCGCAGAGGACGCCGAGCAGCGCTTCTCAGAGCTCGGTGACCTGCTGTTTGCGGCCGTCAACGTGGCGCGCAAGCTGCACGTCGACCCGGAGCTGGCGCTGCGTTCGGCAGCCGACAGATTCCGGTCGCGCGTCGACGACGGTGGCAAGCTGGCCGCATCCGAAGGCCGAAGCTGGAACGATCTTCCGCCTGATGAGCAGCTCATCTACTACGCAAGAGTGCGGCTGAGCGAGGGAGGCGAGAGGCAGCAATGAGCCAGATCGAGCACGTGCATGCCAGGCAGATCCTCGACAGCCGCGGCAATCCGACCGTCGAGGTCGAGCTCAGCCTGCGGTCGGGGTCGTGGGGCCGCGCGGCGGTCCCGTCGGGCGCGTCGACCGGCGAGTTCGAAGCGACCGAGCTGCGCGACGGCGGCTCTGACTGGATGGGCAAGGGCGTCACCAAGGCCGTCGAGAACGTCAACGGCGAGATCGCGACCGCCGTTCGCGGCCAGGACGCGTCGAGCCAGGCGGCGCTGGACCGGATGCTGATCACGCTCGACGGCACCCCGAACAAGTCCCGACTGGGCGCCAACGCGATCCTCGCGGTGTCGCTCGCCGCCGCCCACGCGGCGGCCGCCGAGGAGCGGTTGCCGCTGTGGCGCTACCTCGGCGGCGAGAGCGCGCATGTGCTGCCGGTGCCGATGATGAACGTGCTCAACGGCGGCGCGCACGCGGACAACCGCGTCGACTTCCAGGAATTCATGGTCGTGCCCGTGGGCGGCCGCACGTTCGCCGAGGGCCTGAAGATGGGCACCGAGGTGTTCCACCATCTCAAGCAGACGCTCAAAGCAAGAGGTATGTCGACCGCGGTCGGCGACGAGGGTGGCTTCGCGCCCGACCTCAGCTCTAACGAGGAGGCGCTCGAGGTCCTGATCGAGGCGATCCGCGCGGCCGGCTACGTGCCCGGCGACCAGGTCGCGATCGCGCTTGACCCCGCGGTCTCAGAGCTGTTCAAGGATGGCGCCTACGTGCTCGAGCATGAGGGGCGTTCGCTCAGCGCCGACGAGCTCGGCTCCTACTGGGAGGATCTCGCCGACCGCTACCCGATCCTCTCGATCGAGGACGGGATGGACGAAGAGGACTGGGACGGCTGGGCGGCGCTGACCCAGCGGCTGGGTAACCGCGTGCAGCTCGTCGGCGACGACCTGTTCGTCACCAACACCGAGCGGCTCAAGCGCGGTATCGACAGCGGCGTCGCCAACTCGATCCTGATCAAGGTCAACCAGATCGGGACATTGTCCGAGACGCTTGCGGCGATCAGGCTCGCGCGCGAGAGCGGCTACACGGCGGTGATCTCGCATCGGTCGGGGGAGACCGAGGACGTCACGATCGCCGACCTCGCGGTGGCCACAGGTGCTGGCCAGATCAAGACCGGGGCGCCCTCGCGGACCGATCGCGCCGCTAAGTACAACCAGCTGCTGCGGATCGAGGAAGCACTGGGGTCAGAAGCGCAGTACCCCGGCCGGTCCGCGTTTCGGTCGTGACCGACGCCGCGCCCGGAGGAGCGCGGCAGCGACTGCAAGCGCCCGTGCAGGAGGAAGGAGAGCGGCGGCGTCGAACGAAGGCTCCACGGGATGCCGCCAGGCCGCGCAACAGCCGCACCGCGCCGACAGACCCGGACGCCGCCGCGCCCGCGGCGCGTTCCCGGCACAAATTCGCTTCGCCGCGTCCGCTGGGACCGGGTGGGCCGCGTCGGCCTGCTCGTCGTGCTCACCGTCGTCGCCGGGCTGTACGCGCAACACGCGCTCGCGTACCTGTCGGCGCGTGGCCAGGCGCACGAGCAGCAGGCGATCGTCCGCAGCCTCCAGCGCCAGAACGCCGCGCTCGCTGCCGAGCAGCGGTCGTTGCGCAATCCCGCCACGGTGCAGCGCGAGGCGCGCGCGCTCGGGATGGTGCGTCTCGGCGAGCACCCCTATGTCGTAACAGGCCTGCCAAAGCACTGATTTGCGCCGGCCGCCGATGGCCGTGATGCGCTTCGATGAGGTCGTCGGGCTGTGGCGCGAGGGCCAGCGGCGGCTCGCGCAGGCCGATCCGGTCGACAAGCCGGCGCTCGAGCGCGTCACCGACGCGATCGTGCTCGAGCTGCATCGCCGTCTCGGCGGCCAGTTCACCACCCAGGAGCTCGCCGACCTCTACGTCCGGGACGGCATCGACTGGTGCTTTGACGTCGCCACGCGCGCGGCGCCGGGCAGCCCTGCCGCGTGGGACCTGACGACGGTCGCCGGCGCGGCGTTCGCGCGCTACGTGCACGAGGCGAGCGACTACGGAGGCGGGCGGCAGATCACCGCCGACCAGTAACTGCTCCCATCGTCGGGAGCTCCGAGCTCAGTCGTCGCCGTTGCCGTTGTCGTCGCCGTCGTCCGAGTTGTCGTCGGACTCGTCGGCGCCGGCCCGACGGATGATGATCTGGTCCTCTTCGATCACGACCTCGACCGGACGGTGGCCAGCCCAGTACTCGGCGTACGTGGCGTCGTCCTGGACGGCGGGGTCGAGCCACAGGCCGTAGCCCTCGTCGCCGTGGTCGAACGTCGCCTCGAGCGGTGTCGATGCCTTGCGACGGCCGCCGCCTCGCCTGCCGCCCCGCCGGCCGCGCCGCCGCTTCGGACGCTCGTCGTCGTCCTCGTCTGAGTCGTCGTCGTCACCGTTCTCACGCTGCGCCTCGGCGGCGTCGAGCTCGGCGGCGATCAGCGCGTCGTCCTCGGCGCGCAGGTCGATCTCGTCGGTGACGACGCCTTCGGGCTCCTCGCCGGTGACGAGATCCTGCTCGCGCTTGAACGCCTGAATCTGCTGGACGGTGACCTCGAGCTGGTGCGCAATCCAGGCGTCGGTGCGCCCCTGACGAACCCAGGCGCGGATCCGATTGAGGTCTGGACGTAGTGAACGGCGAGCCATTGCGCTCAGGAGACTAGTAAAAGCCGCGGCCAAACCGCGTTGGCAGCGTCTCAGGTCGTCGCCCCAGGGGGTCGCCGTGCATCTCGAACAGGCGCCTAGTTAGCGGTTGTGCATGGGCAAGTCCAACCGCTATGCTGGCTGCGGGCAAGCCGGCCGCTCGCAGATAGGGAGCAGCGCGCCGGATTTTGCCTAGTTAACGACCAGGCGAGCAGGGAGGCAACTTCCCGATGTTGGTACTCACCCGTAAGTCGAACCAGAGCATCATGATCGGCGATGACATTGAGGTCTCGGTTCTAGCGATCATGGGCGAGAAGGTTCGAATCGGCATCCAGGCGCCTCGGGACATTCCGGTGTTCCGCAAGGAGGTTTACCTGGAGATCCAGCAGGAACGGCTCGGTGCAGGCAAGGGAGTTCGCGAAGAGGTCGATGCGGCCTTGCGCGGGCTGGGAGACCCGAGCTAGCACCGAAGTTGCGGTAGGGCGCAGCCGGACTCACCAGGTAACCCGGCGGCGTTTCAAACCATAAGGGCAGGCCTGCTATGCGAGCAGGTAATAGAGAGTCTCGAACATCGCGATCGTGACGATCACGGCTGTAGCGATCAGCGAGAGCACGAGCAGCCAGTAGCGCACCGAGCTGCGCTTCTGCTGACGCAGCTTTGTGCGCTTGCGTGAGCGCAGGGCTGCGCGCGCGCGCAATGATTCGCGGCGGTTCCGGTCCCGGTCCATCTCGTGCAGGAACTCCTGCTCGAGCTGGGCGAGGCTCTGGCGCATCTTCATCGCCATCGCCGCGAGCCTACCAACCTCGGCGCGCTCGGAGCGCCGAGGTTATGTCGCTTCAGTGCACCGCCTGGCCCTCGTAGACCTCTACGAAGCGCAGGTAGTTGTCGGCGATCTGCGAGGCGGCGTCATCGCGCGACAGGCTCTTGTCGAGGAAGCCCTTGAGCGCGTCCCACCAGATCGAGCGGCCGATCGCAAAGCCGATGAAGCCCTCGACCGGAGCGGCCTGCTTGAGCCAGTGGTCGACCTTCTCGTCGGAGGCGCCGCGACCGAGCAGCACGCAGGTGACGCCCTCGCGGCCGGCGCCCTTGCGGGTCTGCTCGGCGAGCATCGCCGCGTCGGACCGCTCGTCGACGCCCTCGATCTTCCAGATGTCGACCTCGCAGCCGTAGTTCTGGGTCGCCTCGATCGCCCGGCGCATCAGCTCGGGGCGCAGCTCGGCGTCGTAGCGGTCGGTGTCACCGCCGACCTGTGAGAGCTGATCGTCAGTGGCGGGGACCAGCAGCTCGAACAGGAACTTTCGATCGTGCTCGTGCAGCCAGTCGGCCAGGCGCTTGAGCCGCCCGAGCTGGCGCTCGTTGAGCTCCGCGTCGTCGTCGGGGTTGAGGCGGACGAGCACCTTGGAGAAGTCGGGGTCGAACTTCTCGATGTGGGCGCCGAAGTCGTCGCCGTACTGGAAGTCGAACTCATTCTGGCCGGACTTCTCGACCGGCATCGACAGCTTCAGGTCAGCCGCGCGGGCACGCTCGGGGATGTCGGATCCGAACTGTTCGTCGACGAGCACGCCGGTCGCGCCGGCCTCGGCGCCGCGCGAGACGGCCTCGAGCATGCCCTCGAAGATCAGCCGCTTGGCGTCGGAGATCGTTTCGACCTCCTCCGGCGTCGGGTCGCCCTGGATCCCGAACATCTTCTTCTGGAAAGAGCCGCGGTGGTCGAACGCAAGGATGTAGAGCTTTCCGTCGTAGCCCAGAGCCATTTCTTTGTCCCTTCTCTCAAGATTTCGCTCAGACCAGTCTAGGTGCTTCGGGGTGGGGAGGACAGGGCGCTTCTCTAAGCTGCGGCGCGATGGATCACGCCTTTACCGGGCCGGCGTACACGGTGGGCATCGAGGAGGAGCTGATGATCCTCGATGCCGAGTCCCTGGAGCTGGTCAATGCAATCGAGAGCATGCTCGAATCGGCGCCGTCGGGCGAGATCAAGCCCGAGCTGATGGAGTCGGTGCTCGAGATCTCGACCGACCCGTGCGCGAACGTGACCGAGGCTGGCGAGCAGCTGCGGGCGCTGCGCAAGCAGGTGGAGCAGACCGCCGCGAACAAGGGCATGGCGATCGGCTCGGCGGGCACGCACCCGTTCGCGATGTGGGAGGACCAGCGGATCGTCGCGCGCTCGCGCTATCGCGAGCTGATCTCAGCGCTCGCTTTCGTCGCCCGCCAGGAGCTGATCTTCGGGATGCACGTGCACGTGGGCATCGACGATCCCGACAAGGCGATCCACGTCGCCAACGGGATGCGCGTCCACGTGCCGCTGCTGCTCGGGCTATCTGCCAACTCGCCGTTCTGGCGCGCCGACGCGACTGGGCTGGCATCGGTGCGGATCCCGATCTTCCGGGCGTTCCCGCGGACCGGGATCCCGCCGACGTACGAGAGCTGGGCCGATTACGAAAGCCGGATCGAGTTCATGGTCGATGCCCGCGTGATCGAGGACTACACGTTCCTGTGGCCCGACGTGCGGCCGCACGCCAACTTCGGCACGGTCGAGGTCCGGGTGATGGACTCCCAGACCCGGGT
This sequence comes from Solirubrobacteraceae bacterium, assembly GCA_036490775.1. Lineage (GTDB taxonomy): Bacteria > Actinomycetota > Thermoleophilia > Solirubrobacterales > Solirubrobacteraceae > Palsa-465. The sequence goes on along the minus strand of DASXDD010000155.1, from coordinate 12,873 downwards.
CGAGCACACGCTCGGCCTTGCGGCGCTGGTCCAGGCGCTCGTGCGCGAGCTTGCGATCCACCACGAGGCGGGCACGCCGCTGTCGACGTTTCCGCACGAGATGCTCGACGAGAATCGGTGGCTGGCAGCACGCCATGGGCTCGACGGCGAGCTCGTCGACCTCCCCAGCTCCGAGCGCGTCTCCACCCGCGCGCTCGCCCGGCGGCTGCTGGACCGGATGCGCGAGCACGCCCAGGACCTCGGCTCGGTCAACGAGCTCGAGGCCGTTGAGGATCTGCTCGAGAACGGCAACGGCGCCGCGCGGCAGGTGGTTGTGTTCGAGGCAAATCACGACCTGCACGAGGTAATGGCAGAGATCGTGGCGGCGACCGCGGTCTAGCGCAGTTTTCTTTCCCCTGCGGACTTAAGTTGGGACGGCATGCGCCGTGAAGGCTGGCGTCGGCGCGGGTGAGTGGTGCCGCGGGCGCTACAGAGCTGGCCACCAGACGGCCAGGAAGAGGGCCGTGCTGGCGAGGGCGAGCGCCAAGCCGGCAGCGCGCACCCGCGCTGCCGGCTTCGAGCGCCCGCTGACGATGCCGATGACCAGCACGGTCATCGTCAGCAGCGCTAGACCGATGACGGCGAGGTACTGCGGGCTGCTTGTGAGGTCATCCGCACGCCACCACGGCACGTTCTGGTTGCCGGACTGACAGCCGGCGGGCGGGCGGCCGTGGAGCGGGTGGCCGTTGTAGAAGTAGCCGTAGTTCTTGCTGCCGTTGATGACGAACGTGCCGTCCTCGGGCGCCCACACGATGCAGTAGCGACCGTTGCTGTCGGTGCGAAAGCCACCGACCAGACCGCCGCCGGCCAGGCGCACCGAGGAGAAGTCCACCTCAAACGGCGTGTTGGCGAACGGGAGATGCCCTTCATAGGCCATCGACTTGTGGCTGGTCGAGACGCAGTCGGAGGTGTCGAACCCGCACGCGAGATGGCCGCCGACGATGTCCGCCAGCAGCACGAGGACCGTCAAGAGCAGCGCCAGCGTTGCCGCCAGCCGACCAACTCGATGCGTGGTGCCGCCGCCGGAGGTGCTGTGAGTCGTGGGCATGTGCGAGCTGCCCCTAACGCACCTTGATGAGCTGGCCGTCGACGAGGCGGCGGGGCGGAGGCTGGCCGTGGTGGTCGAGATGGTTCTCGCGCAGGACGCGTGCCCATTGGCGCTCGTCAGCTTGGCCGCGGAGGTCCAGCAGCATCAGCTTCAGCAGCGGGTTGAGGCGCGGCAGATTGCGGAAGTTGCGCCGCCGCTCGCCGAGGCGGTCGCGGACCGCGGCCACGTGCTCTTCGAGCAGCTTGAGGTCGCGCTGCCAGTGCGGGTGGTCGAGCACGAGGTCGATGAGCTCCTGATTGCGCTGGCGCCGGATATCCATGTCTCGCAGCCCCTTGATGATGCGCGGGTCCGCACGCACAGGACGAGGCATCCCGCCTCCTTACTCGAACTATCCAACCCGACGAACGTATCGGCCAAGCAGGACCGGAATCCCAACTTACGTCCGCGCCCCGTCAATATCGGCTGGCAGGGCATCGCAACTTAAGTCCGCAGGGGAAGCTTTCTCGCACAGTTAGGGCATCGTCGGCGCATCGGCACCGCTCTACAATCGAGCGTTGTGAGTACCGGCGGCCCGGACCTGTTTGTGATCTGCAAGAGCTGCGGGTCCGAGGTGAGCCCCTACATCACTGAGTGCCCGTACTGCGGCAACCGGCTGCGCAAGCGCGCGCCGAAGCTCGATCGCGACGGCCGCGTCACCGAGAAGCGCCGTAAACGGCGCGCTCCGAGACCCTCATTGCCGCCGCTGCGCCGCGGCGAAATGCCCGGGATCCGGGCCGAGTCGCGCCCCTACGCGACGATCGCGCTCGTCGTCGCCGGCCTCGTCGGCTGCCTGCTGTGGCGGACCTCGCTGATCACGCTGGACGACGTCGCCGTGATCGGCAAGCCCGGGAACGACTGGTGGAAGGTGCTGACCGCGCCGTTCACCTACAGCAACACCGGCTTCGCGTTCGTCACGCTCGGCGCGATCGCGCTCTACGGCTGGCTGCTCGAGCGCCGCCACGGACCGTCGACGGTGCTGGCGCTGTTTGCGATCGGCGGCATCGGTGGCGTCGCCGCCACGGCCGCCGCCTACCCGATCCCGATCGTGCTCGGCGCCAACGGCGCCGCGCTCGCGATGCTGTGCGCGTGGTCGGTCCCCGACCTGCAGGCGTTGCGTGCCGGCGAGGACATCGACGGGGACATGCTCGGGACGGCGACGATCGGCCTGGTGGTCGCGCTGATGCCGCTCGTCGTGCGCGAGGCAAGCTGGGTCGCCGACGCCGTCGGGATCCTCGCGGGCTTCCTGTTGGGCCTGCCGCTGGCGCGGATGCAGGAACGCTAGGGCGCCTTCGGGGCGGAAACGTCCCACGGAACGCCCTCCACACTGTCCGCGGGCTTAAACCGTTCTCCCAGAGCGGGAACGTCCCACGCGATCCGTGGGCGACCCAGCTCGGGACGTTTCCGTCCTACATCATCCTGATCGCCCCGGGAACGCCCTCGACCAACCGGCCGATCATGGCGCCGGGCACTTCTGAAGTGCGCTCCAGCGCGACCGCGACAAGCAACCCCCCCGACGTCATCGCGTCGCACGCCAGCCAGCGCAGCTCGTCGGGATCTTCGCGGGCTTCCTGTTGGGCCTGCCGCTGGCGCGGATGCAGGAACGCTAGGCGCGCTCCGGCACCGCTGCGCCCGGGTTCGCCGCGGCATGCAAAATCGTGCACACGTCGCTCGGCCGGGTTCGGTGTGCTGAATCGGGTCTGTTGACCGGTGACGATCCAGCGCACCTCGGCCCGCGAGTGGCTGCGTGCGCGGTTTTGCACTGAGGGAAGCGGCGCGGAACCGCCTCCGCCCTACGAAACCCTGATCGCCCCGGGAACGCCCTCGACCAGCCGGCCGATCACGGCGCCGGGCACTTCTGAAGCGCGCTCCGGCGCGACCGCGACAAGCAACCCCCCCGACGTCATCGCGTCGCACGCCAGCCAGCGCAGCTCCTCCGGGACTCCGTCGGCGAACTGGGCAAACTCCTCGGCGTATGCGCGGTTACGCCGCGTGCCCCCGGCCACGGCCGCGCCATCGGGGTCGGCCAGCAGCTCGACGACGCCCTCGATCGCGGGCAGCGCGGCGGCGTCGACCTCGGCCGCGACGCCGCTGGCGAGCGCGAGCTCGTGCAGGTGGCCGAGCAGCCCGAAGCCGGTCACGTCGGTCATCCCGCGGACGCCGGCCGCCTTCGCGGCACGGGCTGCGTCGCGGTTGAGCGTCGTCATAACGGCGACCGACTCGGCGAGCGGCGCGCGTTCGTTGCCGCGCTTGAGCGCGGTCGAGACGGCGCCAGCGCCCAGCGGCTTGGTGAGCACGAGCGCGTCGCCCGCGCGGCCGCCGGCGTTGGTCGTCACCTCCTCAGGGTTGACCAGCCCGGTCACGGCCCATCCGAACTTCGGCTCGGCGTCGTCGATCGAGTGGCCGCCGACGATCGCGACGCCAGCCGCGTCGGCGACGGCGGCGGCCCCGCGCAGGATCTCGACCAGCGGCTCGCCGCCGAGGTTCTCGAGCGAGTAGGCGACGAGGTTCAGGGCGCTGATCGGCTCGCCGCCCATCGCGTACACATCCGACAGCGCGTTGGTCGCGGCGATCCGACCGAAGTCGAACGGGTCATCGACGATCGGTGTGAAGAAGTCGACGGTGCTGACGATCGCGAGGTCGTCGCGGATCCGGATCACGCCGGCGTCGTCGCTGGTGTCAAAGCCGACGAGCACGTCCGGATTCGATGTCCGGGGGAGCCCCGCGAGCAGCGGTCCGATCGCCGCCGCCGGCAGCTTGCAGCCACAGCCGGCGCCGTGGGACAGGGAAGTCAGCGCAACCACCACGTACGTATGATGCCTTCACTGAGTGGTCGACCGCGTCTACACCGATGCTGACCTCGATGCGGCGATCGCTGCGCTCAATGAGCCAGAGCGACTGCGAGAGGCTCAAGCGCTCGTCGCTCGAGCCGCTCCGGCCCTGCAGCAGGTGCTGGGTGTGGCGCTCGACGAGGGTGGCTGGTTCGATCTCGGGCACACCCAAGCGGTGCGCGAAGCGACCAGCCGCGAGGATCCGAACCAGCGCGTTCAGGAGGTGCAGACACTGCTCGCCGAGGAGACCCGATTGGGGATGCTCGTCGGGGTCGCCGTGGGGTTTGAGCTGGCACGGGAGCTCGCTTCCGAGCCAGGACCAACGAAACAGGAGGATGGATGACGATGGACATACGGTTTCTCGGTCACGCCGGCTTCACGCTGTCCGACGGCGACGCCACGGTGCTGATCGACCCGTTCCTGTCGGGCAACCCGAAGGCTGCGATCAGCGCCGAGGACGTGGCTGCCACGACGATCCTGCTCACCCACGGGCACGGGGACCACTATGGCGACACGGTCGCGATCGCCAAGCGCACCGGCGCGACAGTCGTTGCGATCACCGAGATCGCGGGCGAGATCGGCGAGGAAGGGATCGACACCCGCGACATCAACCTCGGCGGCACGGCGAAGTTCGACTGGGGCACGGTCAAGCTCGTCCCGGCCTGGCACACGTCGACGACGCCGAAGGGCACCGTCAGCACCCCGGCGGGACTGCTGATCAACTTCCAGGACACGGTGATCTACCACCTCGGCGACACCGCGCTCTTCTCAGACCTGCAGCTCGTCGGAAAGCGCGCCCCGATCGACGTCGCGCTGATGTGCATCGGCGGCCACTACACGATGGATAGCGTCGATGCGGTCGATGCCTCCGCGCTGGTCGGCGCCAAGACCGTGATCCCGTGCCACTACAACACGTTCCCTCCGATCGAGACCGACGCCGAGGCGTTCAAGTCAGACGTGGAGTCCGCGACCAGCTCGAACGTCGTCCTGCTCGAGCCGGGGGAGACGCACTCCCCGTGACCCACGCGATCGTTCTGATCCAGGCCGACCGCACGGCGCTCGCCACCCTCGGCGGCGACCTCGCCGACATCGAGGGCGTCGCGGAGGCGTATTCGGTGACGGGTGAGTGGGACTTCGTGGCGGTCCTGCGCCTGCGCCAGCACCAGCAGTTGGCGCAGGTCGTGACCGGCCAGATCTCCCAGCTCGCGGGCGTGGCGCGGACCTCGACGATGGTTGCGTTCGAGGTCTACTCGCGCCACGACCTCGAGGCGCTGTTCTCAGTCGGTCAGTGACCGCGGCCTGACCGCGCGCTCCTCGCGACCTCGAGCGCGCGGTCAAACGCCTGCATCATCGCGTCGTAGGTGTAGGCCGACACGGCGTGCCTAGCGGCATCGCCGAGGCGTGCGCGCAGCGGCGCGTCGCCCAGCAGCCGGTCGATCGCGGCGGCCAGCGCCGTCGCGTCGCCGGGCGCGACGACCAGGCCGGTGTCGCCGTCGCGCACGAGCCCGCCCGCGACGGCGCCGACCGCGGTCGTCGCAATCACCGGCGTCCCCTGGTGCATCGCCTCGTTGCAGACCAGCCCCCAGGGTTCGCGAAATCGCGCGGTCGGGATCGACGGCAACAGCGCCAGCTCGGCCGCGGCGTAGGCGACGGGCAGGTCGGCGCGCGCGAGCGGCCCGAGCATCCGCGCGCGCGGCGTCTGCGCGGCGCGGGCGGCGACCGGGCCATCACCGATCAGCACGAGGGTCGCATCGGCGCCGACCCGCGGCCAGGCGTCGAGCAGCACCTCGAGGCCCTTCTCGGTCACGAGCCGCCCGACGTACAGGGCCAGCGGCCCGCCGCCGAGATCGTGGCTGGCGCGGAATGCATCGACCTCCGCGCCGCTCACCGTCCGCGCGAACAGCTCGGGTTCGACCGATTGCGGTGCGACAAATACGTCGTCGTCGCGACCGCGGATCCCGGCGACGAACCGCCGCACGTGTTCGCCGTAGGCGATCACGGCGTCGGCATCGCGGTAGATGTGACGGATCACGGGCAGCGCCGCTGCGTGCGCGACTGATCGCGGCTGGGCCCAGACCGAGGCCCACAGCACGAACGGGCGACCGGACCGCCGGGCGCCGAGATAGGCGGCGGGCAGGATCGCGCCGCCCGCGAACGGGGCGATCACGAGCTCGTAGTCGCGTCCGACCTCGAGCGCCTCGCGCGCACCGCGCAGCCGCCGTGCCGGGAACGGGGCCGCGGCAAGCTGCGCGTCGAGGTCTGAGAACCACTGCGGGACGTAGCGCTCACCGCCGCCGTAGCAGAGGACCTCCACGTGATCGCGAGCCGCAAGACGCTCGAACAGCGGCATCCGGTAGGCCGTTAGATATGTCGTCAGCAGCGCGGTCGCCACCGCGCACAAGCTACGGGTACGGCTACGCCTGCGACCCGCGGCCGCGCTCGAACCAGATCGAGCGGTCCTTCCAGTCGTGGACCATCAGCACGCTGCCGGTCGCGAGGCTGAGAGCGAGCATCGAGCGCGGGGCGACGCCGCTGACCGGCGGCACCGAATCGACGATCAGGCCGACGCAGGCCAGCGCAGCGACGACGCCGCCGCAAGCGCCGTGATGGCAGCGCTGGCCGAGGATCCACACGCGGCGTCGCAACCCGTCGTATTCGACGAGCCGTTGACGAAGTGATGTTTGTGCGGATTGCATCTTGTCGACCTCATCCTTAACTGAAGTATTCGGCTCGTATGCTGAGAACGTGAGGTTTTTCACTCGATTTTCTGGAGCGTTAATCGCTGCAATTGCGGTCGCCGCCTGTGGCGGATCGAGCCACTCGAGCAGCTCGACGACCTCGAGCGCCCCCGTCGCGGCGTCGACCAGCACGCCGAGCACCCCGAGCACGACGACGACGGCCACCACCCAGACCACGCCGTCGCAGACGACGAGCACTCCGGCGAAGAAGCCAAAGCCGCCCAAGCCGTCCGGTTCGGGCGGCGTCAGCGCGCAGCCAACCAGCTCGTCTTCGGGCGCAAGCTCGCCCGGGACGAACGCGCCCAACCCCGCCGGCGGATCGAGCAACGCGCGTGTGCCGGCGTCGTTCGTGATCCACTCGGGTGGCGTCGTCAGCCCGGCGACGGTCTCCGCCCCCGCGTTCCTGGCCGTCTCGGTGACCGTCTCGTCGGGCGACGGAAGCGCGCACAAGGTCGTGGTCCGGACACCGACCCCGCATACGCTGAACGTTCCCGCCCACGGCCACGCATCGGTGCTGGTGCCGGGGCTGAAGGCGGGCGCCTACGGGATCGTCGTCGACGGCAAGCCGAAGGCGATCCTGTTGATTGGCGGCGAACCGGGGCCGTAGGCCCCGGGCGTATCCCGGCTGGCTAGGCGATCCGCGATCCGACCGCGGCGTCGCGGTCGGGGCGCAGCAGCACGACGTCGAGGTCGTCGTCGAGTGCGCCGAGCACCAGCACCTCGGAGCGGACCGGGCCAATCTGGCGCGGGGGGAAGTTGACGACGGCGACGACGAGCGATCCCTCGAGCTCGTCGCTCGTGTAGTGCTTGATCTGAGCCGACGAGCGCTTGGTACCGATCTCAGGCCCGAAGTCGATCGTCAGCTTCCAGGCGGGCTTGCGAGCCTCGGGGAACTCCTCGACAGTCAGCACCCGGCCCACGCGCATGTCGACCGCTTGGAAGTGGTCGAAGTCGATCGACCCGTCGTCTACCACGTAAGCAGTGCGTGGCGGCGATGCCGGTGCACGTGCGTGACCGACGTCAATGTGTCGAGCGAGGGCGCCGCCGTGGGACCGGTCAGCTGCGTCGGATCGCCGGTCACGCCGACGTCCGTCGAGCCCGTGCCGGTCGCGCCGCCGTCGGCCGGGGGGCCGGTGGTCGTCGTCGGCGGCGCCGGGGTCGTAGTGGTCGACGTCGGCGTGGTGGAGGTCGGGATCGTCGTCGTCGGCGTGGTCGCGATCGGCGTGGTCGCGGTCGGTGTGGTCGCCGTCGGGGCAGTCGTGGTCGTCGTCGTGGTCGGCGCCGGCGGAGCGGTGGCGGTCGGAGCCGGGGTCGTGGTCGTCGTCGGCACGGCCGGCGGCGGCAGCACGGTCGGATCGGTCTCGGTCGTCTTGCGGCCCGGCGGCGGCGTCGGCGTGGCGGCCTTGGTCGTCGCGGTGCCGTCCTTGCCCTGGGTCTTGTCGGCCGGCTTGGTCGCCTGAGCGTCGCCTGCGGTCTTGGTCGCGGCCGCCTTCACGGCGTGTGACTTCTTCGCGCGCACCGGGGCCACCGTGCTCTTGAACGAGCCGGCCGAGGACGGCGCGGGCGGTGGCGGCGGCGGTGGGGGCGTCTGGGCGAGCAGCGCGTGGTGGTGGGTCGTGGCAAGCTTGGACGGCGCCGGCTTCTGGGAGACCTCGACGGCGCCGGCGGTCACGAGCGCGGCCGCGGCGAGTCCGGCCGCCGCCTTGGTGGCGATCGCGCCGATTCCCGCCGACAGGATCCCGCCGGTCGAGCCGATTCCGGCCGCGGCGCCGGCCGCAGCAGTCGTCGTGCCGACCGCCGCAGCCTGGCCGGCGGCGCCGGCGCCGGTGGCGCTTGAGCCACCGGCGGCCGAGTGACCGAGGTGCACGAGCGCGAGCTTGCGCAGCAGTACGAGCGGCCCGATCGGCAGCAGCGCGGTGAGCGCCTTGTTGGTCTGGCGAAGCTGGACCTTGAAGCTCGAGCAGCGTTTGCAGGAGCGCAGATGGCGGCGCACGAGCGGGGTGGGACGGCGGCGCAGGCCCTCGGCGACCTCGCCCAGCTCAATCCGAACCTCGTCGCAGGACAGCAGCCGCGCCTCGGCCGCCTCCGCGAGCGACACGCGCGCTCGGACGAGCAGCGACTTGACGCTCGACACCGTGGTCTCCATCGCCTCGGCGATCTGCTCGTAGGACAGGGCGTCCATCTCGCGCAGCACGAGCGCTGTGCGCTGCGTCTCGGGTAGCTCATGGATGTCGTCGACGAGCACCCGGAACTCCTCGCGCTCGTGGACCTTGTCGGCCGTGCTCGCACCGTTGTCGGAGAGGTGGACGTCCATCGAGTCGACGCCTACGGCCTGCATCCGGCGCAGGTGGTTGAGGCTGCGGTTACGCGCGATCCGGTAGAGCCACGGCCTGACGTTGATCGGCCGATCGTCGGCGAGGATCGCGTTGAAGGCGGCGGCGAGCACCTCCTGGAGGACGTCCTCGGCGTCCTCGCGCGAACCGAGCAGGTGCCGGCAGAACGACAGCAGCCGCGTCTGGTAGCGGGAGACCAGGACCTCGAACGCGGCGTGATTGCCCCTGCGGATGTAGGCGATCAGGCGTTCGTCAGACTGAAGTCTGAGCAGGGGCAGGCGGCCATGCAGGCCGATCCCGCGTGAATATCGGAGTGTTGAGACTTCCAACGCGTCGCGAGTCGGGGCTCCTCGGTCGCTGTGACACGGTAGCAGCGCATTAGTTGCGCTCGCCCCGTTTCGAGCCGTCGCCGATCCTCCTAAAAGCCGACGGTTCCTGCGCGTAAAGCTCCTGTGAATGGGGAATACCCGGGGAGGGACTCGAACCCTCATGCCGCTTAGGGCAGTCGCTCTTAAGGCGACCGTGTCTCAACCAATTCCACCACCCGGGCAAGTACTCAAAACCTAGCGCCTCTGAATGCACACACCAACCGCGACACGGCCGTCGCTGGGGCTGCTACGGGGGCGCCCAGGGGACCCGAAAACCCCGCGAGTACGGCACCTACAGGACCGTCGGTTCAAAATTGACACTGCGACAAACCCCTTGCTAGGTTCGATCGACTTCTGGAAGAACCCGAGGATTGACGTTCGGGAGACGTTGGGTTTGGAGAGGTCGCGCCGATGCGCAATTCAGGTTTGATCGGCAGGGTCGCGGCGTTCGCTGCCGTCGGTATCGCGATCGCGGCTATCGCCGTGATTCTGCTGTCCGGCGGCTCGAGCTACCAGGTCCACGCGATCTTCTCCAACGCCAGCCAGCTCGTCACCGGCGACCAGGTCGAGGTCTCGGGCAACAGCATCGGCTCGGTGTCGAAGATCGCGTTGACGACGAACGGCAAGGCCGAGCTGACGCTCACGATCAACAATTCGACTTACCAGCCGCTGCGCCAGGGAACGCAGGCGACCGTGCGGCTCGCGTCGCTGTCGGGCATCGCCAACCGCTACGTCGATCTTCGCCTCGGTTCGGGAACGGCGGCGAAGATCCCGAACAACGGCGTGATCCCGACGCAGGACACGACCAGCGCGGTCGACTTCGATCAGCTGTTTGACACGCTCGACGCGCCGACCCGCAAGGGCCTCCAGAACCTGATCCAGGGCTCCGCATCGCAGTACGCAGGCGCCGGCAAGCAGGCGCAGCTCGCGTGGCAGTACCTCAACCCGGCGGTCGCCTCGAGCAGCCTGCTGTTCCGCGAGATCAACCGCGACACGAGCAAGTTCACGAACTTCGTCGTCAAGTCGGGCAACCTCGTCTCCGACATCGCGCAGCGGCGCTCCGATCTGAGTGGGCTCGTCCAGCATCTGGCGACCACGACCGAGGCGCTGTCGTCGCAGCGCGTCGCGCTCGGGCAGTCGCTGCAGCGGCTCCCGGGCTTCATGCGCCTGGCGAACACGACGTTCGTCAACCTCCGCAGCGCGCTCGACGACCTCAAGCCGCTCGTCGACGCGTCCAAGCCGGTCGCCCCGAAGCTCCAGAAGCTGCTCGTACAGCTCAAGCCGCTCGCCGAGGACTCGGTGCCGACCGTTCGCGACCTCTCGAACATCATCAAGAAGCCGGGCTCCGACAACGACCTGATCGAGCTGACCAAGCTCGGCGTGCCACTCGCGCAGGCGACGGTCAACAACATCTCCGCCAACGGCAAGGTCCGCCCCGGCGCGTTCCCGATCTCGACGACCGCGCTCAACGACTCCACGCCCGAGCTCGCGACCGCGCGCCCGTACGCGGTCGACCTGACGGGCTGGTTTGAGGGCTACACGCACCCCGGCACGATCGACGCCAACGGCGGCGCCAGCAGGATCGCCCCGGTCGTCGGGCTGGGGTCGATCGAGAACGGCTCCCTGAACATCTTCAGCCAGCTGCTCAACGTGCTGCCGGGCAGCAGCGATCGCCTCCAGTTCGCCCAGCAGAATCTGACCACCGGCCAGGGCGATCGCTGTCCGGGCTCGATGGAGCGCGGCGCGATCTTCTACCCGGAGTCCGGGTTCCCGTGCACCCCCAGTGAGGTTCCGACCGGCAAATGAAACGGGTCCTCCTGAGCGCGGGAATCCTGCTGGCGATCGGTGCGTTCGTCGTGATCGCCGGCGGTGCGTCGAACGGCAACTCCGTCGCCGGCACCTACAAGATCGATCTCGACAACGCATTCGGGCTGGTCTCGGGCGCCGACTTCAAGGTCGCAGGCGTGCGCGCCGGCACGATCAAGTCGATCGATCTGCCGAAGGCGTGCGCCGACGGCGGCGGCAACTCGACGTGCGTGGCGCAGGTCACCGTCCAGGTCTCCGTCAAGGGCTTTGGCTCGTTCAAGTCAGACGCGTTCTGCCAGTCGCGTCCGCAGTCGCTGATCGGCGAGTACTTCATCGACTGCCAGCCGGGGCAGTACGGCAAGGCGCTGAAGCCCGGGTCGACGATCCCCGTCGGCCACACCGAGTCGACGATCCCCGCCGACCTGCTCCAGGACGTGCTGCGGATGCCCTACCGGCAGCGCTTCACGCTGATCATCAACGAGCTCGGCGCCGCGGTTGCGGGGCGCTCCGGCGACCTGCAGGCAGCGCTGCGCCGCGCGGTCCCGGCGCTGACCCAGACCGACAACCTGCTCAATCTGCTCGCCAACGATTCGCAGACGCTCAAGCAGCTGACCGCAAGCTCGAACTCCGTGATCACCGAGCTGGCCAACAACTCCACGCAAGTTGCACGGTTCATCACCGAGGCCGGCAACACCGCGCGCGACACGGCCACGCAGTCACAGAACCTGCGCGCTTCGCTGCAGCAGCTGCCCGGGTTCCTCGAGCAGCTCCGTCCCGCGATGGTGAAGCTCGGCCAGGCGACCGACGCCAACACGCCGGTGCTCGCCAACCTCAACAGCGCCGCGAGCAACTTCAACACGTTGCTGCGCGACCTGCCGGCGTTCTCGAAGTCGGCGCAGCCGGCGATCAAGTCGCTCGGCCAGGCGTCGGTGACCGGCAAGGCCGCCGTGCAGGCGGCGACGCCAACGATCGCCCACCTCAACCAGTTCGCCAAGCCGACACCCGAGCTCGCGCAAAACCTCTCGATCGTGCTGCATGACCTCGATAACCGCAAGCGCGCGGTCGAGCCTGACCCGCGCAGCCCCGGCGGCAAGGGCTACACCGGGCTCGAGGCGCTGCTCCAGTACGTGTTCAACCAGACGCTGGCGATCAACGGCTTCGGTCAGTTCGGCCACATGCTCGCCGTCGACGCGTTCGTGGACCCGCGGTGCTCGCAGTACGGCACGCTCCAGAGCGTCGCCAACGGGATCAAGCAGTACGGCGCCAAGTACCGCGAGTGCTACGCGTGGCTCGGCCGCAACCAGCCGGGCGTCAACGAGACCGACCCGTCTGCTCCGACTGCCTGCGTACCTGATCCGGGCGGTGCGCCGCCCGGCGAGACCGGACCGAAGACGTCGGCCTGCAAGCTGAACGCCTCGAGTAACCCGACCGCGCGCAGCGCGTCCACGCGCAGCAAGGGTTCAGACGCGAAGCCGGCGGCCGCCGGGAGCGGCTCCGCCACTGCGGCGTCCTCGGGTTCCTCGCCACCATCCAGCGGAGGCTCCTCCGGGGGCGGCAAGCCGAGCCTGCCGTCGACGCTCGCGGGGATCGTCTCCGCGCTGGGCGGCGGCGGCCAGGCCACCTCGCCCAGCGCACCCGCATCCACGTCCACGACGACCAGCGGCGGCTCGCCGG
>DASXDD010000154.1:0-5899 GCA_036490775.1 Solirubrobacteraceae bacterium | reverse complement strand
ACCCCGAGCGCGAGCGCCCGCTCCTGCAGCACACCGAGCAGCTCTCGCCGCCCCAGCGCAGCGAACCCGTGGCCTCCCGACCGCGTCACTGTCCCGCGGTGGTGGATGTCGATGTCGGTCCAGCGCGCGAACTGCTCCGCGATCGACCAGTAGGTCTCGGGGTCGGCGTGCTCGAACACCGTCAGCGTCTCGTCGGAGAACACGACCCCGAATCCGAAGGCATCCCCGGGCGCGTTGCGCTCGAAGACCGTGACCTCCCAGTCGGGCCTGACCTTGCGGATCAGGATCGAGAAATAGAGCCCACCGGGCCCGCCGCCGACGACCGCGATTCGCATCGCGTCACACGCCGAGGTCGCTCAAGTGCTCATATTCGAGCGCGAGGCCGGTCACGGCGTTGTGCATCAGCGCCAGCGCGGCGCGCACGTTCGCGTGCGCGTTGGGCGGCATCTCTTCGCCGCACAGCGACTTGAGCTCCTCGTAGACCGCGAGCAGCCGCGCCTCGACGGGCGTCAGCTCCGATCCGAGCAGGTCTGTGGTCATCCTCCCACCCCCACGGGTGCGTTTCGAAGGTCGACGGTGCGCTTGGCCTTTAGCTCAAAGCGCGGCAGCTCGCCGGCGCCCGCCTGGTCGATTCGGAAGTTCAGCCCCTCGTGCGCGTGTGACAGGCGCGAGTGCAGGTCGGCGCGCAGCGAGTCCCACTTGTCGGCGGGCCAGTCGGGCTTCAGCTCGACCCGCAGCGTGATCTCGTCGCGAATTCCCTCGTGCGTGATCACCGTCTGGAACTCGTCGACCTCGGGGAACTCGCGGACGATCGCCTCGATCGCGCGGGGGTAGACGTTCGTGCCGCGGACGAGCTTCATGTCGTCGACGCGCCCGAGGATCCCGCCCTCGTAGATGTCAAAGCCGCGCCCGCACTCGCATCGCGACGCGGGCACCTTGCAGACGAGGTCGCCGGTGCGATAGCGGATCAGCGGGATCGCACCGCGCCCGAACGAGGTGACGACGCGCTCGCCGCGCTCGCCGTAGGCGACCGGCTCCTGCGTGTCGGGGTCGAGCACCTCCTCGATCACGTTGTCCTCGATGATGTGCGTGCCGCCGGGCTGGTGTTCGCACTCGAACACCATGATCGTGCCGATCTCGGTCATCCCGGCCGTGTCGAACGCCTTCGCGCCCCACTGCTCCTCGATCAGCGCTTTGGTCTGCGGGATCGAGCCGGCCGGCTCGCCCGACAGGATCAACCTCGAGACCGCCGACCCGCGCAGGTCGATCCCCTGGACCTCCGCCTCCTGGGCGAGGCGCAGCGCGTAGGTCGGCGTCGATGCGACGACGGTCGCGCCGAAGTCGCGGATCTGCTTGACGCGCGCGTCGGTCGGCTGCGCGCCGCCGGGCACGTTCAGCACGCCCATCTTCTCCATCGCGTAGTGCAGTCCCCAGAAGCCAATGAACGAGCCGTAGCCGAACGCGATGTAGGCCGTGTCGGTCGGCCGCACGCCGCAGCCCCACAGCGCGTAGCACCACATCTCCGCGATCCAGGCCCAGTCCTTGCGCGAATCCAACGCGCGCAGCGGCCCGCGGCCGGTCGTGCCAGAGGTCGTATGCACGCGGATCGCGCCATCGCCGCCGATCGCCGGAATCTCGCCGTACGGCGGGCGCACCTCTTGAGATTCCATCCAGTCGTCGCGCGTCAGCATCGGGATCCGCCGGATGTCGGCGAGCGAGTCGAGCGTGCGCGGGTCAAACGCCGCCGCCGCGAACTTGCGCTGGTACCAGGGGCTGCGGGCGGCCGCCCATTCGCACTGGCGGCGCAGCTTTACAAGCTGAAGCGCTTCGAGCCGCTCCCGCCCCAGCGTCTCGGTCTTAGGGTTCCAATAAGGGGTATCGCCAGCCAAGCAATCCTCCTGGTCGATAATACCTAACATTGCTCCAGGGTTCTATGTCGAGTATCGTCGCGAGCGCGTGAGCTGGCACTTCGATTTCGACGTCAGCGATGGCGTTGCGACCATCGCCCTGAACCGGCCCGACAAGCTGAATGCTCTCACGTTCGAGGCCTACGCCGACCTTCGCGACCTGCTCGCGCAGCTCCCCCACCGCGGCGACGCGCGAGTGCTGGTGATCACCGGGCGCGGCCGCGGATTCTGCTCGGGCGGCGACGTCGAGGAGATCATCGGCGAGCTCGTCAAGCGCGAGGCCGCGGAGCTGCGCGAATTCACGCGGATGACCGGCGCGGTCGTCAAGGGCCTGCGCGAACTGCCGATGCCGGTGATCGCCGGCGTCAACGGGATCGCCGCCGGCGCCGGGTCGGTGATCGCACTGGCAGCCGACTTCCGGCTGCTGGCGCAGTCGGCGTCGTTTGCGTTCCTGTTCACGCGCGTCGGCCTGTCGGGCGCCGACATGGGCTCGGCATACCTGCTGCCGCGGATCGTCGGGCTCGGGCGCGCGACCGAGCTGCTGATGCTCGGCGACAAGATCGACGCGCAGCGGGCGCTCGCGATCGGGCTGGCGAACGAGGTCGTCCCCGACGAAGAGCTCGCCGATCGCGTCGCGAAGCTCGCGCAGCGGCTCGCCGACGGCCCCGCGCTCGCCTACTCGGCGACGAAGGCCGCGCTGATCCGCGAGCAAGACTCAGACCTCGGCACATCGATCGAGATGGAGGCGCTGACGCAGGCGCTGCTGATGAAGTCAGAGGACTTCAACGAGTTCTACAACGCGTGGCACGAAGGCCGCAAACCCGACTGGAGGGGCCGATGAACCGGATCGTCAACCCGCCCGAGCTGCCCAAGCCGAGCGGCTTCTCCCACGCCGTCGTCGCCGGCAACACCGTGTACCTGGCGGGACAGGTCGGCAGCGGTGAGACGCTCGTCGAGCAGTTCGACGGCGCTGCGAGGAACCTCGTGACGGCGCTTGCCGCGTCTGGTGGTGATGCGGGCGACCTGGTCTCGCTACAGGTGTTCGTGACCGATGTCCCCGCCTATCGCGCTGCGTTGTCCGATCTCGCCGGGGTCTGGCGCCGGCACTTCGGTACGCACTACCCGGCGATGGGGTTGTTCGGGGTGGCGGAGCTGTTCAGCCCAGAGCTCAAGGTCGAGCTGATGGGCGTCGCGGTCATCCAGGCGTGAACGGGCCGGCCGGGGCGTGAACGATCTCTACGCCCTAACCCAGCGGCTCGCCGCCAACGTCTTCGCCCCGATCGCGCAACGCAATATTCCCTACCGCGTGGATCGCGAGCTGGTGAGGGCGCTCGCCGAGCACGGCTTGCTGGGGCGGCTGTTCCCGGCCACCGGCGAGGACGGCGCCGACGTCTCCGCCACCGACCTCTGCATCATCCGCGAGGCGCTCGCGACGCGCTGCACCGAGGCCGAGACCGCGTTTGCCCTGCAGGGCCTCGGCGCGTACCCGATCCTCCAGGCCGGCTCGCCCGCGGTCAGGGAGCGCTGGATCCCGCGGGTGGCCGACGGGACCGCGGTTGCGGCGTTCGCGTTGACCGAGCCCGAGGCCGGCTCCGACGTCTCGGCGATCGCCCTGAAGGCGACTGAAGACGGGGACGGATATCGCCTGCGCGGCGAGAAGCTGTGGATCTCTAACGCGCCCGAGGCCGACGTGTACACGGTGTTTGCGCGGACGTCGGAGGGCAGGCGGGGACTGACGGCGTTTGCGGTCGCGGGCGACAGCGAGGGACTGAGCGGGGAGCCGAAGAAGCTCGTGTCGCCGCACGCGATCGGATCGCTGCAATTCGACGACGTCTACGTACCAGGCGATTGCGTGCTCGGCGAACCGGGCGGCGGCTTTCGCGTGGCGATGCGCGCGCTCGACCTGTTCCGGCCGAGTGTCGGGGCGTTTGCGATCGGGATGGCGAGCCACGCGCTCGAGCTCGCGGCCGACTGGGCGCTCGAGCGCGAGACGTTCGGACGCCCGCTAAAGGATCACCAGGCCGTCGCACACCGGCTCGCCGACCTGACCGCGCGCGTCACCGCGGCGCGGCTGCTCGTGCGCCACGCGGCGTCGGCGCACGACGCCGGCGCGCCAGATCCGGCGCTGGCGGCGATGTCGAAGCTGCTCGCGACCGAGGTCGCGCAGGAGGCGGTCGACGCGGCCGTCCAGTTCCACGGCGCCCGCGCGCTCGAGCAGGGCCACCCGCTCGAACATCTGTATCGAGAGGTGCGCGCGCCGCGGATCTACGAGGGCGCGTCGGAGATCCAGCGCGAGATCATCGCGCGCGCGATTTTCCGCGAGGCTGAGGCCAGGCGGGTGTAAACTCGACACCCTGCCTTGGTGAGGTGTTAGCTATGGACTTCGGCGTGTTTCTCCCCGTATCGGGCGCGGCCTGCACAAGGGCCGGCCTGCGTCACGCGGCCGAGACCGCGGAGCGGCTCGGGTTCACGACCGTGTGGGCGGCCGATCGGATCGTGATCCCGTGGAAGATCGAGACCGACTACGCCTACAGCTGGTCGGGATCGTTCATCGTCCCGCCCGAGAAGCCGTTTCTTGAGTCCATGACCGCGCTGGCGTTCCTCGCCGGCGCGACCGAGTCGGTCAAGCTCGGCGTCAGTGTGCTGGTCACGACCTACCGCGACCCGGTCCACTGGGCGAAGGTCGCCTCGACGATCGACTGGCTGTCGGAGGGGCGGTTCATCCTCGGCGTCGGGATCGGTTGGATGGAGGAGGAGTTCGACGCGCTCGGGCGCGGCGAGATCTTCCCCGAGCGCGCGAAGGTCGCCGACGAGCAACTGCGGGTCGCGCGCAACCTGTTCTCCGAGGAGCACTGCTCGTTTCACGGCGAGCATTACGACTACGACGACATCGCCTTCTATCCCAAAGCCCACGACACGCCGATCCCGATCTGGTGCGGCGGCGAGAGCCGCGGCGCCCAGCGCCGCGCCGGCGTCCACGGCGACGCGTGGTTTCCCTACTTCGCGACGGTCACGCCCGAAGAGCTCGCCCGGCGCTACGACAAGGTGCGCGAGTTTGCCCGGGAGGCCGGCCGCGACCCCGACGAGGTCACGCTGAACTGCTGCCTGTCGGTCGAGGTCACCGACGAGGAGGTCGAGCAGGAGCCCGACCGGCTGCGCGGCACGCCCGACCAGGTCGCCGACGCGCTCGCTAACTTCGAGGACGTCGGCGTCCAGCACGTGGCGCTGCAGTTCCTCGTCGGCCGCTATCCCGAACGCCTGGCGCAGATGGAGCGGCTCGCACCGGTGATCGCCCGATGAGCCGGACGGTCGTCGTCACCGGCGGGGCGAAGGGGATCGGCCTGGCGATCGTCAACCGGTTCGCCGCGCTCGGCGACGACGTGATCGCGCTCGCGCGCGACCGCGAGGCGCTCGACCGGCTCGACGTGCGCACGGCGGTGTGCGATGTCACCGACGAGGCCGCGGTCGAGCGAACGTTCGGCGAGCTCGGCGAGGTCGACGTGCTTGTCAACAACGCCGGATTTGCCGAGAGCGCCCGCCTGAACCGCACGTCGCTGTCCTCGTGGGGACGCCACTTCGACGTCAACGTGACCGGGCCGTTCCTGTGCATGCGCGCGGTTGTGCCGGGGATGCGCGAGCGCGAGTCGGGCGCGATCGTCACGGTCGCGTCGACCGCCGGGCGAATCGGGACGCCATACACGTGCGCGTACACGGCCTCCAAGCACGCTGCCGTCGGTCTCACGCGCGCGGTCGCGAGCGAGCTCACCGGCAGCGGCGTGCGCGTCAACGCCGTTTGCCCGACATTCGTGCGCTCCGACATGACCGCACGGGCGATCGCGCAGATCGTCGAGGCGACCGGCCGGACCGAGGCCCAGAGCGAGGACGCGCTCATCGAACAGGCTGCACTCGGGCGGCTGTTGGAGCCCGAGGAGGTCGCCGACGCGGTCGTGTTCCTTGCATCGCCGGCGGCCGCGGCGATCAGCGGCCAGGCG
>DASXDD010000153.1:0-8707 GCA_036490775.1 Solirubrobacteraceae bacterium | reverse complement strand
GGTCCGCAGAAACGAGTGACAACGCCCCGGCCCGACCCTGTGCCCGGCTCGGGATTGAGCCGGGCAGAGGGTCGTGTCGCTTAGCCGTTTGACCTGCGCTTGGCCTTGACCTGCCTGGCCGCACCGGCCAGCCGTCGCGCCTCGTCCCGGGCAGCCAGCTCGCCCTCGCGCGCACGGAGCGCCTGTGTCTTGGCCTCCAGTGCCTGGAGCTCCTCGCGGGGCTCCCGCTCCTGAATCGCTTCCTCCTCCTCGGCTGCGATCTTGCCGCTGGCCTCGCGGCGGCGGGCCTCGTTCTTGCCGGCCTGCTGCTTCACCTCGCGAGCCTGGGCCTCGGCCTGCCGACGCCGGTTCGTAGCTGTCTCGCGCGCACGCTGACGCTGCTTGGCCGCCTCCTCTTCGCGCGTCTGGAGGCGCGCGTCGGCGTTGTCGGCCGTCTCCTCCGCCTGGGTGCGCAGCCGCAGACCCCGCTCGCGCTCGCGCACGGTGCGACTACGGCGTTCGGCGTCCTCGCGCAGGACGGGGTCGCCGAGAACTGCCCCCGCCATCGAGCGGAGGTTGGCGTCGGCGCGATCGACGGCGAGCTGAGCCGCGGGCTTGACACTCGCTCCGTTTCCCGGCAGCAGGCCGATCGCCGTATCGACTGGCATGCGGACCAGCTTCAGGTACCCATTCAGCGCGGTTCGCGGAATGACTCGAACGTTCATTGCTCCTCCTCGGGGTCGATGGCGTCAGCTCTCGCCTCGGCGCGGCGAGCCTCCTGCTCCAAGCGGATCTCGTCCTTCGCGGCTTCCAGCCGCTCATCCTCGGCCCGTTGCTCGGCCGTCGTCGCGGCCGACTCCTGCGCGGCCCTGCCACGCGCGGCCTGCGCCTTGGCCTGCTGCTCCTCGGCCTCTGCCCGACGCTCGGCCTCGTCGCGCTCGCGCTTGGCTCGAAGCTCCCGCTCCTGCTCGGTCAGCTGCGACGTCAAGCGCTCGCGCTCGCGCTCGGCCTCGGCCTTCTCGCGCTCGAACTCGGCCTCATCCTCTCGTTGACGCGCCTCTTGCGCGCGACGGGCGGCCTCGACCTCCGCCTCCGATTGCGCCTGCTGGAGGCGGCCCTCTCGCGCCAGCTCCTCGTTGCCGGTCAATGACCCGGCTGCTTCCTTCGCTCGTCCGGCGAGCTTTCCAACCAGCCCGCCACTCGTTTTCTCAGTCATCTATCTGCGCTCCTTGAAGTCCAGGTATCGACAGACCCGATACAGCCCGGTCCGCCGCCAAAGCCCCTGCGCTCGCCTACCCGAGGCGATGCCGGCCAAACAAGTGTTCGTGCCCGCACCAGGCGGGTATTGCCAGCTGGATGGCTAGTCCAGGTTCCCTCAGCAGCGCAGCGGCGATCGATGACGCTCCGCGCCCCGGCCGCCCCTACCCGCAGGGCGCGACCTGGGATGGCAACGGCACGAACTTCTCGCTGTTCTCCGAGAACGCCGACCGCATCGACCTGTGCGTGTTTGACGACGATGGAACGGAGCGGCGCTTCGACATCCGCGATCGCGGCGGGCATCAGTGGCACGTCTACCTGCCCGGCGTAGGGCCGGGCCAGCGTTACGGCTACCGGGCCTACGGCCCCTATCGGCCCGAGGAGGGACTGCGCTTCAACCCGGCAAAGCTCCTGATCGATCCGTATGCCAAGGCGATCGACGGCGGAGTCGACTGGGGTGCGGCGAGCACGTTGCCCTATCTCGCGGACGGAGCCGACGACGCCGACCTCCGGATCGACGAATCCGACGACGCGGCCGCGATCCCCAAGAGCGTGGTCGTCGACCCCTCCTTCGATTGGGAAGGCGATCAGCTGCTGGGCCGGCGATGGAGCAACACCGTCATCTACGAGACGCACATCAAGGGCTTCACGATGCGCCACCCCGCCATACCGGACGAGCTGCGCGGCACCTATGCCGGGATCGCCTGTCAACCGGCGATCGACTACCTCACGGGGCTCGGCGTCACGGCAGTCGAGCTGCTGCCCGTGCATCACATCATCGATGAGAGTTTCCTCGTCGACAAGGGCCTCTCCAACTACTGGGGCTACAGCTCGATCGGCTATCTGGCGCCCCATGCCGCCTACAGCTCGTCGGGAACCCGTGGCGAGCAGCTGAGCGAGTTCAAGGCGATGGTCAAGGCACTGCACGCGGCGGGGATCGAAGTGATCATGGACGTCGTCTACAACCACACCGCCGAGGGCAATCACCTGGGACCGATGCTCTCGTTCAAGGGCATCGACAACCAGAGCTACTACCGCCTCAGCCCAGAGGATCCGCGGCACTACATGGACTTCACAGGAACCGGCAACAGCCTCAACCCGGTCAATCCCAATGTCCTACGGCTGATCATGGACTCGCTGCGCTATTTCGTCCTCGAATGCCATGTCGACGGCTTCCGCTTCGACCTGGCCGCGACGCTGGCCCGGGAGCTCTACGACGTCGACCGCCTGTCGGCGTTCTTCGACATCATCCACCAGGATCCGGTGTTGTCGGGCGTCAAGCTGATCGCCGAGCCCTGGGACGTCGGCCCCGGCGGCTACCAGGTGGGCAACTTCCCGATCCTGTGGACCGAGTGGAACGGCGAGTACCGCGACAGCATGCGCGACTTCTGGCGAGGTGAGACGCCGATCGCGGAGTTCGCGCAGCGGTTCGCCGGATCGGCCGATCTGTACGAATCAGACGGTCGGCGACCCGCGGCCTCGATCAACTTCATCACCGCCCACGACGGCTTCACCCTGCGTGACCTCGTGTCCTACAACGACAAGCACAACGAGGCCAATCTCGAGGACAACCGCGACGGGACCGACGACAACCGATCATGGAACTGCGGCGCCGAGGGTCCCAGCGGGGATCCTCAGATCAACGCGCTACGCGCGCGCCAGCAACGCAATTTCCTGGCCACCCTGCTCTTGTCGCAGGGCGTCCCGATGCTCCTCGGCGGCGATGAGTTCGGCCGCTCGCAGGGTGGCAACAACAACGCCTGGTGCCAGGACTCGGAGATCTCCTGGTTGGACTGGTCAAACATCGACGACGAGCTGCGCATGTTCACCCGCGGTCTGATCGAGCTGCGACTGTCCGAGCCGGTGTTCCGCCGGCGCGACTTCCTCCGCGGCGACGAGGTCGTTGGATCCGGGCTCCCCGACGTAGTGTGGTTCGGCTGCGACGGCGAGACCATGAAGGATGCCGACTGGGAGCGAGAGGACGCCCACGCCCTCGGCGTGTTCCTCAACGGCGAGGAGATCCCCAACCACGATCGTGATGGCAATCCCCTGGTCGGCGCCTCCTTCCTTCTGCTGTTCAACGCCCACCACGAGCCGCTGCGATTCGCCGTCCCGGCCCAACTGGGCGAGACGTGGACGACGGTGCTCGGCTCCGACCCCGCGGCCGACTATCCCGACGCTGCCGCACCGGGCGATGAGCTGACGCTCGAGGGGCGCTCGATGCTCATCCTGCGCCGCGCGTGAACGCAGCGACAGCGATCTGAGCGAGAGCTAGGGAACCTTTGCGCCCGCGATCGGGTCCAGCGGGCTGATCGGGTGGGCGCCGTTGATCGCGTTGGTGTTCGGGCCTTCGCGCGGATCGAGGTAGTCGACGGCGCTCGTGCAGTCGGTATGCGCCAGCGCGCAGTCGGACGAGAGCACGACTCGCTGCGCCTGCGCGACGCCCGACACCGGCTCGATCTGGATCAGGTCGGCGGCCTCGAGCACCGGATTGCCGGCCGTCCAATGCAGGTCGCCGAGGCCGACATAGTCGGCGCCGACCCCGTACAGGCCGCTGGCGCCGACGGTACCCGCGTCGACGACGTCGATCGGGCCGTCGTGGTTGACGTGCTGGAGGTGGTCGTGGCCGGTAAGGATCGTCAGCGGCCGCTTGTAGCCGGCTTGGTCGAGCGCGCTGGCGAGGTACTGCGCGAGCCCGTTCTCGTGCACCTCCACGACGTCAGGGCGCTGCGGCAGTGCGTCGAACCACGCCAGCAGCCGGTGCTGCGCGTCGGCGAGCGCATGCTCGGGGTCAGGCAGCTGGGCGAACGAGAAGATCCGGTTGGGGTCATCGGGATTCGGGCCGTAGTACTCCATCGGGTCGTCGAAGCCGGCGACGCGCAGGCCGTCGACGATGACCTCCGGCTGGCCGTAGGTCCCGTTGCCCAGAAGCTGACCGTGGGACGTGAGCACCGTGACGCCGTGGCGAGCGAGCGCGAGCATCATCGCCTGCGAGTCGTGATCGCCCGACACGGCGATCACACGGCTGCCGAGCTTCGCGATCGCCGGAGCCAGCGTCCGGACTTCCTGGGCGTTGCCGGTGTTGCCGAAGTCGCCGTCAAAGAACACGGGCTGACCCTGCGCGTAGTAGCTCAGCGACGAAAGCGCGAGCGTGTTGTTGTGCAGGTCTGAGACAAGCAGCGCGCGACGGTCGCCGATCACCGACCCCGCCTCGGGGTTGGCGAGCAGCGACGCAAACCCGCTCAGCGCCCCCTGCACCTTGCTTGCGTAGGAGTCCTTTGCCTTGCCCGCCTTCTCGGCCGCATCGAGCAACTGGATCAGCTCGGCGCCGCGCGCGTAGTAGGTCGGATGGGCGAGCGCCTCGGTGTTCCAGGTGGCACCCACGCGCCACAGCACGGTGCCGCCGATCATCAGCGAGATCAGCATCGTGCAGACGGGCACCGCGATCAGCAGCTTCCGGTTGGAGCAGTGATAGATCCGCAGCAGCGCCCAGCCCAGGGCCGCGGCGATCAATGTCCCGAGCAGCAGGAATCGCGCCGCGCGCCCGAGTGCGAGTCGTCCGTCGTGGCTGAGGTCCTTGGCCGTCTCGGTGAGCAGGGCGCTGTTGCCCTGGGCGGCCGCGATCAGCGCCTGGCGGTTGAGCACGCGTGGCTCGACGTGGAGCTTGATCGGTGCGCTGAACGCGTGTGCGCGCAGCCCCCAGTCGGTCAGCGGGATGAACACCTCGACGCCGCCGTGCCCGGCTGTCTCGACCTGGAAGCTCGCGCTGCCCAGCGCCGAGCCGTACGTGCCCGGCGTGCTCAGCCGCAGGCCAAGCCACAGCCCGCCGATCGCCAGCGCAGTGCAGCTCAGGATCAGCCCCAGCGCGGCAAGCGCGCGGCGCACGGCCTTGTTGGCGACTGCGGCGCCAACGACGTTCTTGGGTTTGGCTACGACCACGCTCTCAACTTAGGACGGTCGACGGAACACCGAGAACGAGTTCGCGTCGGCTGTCCAATCCTCGTTCCCGTATTCGACAGCCCTACCGGGCGGCTTGAGAGCGCCTGCCGTCTCCTGGCAACGCCAGGTTCGTCACCATGCCCGAGGTCGATGACAAACATCGGGTTTGTAGCTGCGGTCGCCAGAACGGCGCTGATCGTTGCTCCGGCGGTCCTGTCAGCCCACCTGGTCCGCATCCGGCTCTCGTCGGCTCGCGGGTTGCCGGCGGGCGTGATCGAGGCAGTGCTTGCGCTGTCTACGGTGCTCGTCGCCTCCGAGCTGCTCGGGCTGGTCGGCGGACTGCGAATTGGATGGCTTGCCGCACTCCTCTCGCTGCTCGCAGTGGTCGCGTTTCTGTCCACGCGTGCCGATGCGGCTGTGGCCGCCCCATCCGGCGAGCGACCCGCACGACGTGAGATCTGGACCGCACACAGCGGTGGGGTGACCGCGCACAGCGGCGCGGTTACCGCGGCGACGGTGATCTGGCTGGCAGTCGCGGAGTGGACCCTGTCGACCGCAGATTCCCTCGGCGGCGGGATGTGGAGCTTCGACGTGCTCTGGTACCACATGCCGTTCGCCGCCGAGTTCGCCCAGACCGGGTCGGTCACGGGGATCGATTTCACGCAAGCCGATCCGTTCGTTGCCTACTACCCGGCCAATTCGGAGCTCTTCCACGCGCTCGGGATCATCGCGTTCCGAAACGACCTCCTGTCCCCGATCCTGAACCTCGGGTGGATGCTGCTGCTGCTCTGCAGCGCGTGGTGCGTCGGACGGCGTTGGAAGGTCGAGTGGTGGACACTCGCCGCCGGCGGTCTGCTGCTCTCGCTCCCCGTGCTCAGCACGACTCAGCCAGGCGAAGCATTTAACGATGTCGTCGGTCTCGCGGCACTTGTGGCCGCCATCGCAATGATCCTCGCACCGGACCGCGGACCGCTTGAGCTGATCATCGCCGGGCTCGCGCTCGGCCTGGCCATGGGGACTAAGTACACGTTCGTGGTTCCGGCGATCGTGTTGGTGGTCGGCGTCGCGTTCGTCAGCCCCAGTGGCGAACGCAAGCGCGCGGGCCTGCTCCTGGTTACCGGGCTGGCGGTCACCAGCGCCTGGTGGTACGTGCGTGCACTGATTCACACCGGTAACCCTCTCGGGCTCCGTCAGACGCTCGGACCCGTACATCTGCCAGGGCCGTCGTCGCCGCTCGCAGATGCCCTCCGGCAGACCGTCTTCTCCGAGGTCAGGCACACGTCGCTGTGGTGGACACGGTTCGAGCCTGGGCTCGCCCACGCGTTCGGCCCGCTGTGGCCGGTGGTCCTGCTCGTGGTCACCGCGGCGATCGCCGTCGCACTCGCTCGGGGAGAGCCGCTGTTACGCGTGGTCGCGTTCGCTGCTCTGCTCGCGAGCCTGTCGTACTTCCTGTTTCCAACTGGCGCCGCCGGAATCCAGCAGCAGACGACTCTGTTTCAGGTCAACCTTCGGTACGCGACGCCGGCGCTCGCGCTCGGGCTGCTGCTCGTGCCGGTTGTACTGGCAGAGCGCGGGCCCCGGTCGCACTTGGTGTTGGCTGTCGGGACCGTGTTGGTGGCGACGTCGGCTCAGTTCGAGCGCAACGTCTGGCCGGCGCAGCCAACCAGGCATATCGTCTTCCTCGTCGCGACCGCGACCGCCCTGGCGCTGGGCGCAGCGCTGATCCGAAGGCCCCCGAAACGTGGCCGCCGTGCGGTTTTCGCGGGGCTTGCGACAGCGATCGCGTTGATCGGCGCCGGTTACGTCGCCCAACGCCACTACGTCCGACAGCGATACCTCGTCGGCCAGAACAGCTCGACCGGGATCGGCGAGATCTATCGCTGGGCACAGACCGTCTCACACACGCGAATCGCGGTCTACGGAACGGTTGAGCAGTACCCCCTATACGGCGCCAGGGACACCAACACCGTCGACTACCTGGGCGAGCGCTCGCCCAACGGCGGCTACGGGCCGGTGATGGGCTGCGGACGCTGGCAGGCGCTACTTCGGACCGGCGGATACCGGTATCTCGTGCTGGCACCCGGCCCGACCGCCGTACCGCTCGCATGGACCCAGGAAGACCCCGACCTGACCGCCGTGCTCCACCCGTCACCCGGTGACTGGGTCTTCGAGATCGACATGCGCCATCTCCCGACTCGCTGCACGAGCGCGTGACACCAAAGCGGATGATTGAAGGTATGCCAACTACTTAGCCACGGCTTATCTGTGGCTGACGCGACTCTTCCGTGAGCGAGCCAACGTGTGGTCTGGGATCCCTGATGCGAGTACTGGTGATCGAAGACGACGACGCGGTGCGCGCCGCCATCCGCCGGGCGTTGATGCTCGGCGGCTGGGACGTGCGCCAGGCGGTCAACGGCCAGGAAGGGCTTCTTCAGGCGGAGGTCACGGCACCCGACGCGATCATCCTCGACCTCGGCCTCCCGCTCATCGATGGGCTGGACGTATGCAGGCGGATACGGCGTCGCGGCAACCGCACGCCGATTCTGATGCTCACCGCGCGCGATGCGATCGAGGACCGTGTCCACGGACTTGACGCCGGCGCAGATGACTATCTGGTCAAGCCCTACGACGTGCGCGAGCTGCAGGCGCGACTACGGGCGATCATCCGCCGGCACGTCGAAGGCGCTGAGGACCGGCCGCTGCACTTCGCCGAGCTCGAGCTCGACGCAGGTTGCCACTCGCTGCACATCGGCGGACGGAGCGTGGAGCTGACTCGGACCGAGTTCGACCTGCTGGAGCTGTTCATGCGCAATCCGCGCCAGGTCCTTTCGTCCGGGCTGATCTACGACCGCGTCTGGGGTGGCGACATGCGGTCAGCCAGCACCACGTTGCGCGTGTACGTCGGCTACCTGCGCCGCAAGCTCGAGGCAAACGGTGAGCCGCGGCTGCTCCAGACCGTCTACGGATTCGGATACGTCCTACGGGAGCCATGAGCCTCCGCACCCGGGTTCCCAGCTGCGTAAGCGTGCTGCTCTAACGCCCCTCTTACGTCTGTCTCGCGGCCCTCTAACAACCTTCCAGCACGCTAGGCGCTTCCCGCTGAACTAACTCAAGGAGAGTGCATGCGGAACATCAGAGCCAAGCTCGTTACGGGGGCGGCGATCGGAGGCGCAGCCATCGGCGGCGCGGCGATCGCCTCCGCCGCGACATCATCGACGTCGACGTCGAATTCAGGTTCGCCTACGACCACGGCACCCAAGACTGCGCCGCGCAACTTTCCCGCGCACGGCTCAGCCGCCCACGAGAACGCCGAGAAGCCGGTGACCGGCACCGCTGCCGCCAAGGCGGGCGCGGCTGCTGTCAAGTCCGTAGGCGGCGGAACCGCCGGTGAGGTTACGACTGACTTCGACCAGAAGGGCTATGAGGTCACCGTGACCAAGTCCGACGGCAGCAAGACCGAGGTCCACCTCGACAGCTCGTTCAACGTTGTCCAGCGTGGCCCCGGGGGGCCCCATGGCAACTGCGGCCCCGG
>DASXDD010000152.1:0-1748 GCA_036490775.1 Solirubrobacteraceae bacterium | reverse complement strand
ACGCAGACGCCGTCGAACGCGGGGTTGATCTGGCCGGTGCAAGGGCCGGTGACGAGCCCGTTCGGCTGGCGCTGGGGGCGGATGCACGAGGGGATCGACATCGGGGTCGGCTACGGGACGCCGATCCACGCCGCCGCCGGCGGGACGGTCATCTACTGCGGCTGGGAGGAGGGCTACGGGAACTTCGTCGTGATCGACCACGGCGGCAACCTCGCGACCGCCTACGGCCACCAGAGCTCGATCGCCGTCGCGTGCGGCCAGCAGGTGAACCAGGGCCAGGTGATCGGGTACGTCGGCTGTACCGGCCACTGCTTCGGGCCGCACCTGCATTTCGAGGTGCGGGTCAACGGGAACCCCGTCGACCCGCTCGGCTACCTCGGCTGACGTGTTACCAGCGGTACCAGCGCGCGCCTTCGACGCTGCGCACGAAGAAGCCGATCAGCCAGATGATCGCCAGGATGATCGCGAGCCAGATCAGGAACTTGACCACGGCGAAGCCGATGATGAAGAGCGCGATGATGAGCAGCAGGACGAGCAGGAGTGCGGACAAGGACGCTCCTTGGTCGGGGCCGTTCTCGACTCAACGTGAAAGCCGCGCGCGCGGTTACGCGGCCTAGAGCCCCGCCGTCTGCGCGAGCAGGAAGATGTTCAGCGCGATGATCACGCCGGCGATCACCGATGCCGCCGCGGTCGTGATGCGGCGATTGACGAGCTGGCCCATGATGTCGCGCCGGGCGGTGAAGTAGACCAGGGGCACGAGCGCGAACGGGATTCCGAACGACAGCACGACCTGCGAGATGACCAGTGTCCGCGAAGGGTCGATCCCGATCCCGATCACGACGAACGCCGGCACCATCGTCACGAGCCGACGCACCATCAGCGGGATCTGGCGCCTGATGAAGCCCTGCATGACGACCTGGCCTGAGAGCGTCCCGACCGCCGAGCTCGACAGGCCGGACGCGAGCAGCGCGAGCGCGAACAGCGCGCTCGATGCGCCGCCGAGGATAGGCTCGAGCGTCTTGTGCGCGCCGTCGAGCGAGTCGACGTCGAGGAGGCCTTTCTGGAAGAACGTCGATGCCGCCATCACGAGCATCGCCACGTTGATCAGGCCGGCGATCGACATCGCGATGACCACGTCGACGCGCGTGTAGCGCAGCAGCGTCTGCGCGTCCTCGTCCGTCTCGGGAACGAGGCGATCCTGAGTGAGCGCCGAATGGAGGTAGATCACGTGCGGCATCACCGTGGCGCCGAGGATCCCGACCGAGAGGAGCACCGCTTCGCCGCTGCCGAACTCCGGCACGACTGCGTGGTGGAGCACGGCCCCGTAGTCGGGGTGCGCGAACGTGAGCTCGGCGAGGTAGCACACCCCGATCACGCCGACGAGCACGGCGATCACCGCCTCGAGCGGACGGAAACCGAAGCGCTGCAGGCTCAGGATCGCGAACGCCGCGATCCCCGTCACCACGGCCGACGGGAAGAGCGCCCAGCCGAAGAGGAGGTGGAATCCGACCGCGGCGCCCAGAAACTCGGCGAGGTCGGTCGCCATCGCGATCGCCTCTGCCTGGAGCCAGAGGAGGACTGTGGCCCGCTGCCCGAGCTGCTCGCGGGCGACCTCCGGCAGGTTGCGCCCCGTCGCGATCCCGAGCTTGGCGGAGAGCGTCTGGATCAGCATCGCGAGCAGGTTGGCCGCGACGACCACCCACACCAGCTGGTAGCCGAACTTCGAGCCGCCGGCGATGTTCGTCGCG
>DASXDD010000151.1:0-11256 GCA_036490775.1 Solirubrobacteraceae bacterium | reverse complement strand
AGTCGCGTCAGTGTGCGCGCCAGCGAGTCGACCGACGCGTTGCCGAGCCCTTGGACGTAGCGGAAGTAGGCCATCCGCCCGACCATCGCGCTCAGCGCCTGTGCGGCGAGCAGCGGATCGAGCTCGGGGTCGGCGAGCCCGCGCGCCTGAAGCTGCTCGATCGCCTTGGCGTTGCGGTCGGTGAACGAGCGCACGCGGCGAATGCGCATCCGGCGAAAGTCGTCGTCGATCTGCGCGACCTGCTCCATCAGCCCCATTAGCTTTGCGTTTCGCCGGTAGGCCGCAAGGTAGGAGCGGTTCGTCGCCTCGATCACGCTGACGGGGTCGTCGCGATCGGCGAACTCGCGCAGCCGCGGGTGCAGCATCTCCTCGTTGACGCGCTTGATCACCGCCGCGAACACGTCCTCCTTGCTCCGGAAGTACGTATAGAAGGAGCCCGACGCGACGCCGGCGGTCGCGGCGATGTCGGTGATCCGGGCGTCGAGGAAGCCGTCGCGCTCGAACACCGTGCGGGCGGCGTCGACGAGCGCCTCGCGCGTGCGTACGCCGCGGGCGCTGACGGGCGGCCGGCCGCTGTGAGCGGGGAGCTCGCTGGCCATGCCGCCGAATCTAGTTGAAATCGGCTTCAAGTTCAAATAGAGTCACCGCGCGATGGAGCTCGCCGACCGCAACGTCGTGATCACCGGAGCCGGCAGCGGCATTGGCCGTGCACTGGCGCTGCGGTTCGCCGGCGAGCAGCCGCGGGCGCTCGTGCTGGCCGACGTCAACGAATCCGCGGTGCAGGCGGTCGCCGAGGAGGTCGGCGGCCTCGCCGTCAGAACCGACGTCTCAAGCGAACAGGACATCCGCGCGCTCGTCGAGCGCGCCCGCGAATTCGGGGGCCCGATCGACCTGTTCTGCTCAAACGCCGGCATCGGCGGCCCCGGCGGCGGGCCCGAGGCATCCAACGAAGAGCTCCAACGCACCTGGGAGATCAACGTTATGGCCCACATCTGGGCTGCGCGGGCCGTGCTCCCCGAGATGCTCGAGCGCGGCGAGGGATATCTGATGAGCACAGCCTCGGCCGCGGGGCTGCTGACGCAGGTCTCGGCGCTGGCGTACTCGATCACCAAGCATGCGGCGGTCGCCGCCGCCGAATGGATCGCGGTCACTTACGGCGACGCCGGGATCAAGGTCTCGTGCCTTTGTCCGCTCGGCGTCCGGACGCCGATGCTCGAGATGGCGCTCGACGATCAGGTCGGCGCCGCGGCGCTGCTTGCCGACGAGGTGCTCGAGCCGGCCGACGTCGCCGAGGCGGTCGTCGTCGCGATCCGCGAGGAGCGCTTCCTGATCCTCCCGCACGAGATCGTGCGCAAGTACGTCGCGCTCAAGGGTGCAGACCACGAGCGCTGGCTGACCGGAATGCGCCGGCTCGTTCGCGGCGCGCGCCCGGGTCAGTAGCTCAGTCGGCGCTCAGTAGCTCAGTCGGACGCGGCCTCGGGCCGCGTCAGCAGCGAGCTCGCGAGCATCGAGAACTCGCGGGTGTCGATCGGCTTGGACATGTACGCGTCGCAGCCGGCCTCGAGCGCCCGGTCGCGGTCGCCGCTCATCGCGCCGGCGGTGCAGGCGAGGATCGCGCAGCCGGCGGTGCGCTGGTCGGTCTTGAGCTTGCGCGCGAGGTCGAGCCCGTCGCCGTCGGGGAGGTTGAGGTCGAGCACGACGAGCGCGGGCAGGTCGCGCGCGACTGAGCGCTCAGCTGCACTCAGTGTGCTGACGGCGGTGACGTCGTGGCCGTCGAGCTCGAGCACGCGCTGGAGCAGCTTCAAGTTGAGGTCGTGATCGTCGACGACGAGAATCCGGGGCGAGCTCGCGCTCGTCATTGCACGGCGACGGGGCTCGCCAACTCGATGTGCCCCGGCAGCAGCACGGGCTGCTCGAGCGGCACCGGAGCCGATGCGACCGGAAGTCGCGCGTAGAACGTGCTCCCGTGCCCGGGCGTGCTGTGCACGCCGACCGTACCGCCCTGCGCTTCGACGATTCGCTTGGTGACCGCGAGGCCGAGTCCGGTGCCGCCGTAGGCCGTACCGTGCAGCTGCTCGAACTCGCCGAATACGCGCTCCTGGTCCGCCTCGGCGATGCCGCCGCCGGTGTCAGTCACCTCGAGCACGAGCTCGTTCGCTTCCCGCACCACACGCACTTGCACGAGGCCGCCCTCCGGCGTGAACTTGATCGCGTTGGAGAGGTAGTTGAGTAGCACCTGCCGCAGGCGTGCCGGATCGAGCTCCACAGCGTCAAACGACCCAGCCTCGAGCGTGACGACGAGGTTGCGCTCCGACGCGAGCGAGCGAAGCGAGTCGACGCCGGACGACACGACCTGCACAGCGTCGACCGCCTGCACGTCGAGCAGGATCCGGCCCGATTCGATCCGCGCGAGGTCGAGCACCTCGTTGATCAGGTCGAGCAGGTGCCGGGCGCTGCCGCGGATGTCGTCGAGTGCCTCGCGGTGCTGGTCTGAGACCGGGCCGAGGCGCTCGTCGTGCATCAGATCGGCGAACCCGATGATCGCGTTCAGCGGCGTGCGTAGCTCGTGCGACATCGTCGCCAGGAACTGGCTCTTGGCGTTGTTGGCGAGCTCTGCCTCGGCGCTGCGCGCGCCGAGCTCGACGTTGGCCTTTGTCAGTGCGCTGGAGCGAGAGGAGAGGCGGAAGAGCAGGAAGATGCAGCCGAACGCCGCGATCACGAGCGCGCCGAGCAGCACGTAGGAGAGGCTCTCGTCGCTGCCACTTGTTGCGTAGAGGACCTTGAACGGCACCGAGTACAGGACGCGCCAGGGGGCGACGTGCAGTGAGCTGACGGCGACGAACTCGCCGTGATGGCGGACGATGCTCGGGGCGTGGTCCGGCGCGCCGCCGCTGGAGCCGATCACGTGATTGGCGCGATCCACCAGGTACACGTGCGCGCCCGGATAGTGCGCGACGTCGCGCAGGTACTCCGAAAGCATCGAGCGCATCGACGCCTCGGGGAACCACAAGATCCGCACGCGGCGCCCGAACGGGGTCTCGTAGGAGCTTGCCGAGATGAACCCCTGGTCCAGCTTGCCGCCGAGCGACAGCATGTTCGAGAGGCCGTCGCGCCGTCCGGCGAGCGCCGCCTGCACGGCCGGGTCGCCTGCGACCAGGCGCGCAAGCGCCGGCGACAACCGCGGCCACGAGGCAAGCACGTCGCCGCCCACGTTGAGGACGAGACCGAGGCGCCCGGTATCAGTGACCGCGCGAACGTTGCTCACGGTTACGCGCGCGCGAGAGATCGGGAACAGCCTCGCGTGGGACGTTCGGTAGCTGTTCTGGAACATCGAGTCGATCAGGCCGCCCGCGAGCGACGCGCGCTCGGTCGCCGACCGCTGCAGATCTGAGTGGGTGCGCGTCTGAGCGTCGCGGAGGTCGATGGCAAGTCCGACCGCGCCACCGGCGAGGATCACGCCGAGAGCGGCGCCGACAATCGTTCGCATCCAACTGCGCCCCATGCCCGTGCATCGGCTCGGCGTGGCGCTGTCTTTAGCGTCTGAAGCAGAGGTGGAGGTTTTCTGGAGCCTGATGCACGGGAACCTATGCCCTCATTCACCGCTCGGGGAGTCCTGCACGACCAGTTGCAGCGCCTCGCGGGTTTCGGGCCACACCTCGCAGACCTGGCTCAATGCTTCGCGCGCATCCTCGAGCCGGCCTGTGCGGCTCGCATCCTCGAGCTCGGTCAGGTGCCTGAGCAGCGGTTGGGCGCCGACCAGCAAGGCGTCGTTTCGCCCCGTATGCGCCGGCTGGGTGACGTCCGACAGCCGGTCCTCGGCAAGCGCGCGTTCGGCGAGCTCGAGTTGCCGCGAGATGCTCGCGATCAGCGATTCGATGATCTCGCGCAGGCCGGAGCCGAGGATCTGCTCGAGCTTCGCGACCCGCTCGAGGTCCAACTGCACAAACGCGCCCATTCGCTCATCAGGTTACGCCGGGCGGGCGCCGAGAGTCAGGGCTTAGCCACTTGGCTGAGCTTCTTGGTGATGTGCTTGATGTGGTCACGGCTGTTCGTCAGGCCTGTGATTCCGAGCGCGATCACGACGACCCCAGCGAGCGCCGCCAGTCCGGCGAGCACGACCGGCCAGCGCTTCTGGAGGAAGTCGCGGGCCGCCGCCAGCGCCTTGTCGGTGTTTTCGCCCCCGAACGTCAGGATCGCGACGATCACCAGCAGCGGCAGCACGAAGCAGACGTTGAACAGCAGCAGCAGTAACACCTGACGCGTCGGGCCGACGCCCGAGCCGACGATCGCCGCGATCGCCGCGAAGTACGGGAACGCCGTTGGCAGCTCGACGGCGGTGATCGAGGCGCCGAGCACCCAGCTCGCCCTGCCGCTCGGATCGAGCTCGGGCGGCTCGCGCTTGGCCAGTCTCACCCGGTAGAGCCACAGCAGCACCGCGGCGACGAGCATCGCCGCGCCGGCGATCGTCTCGAGCAGGTAGCGGGTCGTGTGGTTCGGGTGCGGGACGAGCGCCAGCAGCAGCTCGCCCGGGCCGAGCGCGATCGCTACGCCGCCGAGGAAGTAGACCCCGAACACGCCCAGCGTGAACTCGAACACCCGCTCCCTCGGCCGCTCGCCCGTCGCCAGATAGAGCGCCACCGCGATCGTCGAGGGATTGAGGGAGTCCGCGAGCCCGATCGAGATGCACAGACCGATAAGCCTGATCATCCCGGCGCATTCTTGCCGTGTCAGGCCCGCGATGCCAGGGCGGTTCTCATCTTGCGGCTCGGGGCGGCAAGTCCTCGCCCGGGACCGCTACGCGAAGTGCAGGTCCTCGCCCTCGTCCTCGCCGACGGCCCGCTCGCACGTCGGACACCACCACCGCGCCTCCATCGGCGTGCCGCAGACAGCGTGCCGTGGCGCCGCCGCGCCCTCTGCGTTGCGCGCGCCCCAGCCGGCGAGCAGCCTCAGCACACCGGCCAGCTCCCGTCCCGCGACGGTCAGCTCGTAGACAAACCGCGGCGGCCGCTCCGAGTACCGGTGCGCGACGACCAGCGCGTTTCGCTCCAGCTGCCGCAGCCGCTGCGTCAGCACGTTGGGCGAGATCCCGTCGACCTCGTCCTGCAGCTCACCGAACCTACGTGGTCCATCGAGCAGCGTCGCGATCAAAAGCAGGGTCCAACGGTCCCCGACTGTCGCCAGGGCGTCGGCGAGCGCAGAGCGATCGGTGTCCTGCGGGTCCACGACGCTCGTCTGCGGCTGGCTCGTGTGCTCGCCGGTCGTCTGCGGATCAACCATTGCGCTCGCATCGTACGCGGCCTGCCGGTCTGTTAGGCTTGCGACTTGCATATTGCAAGTAACTAGTTTAGAAGAGGCAGAGAGATGACGTTGCTCGAAGAGCTTGAAGGACAGATTCAGAAGGCCGCACACGAGGTGGGACCGGCCGTGGTCGGTCTCGGTCGCGGCTGGGGGACGGGTTCGGGGGTCGTGATCGCGCGTGGGCGCGTGCTGACCAACGCTCATAACCTGCGCCACGACGAGGCGACGGTCACGTTCGCCGACGGTCGTCGTGAGACCGGGCGGGTGGCCGGCGCCGACGGCGACTTCGACCTCGCAGTGATCGAGGTGGACACGGGCGACGTCGAGCCTGCCGCGTGGGCCGACGATGACACCGTCGAGATCGGCCGCTCCGTGCTGGCGCTCTCAAACCCCGGCGGCCGAGGGCTGCGCGTCACCCCGGGCTTCGTATCGGCGACCGCCCGCAGCTTCCGCGGCCCGCGCGGCCGGCGGATCAGGGGCGCGATCGAGCACACCGCGCCGCTACCGCGCGGCTCCTCAGGCGGGCCGCTCGTCGACACGGCGGGACGCCTGCTTGGGATCAACTCGGTGCGCGTCGACGGCGGCCTGATCCTCGCGATCGCGGCCGACGCGACGCTGCGCCAGCGGGTGGAGTCGCTGGGCCGAGGTGAGCCGCCCAAGCGGGTCCGGCTGGGCGTCGCGATCGCACCGCCGCGCGTCGCACGCCGGCTGCGCCGCGCGGTCGGCCTACCGGAGCGCGACGGCGTGCTGGTCCGCGGCGTCGAGGACGACAGCGCCGCCGCGCGAGCCGGGCTCGAGCGCGGCGACCTGATCGTGTCGGCCGCCGGCCGCGAGCTCGACCGGGTCGAGGCGCTCTACGAAGCGCTCGACGCCGCGAGCGAGCAGGGCAGCCTCGAGCTCACCGTTCTGCGTGGCATCGACGAGCGCACGGTCACCGTCGAGTTCTGATGAGCACGATCGTGGAGCGACCCGATTCGACGGCGCGCGAGAGCGAGGCGCTGGACGCCTACTCGCGCGTGGTCGTCGAGGTGGCCGAGCGCGTCGCGCCGTCGGTCGCGAACCTGCGCGTGATGCGCCGGACGCGGAGCGGCCAGATGCCATCCGGGGCGGGCAGCGCGTTCGCGCTGACTCCGGATGGCTTTCTGCTCACCTCCGCGCACGTCGTCACGGGACAGGGTCCCTCGTCGCAGGCGAGCCCGCGGACCGGTCGCGCTTCGTTCGTCGATGGTCGCGAGCTGAGCTTCGAGGTCGTCGGCGCCGATCGGCTGTCGGACCTCGCCGTGCTGCGCGTCGACGGGGGCGATCTGGTCCCAGCCGTGCTCGGCGACGCCGAAGCGCTACGTGTCGGCCAGCTCGTCGTCGCGATCGGCAACCCGAACGGGTTCGCCGGATCGGTCACCGCCGGCGTCGTCTCGGCGCTCGGCCGCTCGCTCCCGGCGCGCGCCGGGCGCAGCGTCCGTTTCATCGACAACGTGATCCAGACCGACGCGGCGCTCAACCCGGGCAACTCGGGCGGCGCGCTCGTCGACAGCCGTTGCCATGTGATCGGCGTCAACACGGCCGTCGCCGGCGTCGGCCTCGGCCTGGCGGTGCCGATCAACACCGCCACGCGGCAGATCATCGGCGCGTTGATGCGTGACGGTCGCGTGCGCCGCGCATACATCGGGATCGCCGGCGGTCCACGGCCGCTGCCGCCGCAGGCTCGCTCGCGGATCGGCCGCAACGCCGGCGTCGAGGTGGTCGAGGTCGCCGACGGAAGCCCCGCGAAGCGGGCCGGCATGCGCGCCGAGGACCTGATCGTCGAGCTCGGCGGCCATGAGATCGAGCGCGTCGACGATGTCCAGCGGCTGATGACCGGCGACGCGATCGGGCGCGCGATGACCGTGCGGGTGCTCCGGGGTGAGCAGTGGCTGGAATTGGAGCTTGCACCGGTGGAGCTTGCGGAGTAGCTACACCGAGCCTGCGCCCCGCAGCACTCAGCTACACTGGTCATCCGGCGCCTGGGCGGCGTTCGTACCCACGCCCGCGGTTCGGTCGCCACTGTCCTAAAGACCCCGTACGGGAAGCGCGTAGATGGCCCGTGGAGATGTCCGGATCGCCGCGACTCTTGCCTGTGAAGAGTGCCGGCGCCGCAACTATCAGACCAACAAGAGCAAACGGAACAACCCGGAGCGCCTGCAGCTGCGCAAGTACTGCCGCTGGTGCCGGCGCCACACGGCTCACCGCGAGACGCGCTGAGCTGACCGGAGTATTCCGTGGCTCGCAATCGCAAACGCGCCAAGGAGCGCCAGCGCCGCAGACCTGAGTCCGCGGTATCTCGGCGCAGTGTCGCGACGGCTCGTAACGAGCTCGAGGACGACGTCCCGGCCTCGATTCGCCACGCGGCGCCCGACGTCGAGCTAGCTGAGGCGCAGCTGGCGCTGGGCCGGCCGGAGCTGGGAGATGCCGATCCGGAGCAGGCACAGGCCGAGCCAACGTTCGCCGACGCCGAGGACCCGGAGACACTGGACGAGGCCGAGTTCGAGGACCTCGAGGACGAGGTTGCGCCGACCGCGCGACACAGCCGTCGCGGCGGCGGTGGGGGCGATGGCAGCGATGGCAGCGCCGAGCTCGCCCCCTCGGGCGAGCATGCTCCCGAGCACCGGGAGCACAAGGCCGGGATCGTCTCGCGCCTGGTGAACTTCCTGCAGGGAAGCTGGCGCGAGCTTCAACGGGTACAGTGGCCCGATCGCCGTCAGGTGGTCCAGGCGACTGGAGTCGTGATTGGTTTCGTGATCGTCGCGGGTGCCTACCTTGGACTAGCCGATCTGGTCGCCACGAAGCTCATGAAATTCATTCTCGGTTAGCGGTCGGCGAGGCCGAATAGCTGTAACCACAGAGCGCGGGACCGAGTGTCCCGTGGAGAAAGAAAATGTTCCGCTGGTACGTCGTCAACACATACTCGGGTCACGAGAACAAGGTCAAGCACAACCTCGAGCACCGCATCGTGTCGCTCGGGCAGCAGCGCGCGATCAGGCAGATCGTGGTGCCGACCGAGTCCGTGTCCGAGATGAAGGACAACCAGAAGGTCACGATCGAGAAGCGGACGATGCCCGGCTACGTGCTCGTCAACATGGACCTCAACGAGGACTCGTGGACGTTAGTCAAGGGCACGCCCGGAGTCACCGGCTTCGTCGGCGCCTCGAACGAGCCCGTGCCGCTGCGCCAGGACGAGGTCAACCGGCTGTTGCACCGCGAGCAGGCCGAGCGGCCGCGCAGCCGCGCTCAGTTCTCGATCGGCGAGTCGGTCAAGGTTGTCTCCGGTCCGCTGTCAGACTTCTCGGGTGAGATCTCAGAGGTCAACGAGGATGCGCAACGACTCAAGGTGCTCGTCTCGATCTTCGGCCGCGAGACTCCCGTCGAGGTTGGATTCGACCAGGTGAAAAAGATCTAATGGCTAAAAAGGTTCTGACTCAGATCAAGCTTCAGGCCGTCGGCGGCCAGGCAAGCCCGGCGCCGCCGGTCGGCCCTGCGCTGGGCCAGCACGGCGTCAACATCATGGAGTTCGTCAAGGCGTTCAACGCGCAGACGCAGTCCGACGCTGGCACCGTGATCCCCGTTGTGATCACCGTCTACGAGGACCGCTCGTTCACGTTCATCACTAAGAGCCCGCCGGCCGCGGTCCTGATCAAGCAGGCGCTGTCGATCGATAAGGGCTCGGCTGAACCGCACCGCGAGAAGGTCGCGAGGATCAGCCAGGCTCAGCTGCGGCAGATCGCCGAGAAGAAGATGAACGACCTGAACGCCAACGACATCGACGCCGCGGCAAAGATCATCGCGGGCACGGCCCGCTCGATGGGTGTGGAGGTGGTGTGAGTGGGCAAGCACGGCAAGGCATACGAGGACTCCAAGCAGCGGTTTGACCGCGAGCGCGAGTACTCGCCCGCCGAGGCAATCGCGCTGATCAAGGAGCTCGGCAAGGTCAAGTTCAACGAGTCCGTCGAGGTGCACGTTCGCACCGGGCTCAACGTCCGCCACGCCGACGAGCAGCTGCGTGGCACGATCGCGCTGCCCAACGGACTCGGCAAGAACGTCAAGGTCGCTGTGTTCGCGCAGGGCGACAAGGCCCGCGAGGCCGAGGAGGCCGGTGCCGACGTGGTCGGCGCCGAGGACCTCGCCGCCAAGATCCAGGAGGGTTTCGACGATTTCGATGTCGCGATCGCGACGCCCGACCTGATGCCGGTCGTCGGTCGCTTGGGTCGGATCCTCGGCCCGGCCGGCAAGATGCCCAACCCGAAGGTCGGCACCGTGACGATGGACGTCGCCAAGGCGGTCGAGGAGTCCAAGTCCGGAAAGGTCGAATACCGCACCGATCGCAACGCGATCGTCCACCTCGTGATTGGCAAGCGCGACTTCGAGGAGCGCAGCCTGCTCGAGAACTACGCGGCGGTGATGGACGAGCTGGTCCGCGCCAAGCCGTCGGCCGCCAAGGGCCGTTACATCCGCACTGTCGTGTTTGCAACCACGATGGGCCCCGGCGTGAAGGTCGACCCGACCCGGACGCGCGACATCGTCGAGGAGCCGGTAGCGGCGTAGACTGTCTCCGAACTTCTAGAGAGACGATGCCCCAGACCTCCGGCCGCGTCAGCGCGTAAGCCCGGAGCAGGCGAGCCTCGATCCGCACCGATCTCGGTGCTCGGTCCGACGCCCGCCTTCCTGCGGGCGTTGTTTTTGAGAGAGGACCATGAATCGAGATCAAAAAGCAGCAGTAGTCGACGAGATCGCAGGGCAGATTGAATCTGCCCAGGCGATCTTCGCGATCGATTACCGAGGCATCTCGGTATCCCAGATCGCGGAGCTTCGCGCGAAGCTTCGGGAGAGCGACACGCGCTTCCGGATCGTCAAGAACTCGCTGTCGGAGCGTGCTGCCGACAAGGCCGGCGCGACCGAGCTGCGGCCATTGCTCGAAGGCCCGACGGCGCTCGCGCTCGTCGGCGGCGACGCGGCGCTGGCCGCCAAGGCGCTCAACGACACCGCTCGCGCGCTGAACAACATCATCGAGTTCAAGGGCGGCGTGATGGGCGGCGCCGCGCTGAGCGCCGATGACTTGCGTGCGATCGCTCGCCTGCCCTCGCGCGACGTGCTCAACGCACAGCTCGTCGGCACGATCGCCTCGCCGCTGACCGGCCTGGTCAGGACGCTGAACGCCCTGATCCAGGGCCTCGCGATCCAGCTGAAGGCGATCGCTGATATGGACCCGCCGGTCCTGGTGAGTGGTGAGGCCCCGGCCGCCGCGCCTGAAGCGGCTGCGGAGCCCGAGCCCGAGCCTGAAGCGGCCGCCGAGCCCGAGCCCGAGCCTGAAGCGGCTGCGGAGCCCGAGCCCGAGGCGGCCGCCGAGCCCGAGCAGCCAACCGAAGAACCTGAACAACCTGAAGCGGACGCGGCCCCGGCCGACGAGTCCGAGGCATAAGGAGGAACCATGGCGACAAGCACCCAGGAATGGATTGACGAGCTCAAGAGCATCTCGGTACTCGAGCTTTCCGAGCGCATCAAGGCGCTCGAGGAGACGTTCGGCGTGTCGGCGGCTGCGATGGCGGCCCCGGCGGCAGTGGCCGGTCCGGGCGACGGCGGCGGCGAGGCCGAAGAGGAGCAGACGGCCTTCGACGTCGTTCTGACCGCAGCTGGCGACAAGAAGATCCAGGTCATCAAGGTCGTCCGCGCGGCGACTGGCCTGGGCCTGAAGGAGGCCAAGGCGCTCGTCGACGAGGCCCCCAAGCCCGTCAAGGAGGGCGTCGACCGCGAAGAGGCCGACAAGCTCAAGCAGGAGCTGATCGAAGCGGGAGCGACCGTCGAGGTCGTCTGACCTACGGGCCTCGCTGCGGCGAGCTCGTACTGGTCGTGCATCGGAGCCCCGCCGCCGCGGGGCTCCGTGTCGTTCCGGGCCGTATTGGGCGCAAATTCCGCTACAGTTGCCCCGCC
>DASXDD010000150.1:0-4859 GCA_036490775.1 Solirubrobacteraceae bacterium | reverse complement strand
TTGGCTCCCCAGCGCCGCCCCGGTTACGGTCAAGCCCCGGTCGGCGTGCTTGCAGGCATTGGTGACGACCCCAGCCTCGATCAGGTCGAGTACCCCGTCGGAGATCATCCCCGAATGCACGCCTAGATTCCGGTGATCACCTAGCGCCTGCATGATCGCCTCCGGGAGCGCGCCCACTCCGAGCTGGATTGTGTCTCGGTCCCTGACCAGCGCGGCGACGTGAGCAGCGATCCGCCGCTCGGTCTCACCTGGGGTCACGGGTGGCGCCTCGAGCAGCGGACGCGAGCTGACGACGACCGCATCGAGTCGATCCCACGCAATCCAGTGCCCCGCGGTGACGGGACAGTGATCGTTGACCTCCGCGATCACGACCCTCGCGTGCTCGAGCGCGTCGGCGAGGTAGTCGACCCCGACGCCCATACTGCAACGGCCGACGCTGTCAGGTGGCGCGACCTGCACGAACGCGACGTCGCCCGGAAGAGCGTGCGCCCCGAACAGCCCGGGCAGAGCCGAGAAGTGGCATGGCACCACGCCCAGACCTGGGACGCGCCCGAGCCGGCCGAGCGCGCCGTAGGAGACGACTTCAAGCGCCTGGGAGGCCTCGCTCGCGAGCCGGTCCCCCCACACAAGCCCGACGAACGCCCGCACGCCGCCGATCGCCCGGGCCTGTGCGAGCAGCGCGTCCACGAGCACCGTGGGCTCGGCGCAAGCCTGACCGAAGACGACGCCGTCGCCCGGGAGGATCCAGCGCTTCAGGTCGAGCTCGTCCGCCGTCAGTTGGACTGGACCGCTCATCGCCTAGAGCTTCTTCAGGATCGTCCCCGTGCCGAGCCCGCCGCCGCAACACATCGTCACGAGTCCGAGCTCGGCGCCGGAGCGCTCGAGCTCGTGCAGGATCGTCGCCACTAGCCGCGCGCCGGTCGACCCGACCGGGTGACCGAGCGCCATCGCGCCGCCGTTGACATTGACTCGCTCCATGTCGGCCTCGAGCTCGCGCTGCCACGCCAACACGACCGATGCAAACGCCTCGTTGATCTCGATCAGGTCGAGGTCGCCGATGCTGAGCCCCGTCCGCGCAAGCAGCTTGCGCGTTGCTGGGATCGGGCCCGTGAGCATGATCACGGGGTCGACGCCGACCGTGACCTGATCGACGATCAGTGCCCGCGGGGCAAGGCCTAGCCGCCGCGCAGCGTCGCGGCTCGCGAGCAAGACGGCGGCGGCCCCGTCTGAGAGCTGGGACGAGGTCGCCGCCGTGACCCTCCCGTTCTCCTTGAAAGGTGTCTTGAGGTCCGCCAGCGTCTCGACGCTGGTCTCGGGGCGGATGCCCTGATCGACGCTCTCGGTCCCGTGAGGCGTCTCGATCGGCACGATTTCCGCCTCGAAGCGGCCCTCGGCGGTGGCCGCGTGCGCGCGGCGGTGCGAGGCGACGGCGAGCTCGTCCATCTCGCGGCGCGAAACGCCCCATTCCTCGGCGATCCGCTCGGCGCTCAGCCCCTGGGGGATGAAGTCGAAGCGGTCTAGCAGCTCCTGCGGCCATGGCGTGCCGTACAGGTCCACGATCCGGGTCGGCGAGTCGATCGGGACGTGGTGCATGTGCTCGACGCCACCCGCGATCACCAGCTCATGTGTGCCCGAGGCGATCAGCGCCGCGGCATAGCTGACCGCCGACTGCGCCGACCCGCAGCGACGATCGATCGTGATCGCGGGAACCTCTACCGGGTAGCCGGCCTGGAGCCACGCATTGCGCGCGATGTTGCGCGACTGCTCCCCAAACGGCGCCGTGCAACCGGCGATTACATCTTCGACCTGGCCCGGGTCGATGCCGCTGCGCTCGACGAGCGCGGTCAGGCACGATGCCAGCAGCTCGTTCGGATGTGTGTCGCGGAACGCTCCCTTCTCGAGGTGCGCCTTGCCGATCGGCGTGCGCACCGCCTCGACGACTAACGCGTGGCGACCCCCATCGAGAAACGGCGAGCGAAGGCTCATCGGAGCACCTAGATGACAGTTCCGCCGTCGACGCAGAGCACCTGGCCGGTGATGTAGGCGGCGTCGTCGGAGGCCAAGAAGGCGAACGCGCCCGCGACCTCCTCCGGCTCGGCGAAGCGGCCGAGTGGGATCCGCTCGAGCGTCTTGGCGGCAAACTTCGGATTCGTGCGGACCGTTTCGGTCATCGCGGTCGCCGCCAGCGGAGCGACCGCGTTCACGGTGATGTTGCGTCGAGCCAGCTCCCGCGCCGCGGACTTCGTCAGCCCCACGATCCCCGCTTTGGCGGCCCCATAGTTGGCCTGGCCGATCGTGCCGATCAGCCCCGCGGCCGAGGTGGAGTTGATGATCCTCCCAGTCCCGTCGTCGGGCAGACGCGCCAGGGCTGCGCGCAGGACGCGGTAGGAGCCGAGGAGATGGACGTCGAGCACGGCTCGGAACGCCTCCTCCTCGAGGTCGGGCAGCATCGCCGGTCGGACGATTCCGGCGTTGTTGACGACGATGTGCAAGGCATCGCCGAGCCCGGCGGCGGACTCGACGGCATTGGCGACCTCGCCCGCGTTGGTGACGTCGGCGCCGATGCCGGTTGCGCGGCCACCACGCCCGGCGATTGCGGCCGCCACCGCCTTGGCTGCCTCGTAGTCCCGATCGACGACGGCAACTGTCGCGCCCTCGGCCGCCATGCGCTCTGCGACCGCGGCGCCGATCCCGGCGCCCGCGCCCGTGATGAGCGCGACGCGTCCGTCGAGGCCGCGCATCAGTAGGACCTCGGCAGTCCGAGGACGTGCTCGCCGACGTAGTTGAGGATCATCTCCTGGCTGATCGGGGCGATCCGCAGCAGGCGCGCCTCGCGGAAGTAGCGCTCGACGTGATATTCGCGCGCGTAGCCCATGCCGCCGTGCAGCTGCACGGCGCGGTCGGCGGCCTCGTACCCGGCCTCAGCGCACAGATATTTCGCAGCGTTCGCCTCGCGTCCACACGGCAAGCCGCGGTCGTATAGCCACGCGGCCTTGCGAACCATCAACGTGGCGGCGTCTAGCTTGATCTGGGCATCGGCAAGCGGGAACTGCAGGCCCTGGTTCATCCCGATCGGCCGGCCGAACACGACGCGCTCCTTGCCATAGGCGACGGCGCGGCGGACCGCAGCTCGGCCGAGTCCGAGCGCCTCCACTGCGATCAGGACCCGCTCGGGGTTGAGCCCGTCCAGGAGGTACTTGAAGCCCTGCCCCTCTTCGCCGACGCGGTGCTCCTTGGGCACCTCGAGGTTGTCGATGAACAGTTCGTTGGAGTCGACTGCCTCGCGGCCCATCTTCGGGATCGGGCGGATGTCGACCCGGTCGCGGTCGAGGTCGGTGAGGAACAGAGTCATCCCGTCGGTCTTCTTCGCGCAGTCCTCGAGCTTGGTCGTGCGCGTGAGCAGCAGGACCTTCTCGGACTCGAGCGCCTTGGAGATCCACACCTTGCGGCCATTGATCACGTAGCCGTCGCGGGTGCGCCTGGCGAACGTCGTGATCCGCGTCGTGTCGAGGCCGGCGTCGGGTTCCGTGACACCGAAGCAGACGTGCAGGTCGCCGGACACGATCCGAGGGAGGGTCTCGCACTTGAGCTCCTCGGAGCCGTGGACGATCACCGGATGCATGCCAAAGATCGACATGTGCATGCAGCTTGCACCGTTCATGCCGGCGCCCGAGGCCGACACTTCCTCGAGCAGCAACGAGGCCTCGAGGATTCCCAGGCCGCTGCCGCCGTAC
Source organism: Solirubrobacteraceae bacterium (assembly GCA_036490775.1). Classification (GTDB taxonomy): domain Bacteria; phylum Actinomycetota; class Thermoleophilia; order Solirubrobacterales; family Solirubrobacteraceae; genus Palsa-465. Next base: position 1,125 of record DASXDD010000150.1, on the reverse strand, counting down.
TCCTCAGGCACGCAGATGCCCAGCCAGCCGGCGTCGGCGAACGCCTTATAGAACTCCCACGGGAACTCGTGCTTGGAGTCCTTCTCGAGCCAATACTCCTCGTCGAAGCTCGCAGCCAGCTCAGCCACGGCGCGACGAATCGTCTCCTGATCGTCGCTCAGGTCGAAATTCAGTGCCGCCTCCGTGGCTGCCGGCTCGCTCATCACATGTACTCCATCGCTTCGATCGGGTCGTGGAACAGCATGATCGCCTCGTCGGTGTTGATGATCCGGCCGTAATAGGTCGTCATCAGGACCTGGATCAGTTCCGAGTCGACGTCGAGGCCAGTCGCCTCGGAGAGCTCCTCGAAATCCATGCGCAGTCGCTCCCGGGCTTTGACCTCCCAGAAGGTGCGCTGAGGGACCACCTCCACGCCCTCGACGGCGGCCATCGCCTCGGCCAGCGCATCCCCTTCGACGCTTCGGCCCAGCGCGATCCCGACGTAGTCGAATGCCTGCTCTTCCGCCTCCGAGCTCATGTCGACACCTCCTGGGGTTCGAGTACGGATTGCAACTCATCGCGTTCGCGTCTGACCTGCTCGAGCCCCTCCGCCGGCGGCCGGGAACGGGGAACCCGCTCCAGCTCGGTCGCGAGCGCTTCGGCGGCGGCGTCGGCCTGCGCGTTCCAATCCGCCGCCCAGCCGCGGAGCACCTCGCGATTCTGGGCGCCGAACTCCCCGTCACCGAGGCAGAAGTCGATCAGCTCCGAGGTCCAGTCGCGGTACCACAGCCACTCCCGCTGGGCGTTGCCGATGATCACCGGGGTGACCGGGTCGCCGTTCAGGCTGGCCGGAACCAGCAGCATCTCTCGGCGTAGCAGCGAGCCGACCAGCGGCTCAATTGACAAATTGGTCGCGATCACCCGCTCGGCCCAGTCAGGCTTGGCGTTCACGTGCTCGACGAGCGCGCGGACCGGCTGCCAGGCGTCCTCTTCCAGGAACCGCGTTCGAGCCGCCTCGGTGGAGCACTCGCCGATCTCCGGTTCGAGATCCATCGCGTACACGACGAGGTCCTGCGCTTGGCGCTGCTTCATCGCGGCTTCGAGCACGATCGCGTGCGTCAGCAGATCGGACAGCGCCGGACGCGC
>DASXDD010000149.1:0-14914 GCA_036490775.1 Solirubrobacteraceae bacterium | reverse complement strand
AAGCGCCCGATACAGATCTCCTTCGCGCACGGCGCCTGGAAGCGGGACTGCCTTATCTGAACGGGGCTCGGCGAACTCGGGGGGCGGCGGACCGTGCTCGGCGACGAACGCCTCGGCCTCCTGCCTGGCGTGGTCGCCGAGAACCGGGTCCTCCTGGTCCTCGCGGCTGATGTCGACGCCACTCCACTTGGTCATGTAGTGATAGAGGGCCCCGAACAGGTTCCATTCGTTGGCCGAAAGTGCTTCGTCTCGCTCTCGCAGGCTTTTGAACGGCTGCTCCTCGGTGTCGCTGAGCAGCAGACCCTTGTGCAGCAACCCGCGGGCGAGCTCGGGATCTACGCGTTGGTCGTCGACCCATGTCTCGGCCGGCACTCGCAGCAGCGCCTCGAGCTCTTCGGCCAGCAGTCGATGACGCTCGCCAGTGAGAACTGCGAGGGCGAGCACTCGCGCTCTCGGGCCTGGTTTCGGGTTCTCGCCCTGCAGCAGAGCCGTAACGTCGAGCAGCTGCTGGTCCTCGGCGTAGAAGAACGCAAACGGCGTACGCCGAAGCTGCGTCATGGCCCGGTTCTAACGCACATGCACCCCGAGCGCGGGGAGCATCTTCGCGACCCCGACTGGCCCGAGGTCGGGGCCGAAGCGATTGTTGTCGGTTAGCGCCTTCGCCCCTTGCTCAAACTGTTCGGCCGTGAGCGGAACGGTCGTCGTCCTGAGGTCGCCCGTCACATCGATCCCGCGCTTGACGAGTACCCCCTTGGGATCCTTGGCGAACTCGTCTCGTGCCGACTGGTTCGATGGTTCGGCAAGGTCCTTGAACAGCAGGATCAGCTTGTCGCGGTCCGGCACCGGCTGCAGAGCCGCGAGCGAGCCAAGGATGTCATCGATGTCTCCTCGCAGCTTGGCACCGTAGTCTCGCGCCGATGCCGACGCCAGCGCGTAGCTTTCCTGCGCTTGTGTGAGCGCCTTCGTCGGTGTGGCCTCGTCGAGCGTGGCCCGCGCGTCAGGTCGATCTGCGGCGGATGCACGGTGGTCGACCCAGTTGCGTGCCAAGCTCGGCCCGATTCCCGAAAGCGGAGCGATCGTCAGGTCGGCGGGCGAGACCGCCGTCGCCTCCTCGTCTGCCCGCTTTGGTGCAAACGCTTGCCAGATCTCGTCTGCCGTGGCGCGATAGCGCCAGCTGATGTACCCGCCCTTGAGCAGCTGCCGCGACTCCGTGATGCGCCCCGTGAAGGAGGGCCGCCCGCCCGAGGTCTGGAGCGGATCGTAATAGTGAGGAGTCACGAAGTCCGACACCAAGACACCGTTGATCGTGTATGTGGACGCCTGACACGGGTCACATACCTCGACGAGGTATTCGACCTGTCCTTGAGGCGTATAAGTCACTCCATCGTCTCTTACCTTCGACGGATCGGTCGCCGCGCATTTGGCGTCACCGATCGATGTGCCACGTACCGATCGGGTTCCGTATGGATCGCAGGCGAGCTCGATCAGTTCGTGGCTGGCGAGTAGCGACCAGCCATCACTGTGCTCGACCATGGCAATCGGTTGTCCGCCGGCCCCGAGGTGAAAGGCGTGCATGTCGGAAGCCTTGAGCGTGCCGCCCGGGACGATCACCAGGGGGTGATAGCCGGGAGGAACGTGATCGAGTTCCGCAAACAGCGAAACCACGCACGACACGTCCCAGAGCGGACCGACGTCGCGTACGAGCTGGGTTTGCAGGGCTGCGATTACGTGGTCTAACTCTTCGCGCTCGACGTTAACTTTGTACGGCACGACAGCAATGTAATTCGTTAACATCGAACGCCGCCCCTCGTCGCTTGCCCCGCGCCCTACGGACAGTCACCCAAGCTTCCGACCGCACGTCCGAGCCTATCCGGCAGCGGAAGTGCTAGTCAACCCTTAGCCGGCGCAGAAAGCGCCACTGACCTGCTAATCCTCGTCAACTCTGCGCAAGGCGCAGAGGGTCAGGTCCAGGTCAGCCCCGAACGGGTCTCCCAGTACTGATCGGGCGGCTCGACGAGACTCGCGAGCTCGGCCTCGAGCGCTTCGTCCCACTCGACGTCGACCGCGCCCAGGTTGCTGTGGAGCTGCGCTACGGTCGCCGCGCCGCTGAGCACCGCGTCGACCCACGGGCGCGCGAGCAGCGCGGCGATCGCGAGTGCGTCTTCGCTCGCGCCGACGCGCGCCGCGGCCGTGTTCAGCGCCGCGATCCCGCCGCGAGCAGTCAGCCGCCCGTTGGCGAGCGCCTCCTTGATGATCACGCCGATGCCCGCCTCGTGCGCAGCGGCGAGCGCGTCGCCGGCCGAACGCTCGAGCAGGTTGTACGTCGCCTGAACGGTGTCAAACCCTCCGACCTCAATCGCCCGCAGGATCGTCGCCGCCTGCTCGGTGCCGGTCACGCTCAGTCCGATCGCCACGCCGCTCGAGCGCAGGTCCGCGAGCAGCACTCGCACCTCGGGGTCGTCGAGCACGCCGCTCGACAGCGTTGCCGAATGGATCTGGTAGAGCGATAGATGCTCGCCGAGCTGCTCGCGCGTCTCGACGAGCTGACGGCGTAGCGTCGCGGCGCTGAGGTCCTTGACCTCCGGCGGGTCGGCGTCGACCTGCCAGTCGGCGGTGTAGGTGTAGCCCCACTTCGAGCTGACCGTCAACGCGCCAGGTTCGAATCCCCGCGCGGCGAGCCATTGCCCGAGGAACTCCTCGGCCCGCCCGTAGGAGCGCGCAGCGTCGAAGTGGCGCACGCCGGCGGCATAGGCGGCATCGAGCACCTCGTGCGTGCGCTGCGCCAGCGCCGGCACCGAGTTCTCCGCGAGGTCCTCGCCGTGCCCAAGGTTCAGGTAGCCGGGCCGGCCGAGCGCGGCCAGCCCGAGCGCGATCGCGGTCGTCTCGAGCCCGCTCTCGCCGAGGCTCCGGGTCAGGCCGCGGGCGCTCATCGAGTGTGCTCCGGAGGCGGCACCCACCCGCCGAACACGCGCTCGAGCTCGAGCGCCACGGCGATCGACAGGTGGTCGTGGCCGGGACCCGCGGCAACCTGAACGCCGACCGGCAGCCCGTGGCTCGTGAGCCCGAGCGGCACCTCGGTGACCGGCACGCCCGCCAGGTTGAACACCGCCGACGGCGTCAGCAGCCACGGCCGCCCGACCGTCCGGCCGTGGCGCGGGGCGGTCCGCGGGTACGCAGGATGCAGCAGCACGCCGTCGCCGATCGCCTCTTTCAACTCGGCGGCGACGCTCTCGCCGGCCGCGATCAGCCGCCGGCGCGAGGACCCGCCGGGCGCGGGGAGCAGTTCGGTTGCGAGCGTCAACCTCGTCGGCAGCGTGTGCGGGCCGCCGCGCCGGGCGAGTCCACGCCACGTCGGGGCAGTCGCGCCTGCCTCGGCCAGCAGCGCGGTCAGTTGGCGCTCGGCGCTTGCCTGGAGCGTCGCCAGAAACGGCAGCGCCGCGCGACGCCATGAGCGCAGCGCGATTCGCTCCACGGTCGCGCCCGCGGCAACGAGCGCGCCGATCGCGCGCTCGCGCGCGTCTCGCAACGCGGGCGACATCGGCAGCAGCGACGCCTGCTCGACAGTGACCAGGCGCAGGCCATCAAGCGACACCGCGGTGGGGTCACCGAGCGTCATCGGCGTCGCGAACGCGTCGTGTCCGTCGGGCCCGGCCATGATCGACAACAGCGGCATCAGGTCCTCGGCGCGGCGGACAAGCGGCCCGGTCGCGAGCATCTCGGCCGCGCGCCCGGCGGTCGGCGGGTAGTGGCCCGTGTTCGGGACCAGCCCCGGCGACGGCTTGTGGCCGAACACGCCGCAGAAGAACGCCGGCACGCGGATCGAGCCGCCGATGTCGGAACCGACGCCGAACGGCGAAGCCCCGGAGCCGACCGCCGCGCCTTCGCCGCCCGACGAGCCGCCGGCGGTGCGCGCCGCGTCGTAGGGGTTGTTCGTGCAGCCGTACACGCGGTTGGTCGACTCGATCCACAGCGACAGCTCGGAGGTGTTGGTGACGCCGAGCGGGATTGCGCCGGCGTCGATCAGTCGCTGGACAGGCGGCGCGGTCTCGGCGGCGCGGTAGTCGCGACGCAGCACCAGGCCCGTCGACTGTGGCATTCCTGCAAGCGCGATCGACTCCTTGACGGTGAACGGCACGCCGAGCAGCGGCGGCAGCGATGCGTCGGGCGCCGCGGCGGCGATCCGATCGTCCGCTGCCGCGGCCTCCTGCCGTGCGAGCTCGAAGCGCTCGGCGGCCAGCGCGTTGATCCGCGGCGCCAGTTGCCGGTGGCGCTCGATATGCGCGTCGACGACGGCGGTCGCGGTCAATTCGCGCTCGCGGATCGCTGCGGCTAGCTGCGACGCCGAGCGTTCGGTCACCGCGTTCATCCCAGGTGCCCGGTCACGCCGGTAGGAGCAGCCTCAACACCGACTGGACGAAGCGCTCGTAGCGGTCGGGCGAATAGCGCTGCGGATCGGTCAGGACCATCCGGCCTGCTTCCTCGCCGAGGTCGCGGATCGCCCGCGCGGCGAGCTCGGTGTCAAGGTCTGATGGCAGCTCCCCGCGATCGACGGCCCAACCGACCAGCCGCTCGATCCGCTCGAGTATCTGCGCGCGGTGGGTCTCGACATGCTGGCGCACGATCCACGGGGTCCCGTCGAGCGGCAGCAGGATGATCCGCCATGTCGCGGGGCGCGCCGTGACCGCGTCGAGGAAACGGCGCACGCTGCCGGCGAGCACATCGACTGGGTCGCTGTCGCCCGGATCGTCAGGGACAACGAGCTCGAGCTGGTCGCGCGAATAGCGTTCCTCGCGCTCGACGAGCGCTTGGAGCAGCTCCCCGAGGTTCGGGAAGTGGTCGTAGATCACAGGCCTGGTGACGCCCGCGGCGCGAGCGATCGCCTCAATCGAGACGCCTCCGTAGCCCTGCTCGAGGATCACGCCCAATGCGGCGTCGACGAGCTGTTCACGCCGCTGCTCGGGCGGCAGCCGCGGCGCGTATCGGCGGCGAGCCTTGGTGTCGGCGTCTGAGGATCGAGGGATCGGTCGTGGCGGCATGGCGGCGCGCAGGCTAGCGCAGGTCGTTGCGAGGACGACGCATCAGCGACGGCGCCGCTTCTTACCCTCGACCACCCGCTGGAGCACGTCGTCGGTCCACGTGTGCGTACGCAACAGGCGGTAGCGCTCGGCCGCGATGTGCATGTACGCCTCGGTCTCGGTCCCGTCCCCGACCAGATCCGCCTCGCGGAGCATTGCGACCACCGGCCGGTACTCGGTGTCGAGCCACAGCTTTGCGGTCGTCCCGCGGTTGATCGCCTCGTTGCGGTCGCGCATCGCCCGAAAGCCCCACGCCTCGACGCTCTCGGCGAGCTCGGCGTAGTCCCACGGATCTGACAGCTTGATCTCCGCGCGCGCCGCGTCGGGCAGCGGCACCCGTTCGAAGAACACCCGCTCATGGCTCTTGAGCGGCAGGTCGGTCAGCTTGATCGCGGCGCCGGCGTCGACGCGCGTGAGCACCTCGGTGACGTTGGCGTCGATGTCGGTCCGTCCCAGCGCGCGCGACACCGAGACGCGGTGGTGTCCGTCGCGCACGAAGTAGATCTCGCCGATCTGCAGCAGATCGACGGGCGGCATTGCCTCGCCGCGGCGCATCGCCGCCGCGATCTGCTCCCACCGCGAGCGCATGCGGCCCGACGTCGGGCGAAAGCTCCGGTCGAAGTCACGCTCGCGGTCGATCGTCCCGGCGATCGCATCAAGCGCCACTACCTTCAGCCCGATCGCGCGCTCACTGACGAAGCCGAGCGCGTCCAACACCTCGGAGTAGGGCAGGATCAAGCCGACATCATCGGGCTCGCCGCGTAGCCGCGCGATCAGCCTGGAGATCGTCGCTCGCCGCCGGGCGCGCAGGAAGTCATGCTGCGCATCCACGCCGGACAGCCCGGTCGAGCGCGGCGCTGGCATCTGTGGCTTAGGTTAGCTTGGACCGGAAGTGCTGCTCGGAGCGGCAGGCGCGGCCTCGGTGGGAGCCTGGCCGTTGCCTTCGGGAGCTGCCAGCAGGCTCTGACCTGACTCGGAGTCAAACAGCTGCAGGTGCGTCGAGTCGAACCACAGCTCGGAATCGGCGCCCTGGCGGACCTTGCTCTCAGCTCCAAGGCGCGCAGTCACCTGCATGCCGCCCTGGGCGCTGGGCAGGTCAGCCGAGCCGGCGTCCGCCGCCAGCTCCTCGAGCTCGCTCGACGCGACCCGCTCTGAGTCGACCACGAAATACGCGTAGAACTCCGAGCCCATCGATTCCAGCACGTCGATCTTGGTCTTGAAGGTGACTCCGCGCGAGCGGTCAGCCACGAGGGCCGCGTCCTCGAAGTGCTCGGGACGCAGGCCCGCGATCACGCCCTTGCGGCCGCCGCCGGCTCCGGCCTCCAGCCGGTGTCGCAGCTCATCGGGGATCTTCACCTCGCCGATCGGCAGGTCGACGCTGTCGCCGTCGATCTCGCCGGCCATGAAGTTCATCGAGGGTGAGCCGATGAAGCCCGCGACGAACAGGTTCTTGGGGTGGCCGTAAAGCTCGGACGGAGGCCCGACCTGCTGCAGCATCCCGGCGCGCATGACGGCGATCCGGTCGCCGAGGGTCATCGCCTCGGTCTGGTCGTGGGTCACGTAGATCGTGGTGGTCTCGAGCTGCTGCTGGATGCGTGAGATCTCGGTGCGCATCTGCACTCGGAGCTTCGCGTCGAGGTTCGAAAGCGGCTCGTCCATCAGGAACACGCTTGGGTTGCGGACGATCGCGCGTCCCATCGCGACGCGCTGGCGCTGACCGCCCGACAGGTTGGCCGGCTTGCGGTCGAGGTGCTGCTCAAGGTCGAGGATCTTCGCCGCCTCGGTCACCTTGCGGTCGATTTCCTCGGCCGGTGTCTTGGCGAGCTTCAGCGCGAAGCCCATGTTCTCGCGCACCGTCATATGCGGGTACAGCGCGTAGTTCTGGAACACCATCGCGATGTCGCGATCCTTGGGCGCGCGGTCGTTGACGACCTGGCCGCCGATCTTGAGCTGGCCGTCGGAGATGTCCTCGAGCCCGGCGACCATCCGCAGCGCCGTCGACTTCCCGCAGCCCGACGGGCCGACGAGGATCATCAGCTCGCCGTCGGGGACGTCGAGGTCGAGGTGCTTGACCGCCTCGAACCCGTCGGAGTACCGCTTGGTCACGTCGTCGAACTGAATCTCGGCCATTCCTTACAGCTCCTTTTCCATGTGGACGGGCGGCGTCCTCATCCTTTGACCGCGCCGGCGGTCAGTCCCGCGACGATCCGGCGCTGGAAGATCAGCACGAGCAGCATCACCGGGATCGTGACGATCACGGCCGCCGCGGCGATGTCGCCGTAGGGGACCGTGAACTGGGAGACGCCTGGGAAGGATGAAATCGCCGCGGGTACGGTCTCGGCCCTCGTCGTCGAGGTCAGTGAGATCGCGAACACGAAGTCGTTCCAGCAGATGATGAAGACGATGATGAAGGTCGTGACGATCCCGGGCATCGCGAGCGGCACGATGATCTTGCGAAACGCCTGGAACGGCGTCGCGCCATCGACCTGGGCGGCCTGTTCGAGCTCCCATGGGATCTCTCTGAAGAACGCCGATAGCGTGTAGATCGACAGCGGCAGCGCGAACGTCATATACGGGATGATCAGCCCGGGCCACGTGTCGTAGAGCCCGATCTGGCGCCACAGGTTGTAGAGCGGGCCGACGAGCGAGATCTGCGGGAACATCGCGACCCCGAGCGCCACGATGAGGATCACGCGCTTGCCGGGAAAGTCCAGTCGGGCGATCGCGTATGCGGCCGACGAGGCGATGATCACCGCGAGCAGTGTCGAGATCAGGCCGATCCCGATCGAGTTGCGCAGCGCCGACGTGAACGTGCCGAGCTTGAAGATGTCGGAGTAGTTAGAGAGTGTCCATGCGTGCGGGATGAAGCTGCCGTCGGTCGCTGTCGCCGGTGTCTTCAGCGACAACATCAGGATCCACAGCACCGGCACCAGCGAGGCTACGAACACGATCACGATCGCCCCGGACCAGCCGCCGACCTGTCTCTGACGCTTGGTCATTTCTCACTCCCTGCGGTGGCGCCGGCACCGAAGCCGAAGATGAACACCGAGGCGATGATCGCCACCATGAAGAACAGGAGGATCGACACCGCGGAGCCGAGGCCGAGGTTGAGCCGGTTGAGCAGCGTGTTGTAGTTCAGGATCGAGATCGACTCGGTCCCCTGGGCGCCCTGGTTGAAGATGTAGATCGTGTCGAAGATCCGGAACGCGTCGAGCGTGCGGAACAGCAGCGCAACAACGATCGCCGGCTTCATCAGCGGCAGCGTGATCCGGTAGAACCGCTGCCACGTCGTCGCTCCGTCGACTTTGGCGGCCTCTTGCAGCTCGTCTGGGACGAGCGCCAGCCCAGCCAGTAGCAGCAGTGCCATGAACGGCGTGTTCTTCCAGACCTCGGTGATGATGATCGCCACGTAGGTCCCGAACGGATGACTGAGCGGATCACTCGTCAGCCCCAGGAGCTTCGGGATCCAGCCGCTCTGCAGCGACCACGCGAGCTGCCAGGAGTACGCGGCGACGACCGCGACGATTCCGTAGGGGATCAGCGCCACCGAGCGCACCAGCCCCCGGGCGAAGATCACCCGATGCATGACCAGCGCGACGCACATTCCGATCACGAACTGGATCGAGACGCTGATCACGGTGATCAGGACCGTGTGCCACACGTCCTGCCAGAACACCGGCGCGCTCAGCGCGTGGCCGTAGTTGGACAGGCCGATGAACTTGCTCGCACCCGGGAACCGCAAGTCCGAGCGCTGCAGCGAGAGGGCGACCGCGTCGATGATCGGGTACGCGGTCACCGCGATCATCACGATCGCGGCGGGCGCGACCAGCCATGCGGCGAGGCGGCGCTCGGCCTTCGCGCGGTCGCTGCGGTGCTGGCGGAGGGTGGTGCCGGTTCTGGTTGGGGCTGTGACTGTTTCGGTCGTCATAGCAGCGCCGATGAGGAGAGCGACAGCTTGATCTCGTTCTGCAGCTTGCTGACCACCGCGCCGGGCTGTATCGCCGAGGTCGGCGACAGCGCCTTCTGGATCGCCAGCGTCACGTCGGCGTAGGCCGGCGTCTGCGGGCGGATCCCGTAGGTCTGGAGCTGCTGCTTGATCAGCTGGTGGAACGGATACGCCTTCGCGAACGACGGCTGGTCGTAGATGCTCGAGGCGACTGGCGCGAGGCCACCCTTGATCGCGTCACGGCTCTGGTTGGCGGGCTGAATTAGGCACTGAGCCGCCGCGAATGCGAGATCGGGGTGCTGCGAGTGGCTTGAGATCCCGAGGTTGTAGCCGCCGATCGAGACGTGCGGGGCGATTCCCGGTGTGACCTGCGGGAACGGCGCGTAGCCCATCTGCTTGGCGACCTTCGGGTTGGTCGCCTTGGCCGCCTGCCAGACGAACGGGTAGTTGATCTCGAACGCGGCCTTGCCCTGGTCAAACTGGCTGTCGGACTGTCCCTCCATCGTCACGTTGAGCGACGGGTCGGCGGCCGGCGACGTCGCGAGATCGCGCATGATCGTCGCCGCGGTCTTGGTCGTCTGCCCGACGACGACCTTGTTGTTGCCCGAGATGATCTTGCCGCCGGCGGAGTCGACGAGCGAGTTGAACCACACCGTCAGGCCCTCGTACTGGGCGCCCTGTTCCTCGATGTAGTGCGGCTTGCCCTGCTTGGCGAGCTTGGTCGCCATCGCGATCATCTGGTTCCAGGTCTTGGGCGGGTTGGGTACGAGGTCCTTGCGGTACCAGAGCAGTTGCGTGTTGGAGTTGATCGGGACTACCCACAGCTTGCCGTTGACGGTCGCCGTCTGCACGGGGCCGGCGAGGTCCTGACGGCGGATCTGCGAGGCGAGACCCGACGGCACCGGGAGGATCCACTTCGCGGTCGCGAACTCGGCGGTCCAGTCGACATCCATCGCGAGCAGGTCGATCGAGGAGTCGTTGGCGGCGAGGCGGCGCACGAGCGACACCCGCTGTTGGTCCGACGACGTCGACAGGAAGTTGATCTTGATGTCGTACTTGCCGCCCGAGGCGTTTGAGCAGTTCGCCGCGGCGGTCTGGAACGAGCCCGACGGCTCAGGGAACACGTACCAGTTGAGCGTGACCGGCCCGCTGCTGCCCGAGGAGCCACAGCCGGCGATCACAGCTGCGGCGGCGGCCGCCGCGATCACCAGGTCTAGGCGACCTAAGCGTCGGCGCTGCCGTCTCGGCGGAATTCTTACGTTCCTCAACCCTCTCCCTCTCCGATTGGGTCTTTTGGACTCCCGTCAGGCTGGTACCCGGGTTCACATGCGGGTAATCACACGTTGACGGGCGCCATCCGAGGGCTGCAAAACGCGCACGCACTCCAGTCGAACGGTCGCTCGAGGTCACCCAGACGCCGATCGTTGTAGCCCCACTCGCGGTTGACGTGCCGACCGATCACGACCGCCGCGACCGGACCGGCGCCGGCCACCTTCAGTGCGGTTGCCGCGCTCTGGGCGTTGGCGCCGGTCGTCCACGTGTCGTCGACCAGCAGCACCGACTGGCCGGCGAGGGGACCGAGCGCGACGTACCTGTCCGGGTCGAACTCATGTGGCCGCGCGTCGCGCCGCGAGCGCGCGAGCAGCGGCTCGTACCGATCGCTCGTCGGCCCGACCACGTCGGCCACGATCCATCGCAGCGGATGGCGCTCGTCGCGCTCGCGGACGCCCGACGGGACCGTCGCCACGAGGTCGAAGCCGCGGACGCCGACGGCGCTCGCGAGGCATTGCTCGTGACCGGCGAGGAACCGCCACAGGACCGCGGCGAGCTGCACGCCGAGCGGCCGGGCAACCCGCCGCTGAAGCCGCTTGTAGGTCGCGAGCACGTGGTGAAGCTGCCCGCGGGCGATGCTGTAGGAGATCGGTGCGACCGCATCGAGCATCTGCTCGGCCCGGGCGCAGGTGTAGCAGCGCTCATACCCGTCGGTGAACGTGAAGCACACGTCGCATATGCCCGGGCCTCGCCGCGGTCCGAGCATGAAGTTCCCGTAGGGATCGCTCAGGTCCGCAACGGTTGGCATCGCCAGCTCTCAGCGGGCGAGTGCTCCGGGCGAGGTCAGACGGTCGAGTGTGGCCGTGATCTCGTCCGGGGCGCAGACCGCGTGGATTCCCGGCCGGTGCAGGAGTTCGCGTGCCCATTGCTGCTCTAGCAGCGGCTCCGAGAGGAACACCGGACGCCCGTGTGCGAGCGCCAGTCGCGCCTGGACCCGCGCGCCACTCGTCTCCGTTGCCTCGACGACGACTGTCGCCAACGAGAGCCCCGACATCACCGCATTTCGCATCGGGAAGCTGGCGCGCGTCGGCGGCGCTTCGGGCCAGAACTGCGAGACGACCGCGCATTCGGATGCGATGCGCCGCTGGAGCTCGGCGTTCTCGTCGGGATAGCAGCGCTCCAGGCCGGTGCCGATCACCGCGAGGGTGCGACCGCCGTGATCGAGGGCTGTTCGGTGTGCAACCGTGTCGATGCCGACCGCCAAGCCGGACGCGACCGCGTACCCGGCGCCAACGAGATGCTCCGCGACTGCGCGTGCGCGCGCGAGGCCGTCAGTCGAGGCGGCGCGTGAGCCCACGACTGCTACGCAACGCGCGTCGCCGGCGAGCAGCCGGCCGGCCACGAACACGAGCGGCGGTCGATCGTGAACCGCGTGGAGGTTCTCCGGATAGTCGGGATCGAGCACCGTGAGGATGCGGATCCCGCGCCGCTCCCACCGCGCGATCTGCGCGCGGGCGTCACCGAGCCCCTCGCTCGCAAGCAGGCCCTGATCCTCCTCGAGCACCGCGAGCGCACTGCCTCGCTGCTCGATCAGCTCCGCGTATTCCGACCACGGACGAGTGCCTGTGCGAAGCAGCGAGACGAGCGCCGCTCTGTCGTCGAGCGCGGTCACCAGCGCGACGCTAGCGCGACGAACAGATGCTCTGATACGGGCGGTACGGCGCTCGGCCAGGCAGGCCATGCCCATATGAGCCGCCGTGGGCCAGGAATCACCCCCGGGCGTCGCTCAAGAGCGATTCGCGGATGAGGCGATCGCCAGCATCTGGCGGTTGGAGAGCACGTTGGAGAGCGTGTTCGAGAGCCAGTAGACCCCGCGACCGTCGCGCCATGACACGAGCTGCAGCCGCTGGCCCTCGAAGTGCAGCTGCAGCGTGCGCCCGTTCTGCCTGATCGTCTGGTCGGGGTTGCGCAGGATCGGCGGGCTGCCCCAGGTCGTGCCCTGAAGGTCGTAGTTCTGGCCGAGGCCACCTTCGGACACGACCACTACGTACGCCGGGTAGCCGTTGAGCTTGTAGAAGCGGGTCGTGTCGAGCCCAGCTGATGCCGTCTGGACGCGGCGGACTGGGTAGTAGACCTTGAACGGCACGGTGGCCGCCAGTCCGTGCTGCTGGGCGATCTCGTTGGAGCTCGCGGTGCTCAGCGGAACGTTCGAACGCGAGCTCGACTTGTGCCCGGGCGTCGATCCGGGGCCATTGTTGACCTTGATCTGGTCGGTGCCCGCGCCGCCGTGCAGGAACGCGCTGACGGTCGAATGGATCTGCGCCGCGGAGGAGGTCACGTACGACGGTCCGAGCGACGCTTGGAACTGGATCTGCTTGACGGGGTGACTAGCCGACTGGACGAGCAGCTCGATCAGCTTCAGGACGTCGTCGGACGACCTGATGTCGGTCGTGGCGTACTTGCCGAGCAGGCGCTCGAGCGGGTGCAGCCGGGCGACCAGCCCCGAGGACCCGACCTGCTCCTTGATCTGGCGCAGGAAATCCTGCTGGCGAGCGGCTCGCACGATGTCCGTGTCGGCGTGGCGGTAGCGCACGTAGTGCAGCGCGTCGTCGCCGCACAGCTTCTGATAGCCCGGCTGGATGTTGATCTCGTCGTACGTGTCGCCCGCCGCGAGCCCGACGTTCGAGTGGTAGTAGCGCCGGTCGACCTGGACGTAGATGCAGCCGAGGTAGTTGACCAGCGCCTTGAAGCCGGCGAAGTTGACGTCGACGACGTGGTTGATCTGGACCCCGAGGACCTGCCTGATCGTCTTGATCGTCAGCTTGACGCCGCCGAGCGTGTAGGCCGCGTTGATCTTCTGCACCGTCGCCGAGCCGCGGTCCGGGTGGAGCGTGACTTTCAGGTCGCGCGGGATCGAGAGCATCGTCGTCTCGGGCTCGCTCGGGTCGAGCCGGACGAGCAGCATCGTGTCCGAGTGGGCCGGTGTGCTCGCGTCGACCGCTGTCTTCGCGCGCTTATCGGACCCGATCAGGAGGATCGTCTGTGCGCCGCCGGCGTCCGCGTGCGCCAGCTCGTTGCCGAGCTTGAGCTGCGGGCTCTGCTTGAGCGCGTCGGTGAACGTCTTGACCTCGAGCAGCGTGCCGGTCGCGACGGTCGCCGCAGTCGCGGCGATCACGACAACGCAACCGAGCAGCATCCGGACGAGCAGCCGCCATCGCGGCCGCACGCGGGCGGGGGGATCTCCTAGCTGTGAATCGAGCGCAGTCATGTAGCGCCGCTGCGGGCGGCGTTCAACGGGCCGAGCGCCGACTCAGCCGGTGTGCTCTGCCGACTCGCTGCTCGGTGTCGTGCTCTCGACGGTCGTCTGGTGCAGGACCTCCGCATGGGGGGGCTGCTCCTCGCCACCGAGCGCGCTCTTGAAGTCGCGCAGGCCCTTCCCGAGCGAGCGCCCGACTTCAGGCAAACGCTTGGGGCCGAGCACCAGCAGTGCGACCACGAGGACGAACAGGAGATGTGTTGGCTGAAGGATGTCTCCGACCACAGTCCGACTAGCTTAGTCGCTCGGCATAAAGCGCGGGCTAGGAGGCCGGATCGTTCACGTTTCGATCACGTGGGCTGGTCGCTCCTAGGGTCGCACCGTGACAGCGACCTTCCGGCTGCGGCTCGGCACGAACGGGTAGTCGCTCTCGTGCGCGGTCGTCGCCCAGAGGCGGTAGGTGACGGTCCCGTTCCCGCGCAGGAACGTGTACCTGGCCTTGAAGCGACCCGCGGAGTTAGTGGTCACGTGGCCGATCTCGGTCGATCCCCCATGCCATCCGATCCGCAGGATCAGAAGCTCGCCGGCGGGCGGGATATAGCCGCCGAGCACCCGGCCGCTGATCTTGATCGTCGACGTCCAATGCGTTCTCCGCGGCCGGACCCGCAGCGATACGGACGCCGGCACGATCAGGCTGGCTGGCGCTGACGCGGCCGGTTCGGAAGTCGTTCCGCCGGCGTAGACGGCCTCGACGAGGCGCGAAGGCCCGGCGGGCAGGTCGGCCGTCCAGCCACCGTCGGCGGCAGTCGTCGCCGACGCGGCCTGGGTGAACCGAAGCGAGCCATTGTCAGGCGCCGTCATGACCCGGACCGGGACGCCGCCGAGCGCGGTGCCGTTCACTGTTCCAACCCAGCCGCTCACGGGCGTCGTCGCGCCGTAGGCGATCCGCTTGCTCGTCTTCGCTGCGCCCGGCTGCGTAGGCGGACGATGGCAGTGGACGATCGTGATCGTCCGAGTCTGGGCGGGGACATGCACCCTCACCTTGTGACCGTGGTAGGTGGTGGTCGACCAGTGGGCGGGGATCCGGACGCGCTTGTGCTTCTTCACGCAGCGCAGTCCCGCGACGGCCCGCGTGAAGGCGACACTCGCGACCGCCGGGTCGCGGATGCTCACGTTCCAGGACTGCGCCTGCGACGTCGCCCGTACGCCGCTCGCGTTCAGGGAGTTGTTTTGGGCAAAGCACCTCGCCTGGTGGGCGCCGACCCCCTGAACCGGGAGCTGCGTGCTCGAGCCGGGGTAGAACTGGTACGGGGCGTTGTCGACTGAACACGCGATGCCATTCACGCCGCTTGGGCCGGCGGTAGC
>DASXDD010000148.1:0-5342 GCA_036490775.1 Solirubrobacteraceae bacterium | reverse complement strand
CGCCCTGAACTCGCGACCGGCGGTACGCGACAGCGTGAAGTTCAACGAGCTCATGTTCGGTCCGAACACGATCTCCTGCGAATCGCAGCCGAGGAACCGTGCGGCCTTGCCCTCGGCCTCCTCGAGGATCGCCTTGACGCGATGGCTGGTCGCATAGCCGGCGCCGAGGTTCGCGCTCGCCTCACGCAGCGCGCGCGCGATTGCGTCACCGACCTCGTCGGGCACCTGCGAGCCGCCCGGCGCGTCGAAGAACGTGAATCCAGTCTGCAGCGCGGAGAACCGCCGGCGGATCGATTCGACCTGGCTCGTATCGCTCAGAACTTCTGCCATCGGCAGCTCCTTCCCCGGATTTTTGAGGCGCGGCAGCGCGTGCCCGGATGCCCCAGCGAATCCAAGCAGACTGCCTAACGAAATCGCAACCGGGGCTCTTGCTTTGACACCCGGCCGGATGATTTGATCAACACTACAAAATCAAACCTTTCCGGTGCATCGGGGCGCACCAACGGCACCGGAATCATCTGCGCGATCTGGAGGAGAGAGAGTGGGCGTCCGCGTCACCCGTAGGTCTGAGGCCAGCTGGCAGGGAACCGTTCCCGACGGTGGTGGGCGCCTAGCGCT
Organism: Solirubrobacteraceae bacterium; assembly: GCA_036490775.1. Lineage (GTDB taxonomy): Bacteria > Actinomycetota > Thermoleophilia > Solirubrobacterales > Solirubrobacteraceae > Palsa-465. Next base: position 4,724 of record DASXDD010000148.1, on the reverse strand, counting down.
CGGAAGCGGGGCGTTCGAGGGCCCGTTCACGCTCAAGGCGCGCGTCGAGTCGATCGAGCGCGCGACCAACCCCGAGGAACTGATCGCTGCCGCCGAGGCGGGCTGCTTCACGATGTCACTGGCGAACACGCTGAGCGAGGCGGGCCATCCGCCCGACGACCTGCGCACGACCGCCGAGGTGACGCTCGAGCAGCTCGACACCGGCTTCAGCATCACGCGGATCCGCCTGAGCACCGTTGGCGAGGTGCCGGGCGTCGACGCAGACGAGTTTTCCAAGCTCGCGGAGGAGGCCAAGGCGACGTGCCCGGTTTCCCGGGCACTCGCCGGCACTTCCATCGAGCTGGAGGCAACGCTTGCAGGAGGTTGACCGGGGCGTGGGGGCGATGCAGGGGGTTGACCCCCGCGAGCCGAATATGCGAGTCTGGCCCGACGCTCGGGTCACGAGCGCCCACGGACGGACACTCGACCTGCAGCTTCCGAGGAGCACCTGATGCGGCTATGCCGCCACTGACCGTTACCCCCAACGTAGTCGACGCTTCAACGATCCCGCCGACAGTCGACGGCGAACGCCCGACGCTGGGGTCCGGCACCGACTTCCCGCCGCTCGAGCAGACGCTGCTCGATCTCGCCCCGGGCGCGCGCACGCGACGCGAGACCGATGACTGCGAGGAGGTCCTGTTCGTGCTCGACGGCGCCGGCTCGCTGAGCCTCGGCGACGAGACGCACGCGCTCGAGCCCGAGAGCGGCGCCTACCTCGCGCCTGGCGACGAGTACGAGCTCGCGAACACGGGCGAGACCCAGCTGACGATCATCTCGGTCCGGATTCCCGAGCCAACCGGCCCTGAAGAAACGCCGGGCGAGGCGAGCACGCAGACCGTCCGCCGCCTCGCCGATCAGCAGTCGCAGGCGGCCACGACCGACCGCGAGTTCCGGATCGTCGCCGACCCGTCGACCGGGCTGCGCTCCGCGACGCACTTCGTCGGCTACATCCCGACGGCCAAGGCGCCGGAGCATTTCCACACTTACAACGAGGTCATCTACGTGCTCGACGGCGAGGGGGTGCTGCACGCTCAGGGAACCGATTGGCGGTTGGGGGCGGGGTCGTGCATTCAGCTTCCTGCTCGCTCCGTGCACAGCTTGGAGAACACGGGCGACGCGTGGATGCGCGTCGTAGCCGTATTTCGGCCGGCCGGCTCGCCGGCGGCCGCGTACTACCCCGACGGCACGCCGGCCCACGCCGACGCGCCGCCACTGACGACGTAAACGAGAACTGGGATTCCCCTGAGGAGGAGGTCAGAGCAGTGAAGGGACGGATTATCGTCGCCGCACTTTCGCTCACGGCGCTGATTGCGGCGGGCTGCGGTAGCAGCAGTAGCAGCAGTAGCAGCAGCGCGTCCGCGAGCAGCGGCACCAGCAGTAGCAGCAGCGCCAGCAAGGCCTGCGACGCGACAGTCGGGATCGAGGGGCCGTTCACCGGTCCCGTGGCGGTCCTCGGTCAGGAGCAGCTGGCGTTCGCCCAGCTTGCGATCGCGCAAGACAACCAGGCCAACGGAACGAACATCACCCTGACCCAGGGCGACACCCAGCTGGACCCCGCGCAGGCCACGACCGTGAGCCAGCAGTTCATCTCCAACGGCAAGATGGTTGCCGTGGTCGGTCCGGCGGGCAGCCAGGAGGTCGAGGCGGTCGGTCCGCTGTTCGGCCGCGCTGGACTGCCGTTCATCACGGGCTCTGCGACCAACCCGGACTTGACGACCACCGGTAAGAACCCGACGTTCTTCCGGGTGGTATCCCGGGACGACGTCCAGGGTCCGCAGGACGCGCAATACATCGTCACGCACCTGAAGCCCAAGGCGCTGATGATCGTCGACGACCAGGAGGTCTACTCGACCGGCCTGGTGTCCGCGATGATCCCGGTGTTCAAGAAGGCTGGGATCGCCGTTGACCACGAGTCGATCAGCCAGAAGGCCACCGACTTCTCTGCGCTGGTCGCAAAGGTCAACCCGCAGACGACCGTCGTCGTGCTGCCGTGGCAGGTCGCCGCGAACGCTGAGCAGTTCGGCAAGAACCTCGCCGAGCAGCACAAGAACGCGACGATCTTCGGAACCGACGGGACGCAGTCCTCGTCGTTCACGATCCCCGGCTCGTACGTCTCCGCGTTCGGTCCGGACATCAACTCGATCCCGGCTGACGCCGCGATCGCGGCCGCGGCGAAGAAGAAGTACCCGAAGTACGGGACGTTCGGGCCGCCCGTGTTTGCGGCCACGCACGTGATCGACGAGGCGATCTCGTCGGTCTGCAAGAGCGGCCAGACGCCCAGCCGAAGCAATGTGCTGGCGGCAATCAAGGGGACGAGCGAAGCGACCTCGATCCTCGGACAGCCGATTAAGTTCGACAATCACGGCGACCTGATCGGCGCCAAGTGGTTCCTGTTCAAGATCAACAAGCAGGGTCAGTACAAGCTGGTCACCAATTCCTGATCAGCACGGCTGATGCGGCCGGCCGGCGTGCGCGCAGAGCGCGCGCCGGCCGCCGCAGCTAAGTTGCCGACCGCAACAGATGCGCTTCTTCATCCAGGAACTGGTCAACGGGGTCACCCAGGGGAGCCTGTACGCGCTGATCGCGCTGGGCTACTCGATGGTCTACGGGGTGCTGAAGCTGCTGAACTTCGCCCACGGCGACCTCTACATGGTCGGGGCGTTCGTCGGCTATTTCGTGATCCAGTGGTTCGGCGGCCCGACCGGGCTGAGCGTTCCCGTGCCGCTCGTGCTGCTGGTGGCGTTCGTGCTCGCCGGCGGCGGCGTCGGCGCGCTCGGCGTCGCGATCGAGCGCTTCGCCTACAGACCGCTGCGTGACGCGCCGCGAATCGCGCCGCTGATCACGGCGCTCGGCGTCTCGTTCCTGCTCGAGAACAGCGTGCTGCTGTTGTTCGGCGCGTCGTTTCGCGACTACAACACTTCCGCGTTCATCCCGTTCTCGACGGGCATCCACATCGGCGTCCTGAACATCAACGACGCGCGGCTGATGGTGATCATCCTCAGCGTGATCCTGATGTTCGGACTGCGGCTGCTCGTCGACCGCACCAAGCTCGGCAAGCAGATGCGGGCGGTCGCATCCGACCGCGAGGCCGCCGAGATGCTCGGGATCAACGTCGACTACACGATCTCGATGACGTTCTTCCTTGGCTCGGCGCTGGCCGGAATTGCCGGCGTCATGGCCGGGCTTGTGTTCAACCAGATCTTCAGCCTGATGGGGTTCATCGCCGGGCTGAAGGCGTTCACCGCCGCGGTCGTCGGCGGCATCGGCTCGATCACGGGAGCGATGCTCGGCGGCCTGCTGATCGGGATCGCCGAAGCGATGATCACCGGCTACATCTCCTCGACGTATTCGAACCTGATCGTGTTCGGGATCCTGATCGCGGTGATGATCCTGCGCCCGCAGGGCCTGCTCGGCCGCGCGCCCCTCCAGAAGGTCTGATCCCATCGCCGCGCGATGAGCACTGAGCAGCCACCGCCCGCCGCCTCGACCGCGCAGACCGACCCGTCGATCGGTGTCGACGAGTGGGTAGCCCGCTCGGGCGGGCGCCGCGAGTACCTGCCGGGGCCGTTCGGCCAGGCGCAGCGCGTGTCCGAGCGCGCCGGCTGGTGGCCGAAGCTCGCGCTCGCCGGAATCGCCGGCGCGATCGTGCCGGTGCTGACGACCAACGACTTCCAGCTCCAGGTCGGGATCAACGCGCTGCTGCTCGCGATCCTCGCCGTCGGGCTGAACGTCTCCGTTGGTTGGGCGGGCCTGCTCGACCTCGGCTATGTCGCCTTCTACGGGTTCGGCGCCTACGGGTTCGCGCTGCTGTCATCAGACCAGCTCAACCAACCCGCCGGCATCCATCTCCCGACACTCGTCTCGGTGCCGATCGTGATGATCGCCGCGGGATTTCTCGGACTGGCCGTCGGCTGGCCGTCCAGACGCCTGATCGGCGACTACCTGGCGATCGTCACGCTGTTCTTCGGCGAGGCGTTCGTCGAGTTCACCAACAACGTCGCCCCGACCAAGCTCGGCGGACCGAACGGGATCATCGGCGTCGACCCCTACAAGCTCTTCGGCAACGCGATCCTCTCCAACAAGGGCTACTTCTACATCCTGCTCGTGCTGCTGGTCGCGACCGTCGCGGTCCTGCACCTGCTCGACACTTCCAGAACCGGGCGCGCCTGGCGCGCTGTGCGCGAGGACCCGCTGGCCGCGAACTTGATGACGATCCCGGTCAACCGGGTCAAGCTGATGGCGTTCGCGTTCGGGGCCGCCGTCGCGGCGATGGCCGGCACGGTGTTCGCGGCACAGCAGGTCAGCGTGTTCCCGACCGACTTCGACACGCCGTTTCTGATCCTGATCTACGCCGGGCTGATCCTCGGCGGCGCCGGCAGCCTGGCCGGTGCGGTGCTCGGCGGCTTGATCATCTCGGTGACGCTCGATGGGTTCTTGCGCAGCACGACCGAGGCTGGGTACATCTTCTATGGGCTGATCCTCGCGACGATGGTCGTCAAGATCCGGCCCTGGCGGCGACTCGGCGCGATCCTCGGCGGGGTCGTGGTATTCGGGATCGTCGCGCACGCGATCGCCAGCGCGATCAGCGACTCGGCGGTCTCGGGCGGTCCGCAGTCGAGCGGCTGGATCTCGAACTTGTTGCACGACTGGGTGATCGTGCCCGCCAACGCGACGCGCGCTGGCAA
>DASXDD010000147.1:0-32286 GCA_036490775.1 Solirubrobacteraceae bacterium | reverse complement strand
CGGCGGTCGGGCAGCAGGGAGACCGCGCAGCTCGCCAAGAGCATCAAGCGCGACGAGGAGCGGATGGCGAAGTTCCTCGACGCCGAGCTCGTGCGCCTGGTCAAGGAGGTCGTCAAGGCCGAGATCCCGCGCAACCAGCGGGCCACCGCGCGCCGGCGCAGCACCCGGCGCACCACGACCCGCGCCGCGAGCGCTCGGTCGCGGACCGCGACGGGCGTCGTGCGCTCGGGGACGCGGAGCTCGTCGGGCCGGAAAACGACCGGCCGGAGCACCACCAGCCGCAGCTCAGGCACGCGTGGTGCTTCGAGCTCGCGCAGCGGCGCCTCCGCTGCGCGCCGGACGACGTCTCGCGCGCGCACCACCTCGCGCGCCTAGCGCAGCACGCCAACGGCGCATTCTCGCCACCGCGTAGCCGCCGACCGGACCGGAGCGGACCGATGAGTTTCGGATCGGCCTCCGGTCTGATCAGCGTCGGACTGAAATCGACGAAAAGGAGAGCGGCGAAGTGAGTGGCGAGAATGCAACGATGGCCCCGGCGGTCGGGCAGCAGGGAGACCGCGCCCGCTGGATCGCACTGGTCGTTCTGTGCGTGGGGATGCTGATGATCGTGCTCGACGTGACGGTTGTGAACGTCGCGCTGCCGAACATCCAGAGCGATCTCGGCTTCGGTTCCTCGAGCCTGGCTTGGGTCGTCAACGCGTACCTGATCGCGTTCGGCGGGCTGCTGCTCCTCGCGGGCCGGCTCGGCGATCTGCTGGGTCGCCGCCGCGTGTTCATGACCGGCCTGGTCGTGTTCACACTCGCTTCGCTGATCTGTGGGCTGTCTGACAGCCAGGGCATGCTGATCGCCGCCCGGTTCGTGCAGGGCATCGGCGGTGCAATGACGTCGGCGGTGATCCTGGGGATGATCGTGACGATGTTCTCGGAGCCGGGCGAGCAGGCCAAGGCGATGGGTGTCTATGCGTTCGTGGCCTCCGCGGGCGGCTCGATCGGGCTCCTGGCGGGTGGGGTCCTGACCCAGGCGATCAGCTGGCACTGGATCTTCTTCATCAACGTCCCGATCGGAATCGCGACCGGCGTGTTCGCGACCCGCGTGCTGCCCTCCGACACCGGATTGGGCATGCGCCAGGGCGCCGACGGGCTCGGCGCCCTGCTGATCACCGCGGCGCTGATGCTCGGTGTGTACACGATCGTCAAGCCGGCAGCCGAGCAGGGCTGGGGCTCGGGGCGGACGCTCGCGCTGGGCGCCGTCTCGCTGGCGCTGCTGGCGGCCTTCCTCGTCCGCGAGGCCACGGCCCGCACGCCGCTGGTGCCGCTGCGGATCTTCCGCTCGCGCAACATCTCGGGCGCCAATGTGATCCAGGCGCTCGTGGTGGCCGGCATGTTCAGCGTGTTCTTCCTGGGGACGCTGTACCTGCGGCGCGTGCTCGGTTATGACGCGCTCGAGATCGGGCTCGCGTTCCTGCCGACGACACTCGTGATGGGCACGCTTTCGCTGCGCTACTCAGAGCGGCTGATCATGCGCTTCGGCCCGCGCGGCACGCTGCTGCCAGGCCTCGTCCTGATCGCCGCCGGACTCGCCCTGTTCGCACGCGTACCGGTCGACGGCCACTACGTGACCGACATACTGCCGGCGGGGCTCCTGATGGGCGTCGGCGTCGGGGTCTCGTTCGCCGCGCTGATGACGCTCGCGATGGCAGACGCCGACCCCAGCCAGGCGGGTCTGGCGTCTGGGCTGGTGAACACGACAGCCCAGGTCGGAGGCGCGCTCGGGCTCGCCGTGCTCGCAACGCTCTCGGCGACGCGCACCAGCCACCTGCTCGCGCAGGGGGTCTCGTCGCACGCGGCGCTGACCAGTGGCTACCGGCTCGGCTTCATGGTCGCGACCGGGCTCGTGCTCGCCGGCCTCGCGGTCGCGCTCGTGGTCCTGCGGTCTGCCCCGAAGCCCGCTCCGGCGGCTGCCCGGTCGATCGACGTGCAACCGGCTCGCTCGGAAGCGTGAGCGACGTCCGTCGTCAAAGCTGAGATCGCGACGTCACGCACCTGACCTACGGGGCGCGACCTAGCTAACGCGGGTCGCGACCTCGCTGGCCGGGTCGCTAAGGTCGGTTGTGCTACCAGCGCGCACCCGATGCAGACCCCCACCAAGACCTCCGGCCGTCATCGCGTCGTCGTCATCGGCGGCGGCTTCGGCGGCGTGCGCGCGGTCAAGGCGCTCGAGCGCGAGCCGGTCGAGATCACGCTGATCGACCGCACCAACCATCACCTGTTCCAGCCGCTGCTCTACCAGGTCGCGACCGGCGTGCTGTCGGCCGGCCAGATCGCGCCGGCGCTGCGCGGCATGTTCCGCAAGCAGAAGAACGTGCGGGTGCTGCTCGGCGTCGTCGACGAGATCGACGTCGAGCACCACACGGTGCGGATGATCGCCGACGAGACGACGACGATCCCCTACGACACGTTGATCGTCGCGACCGGTGCCACGCACTCCTACTTCGGGCACGACGAGTGGTCGCAGATCGCTCCCGGGATGAAGTCGCTCGACGACGCCCGGCGAGTGCGCAGCCGGATCCTCGGCGCGTTCGAGATCGCCGAGCAGAAGACCGACCCGACCGAGCGCGACGCCTGGCTGACGTTCGCGGTCGTAGGGGCCGGACCGACCGGCGTCGAGCTCGCGGGCCAGATCGCGCTGCTCGCGCACCGGGTGCTGCGGAACGACTACCGCCACATCGATCCGTCGACCGCGCGGGTGCTCCTGCTGGACGCAACCGCACACGTACTCGGCACATACCCCGAGAGCCTCAGTGAGCGCGCCGCCAACGACCTGCGTCACCTCGGCGTCGAGGTCGAGCTGAGCGCGCCGGTGACGGACATCGGGCTCGGCGGCCTGACGATCGGATCGGCCGGCGACGCCCGTCGGATCGAGGCGCGGACTGTGATCTGGGCGGCGGGCGTGACGGCGTCGCCGCTGGCCGCGCAGCTCGGACGTTCCAGTGGCGCCGAGATCGACCGCGCCGGGCGTTTGCACGTCGGACCCGATCTGACGCTCCCGGGTCATCCGGAGGTGTTCGTGATCGGCGACATGATCACGATCCCGGGCGTCCCAGGCACCGCGCAGCCGGCGATCCAGGAGGGCAAATATGCCGCCAAGGTGATCCGCACGCGGCTCGCCGACAAGGCCCCGCCGTCGGCGTTTCACTACCTCGATCTCGGCTCGATGGCGGTGATCGGGCGCACGCGCGCAGTCGCGAGCCTGTTTGGCCACATCAACGTCGGCGGCTTCCCCGCATTCTTGATCTGGGGAATCGTCCACCTCGCGAACCTGGTCGGCTGGGGCAATCGCTATGAAGCGATCGCGCGCTGGGGCTGGACGATCCTCGCACGCAACCGTCGCGAGCGGGTGATCAGCATCGTCAGCCTCGTGTCAGAGCAGACCGCGATGAACGAACTCGAGCAGCTGCGCGCGGCCGAGACCCGCGCCGACGAGGAGGACGCTCAGCCGAGCTGAGGCTCGGTCGCGGTGCGGTCGGGCCGCGCCCAGGTGCCGCGCTCCTGCAGCAGCTCCACCTGGCGCCGCGTGACCTCCTCGCGATACTCGGCGTGCGTGTAGGGCTTGCGGTCCAGGTACAGGTTCTTGGGATAGATCGGCTGCTCGTAGACGAGCTGGTACTGCTCGGTGGTCAGGTCCTTCATCCAGTTGTCCCACTGCGCCGTCTGGCGGAAGTGGCGCAGCGCCTCGATGTCGAGCGTGCCGGCGATCCACGTCGAGCCCGCGCCGTAGGGGACCTCGGTGACAATCTGGCCGCGGTAGTCGACGATCTGGGAGCCGCCGGAGAAAGTGTCGATCGGCGTCGTTGAGTCCTTGTCGAGGTAGTAGGTGCCGAGGTTCATCCCAATCACGTACATGTTGTTGTCGAGCGCCCTCGCGCGGTTCTGCACGGAGAACATCCCGCTCATCACGCCGGGGGCCGGGTACGGCCCGCGGTAGGCGATCTCGCAACCGTTCATCGCCAGACCGCGCGCGTTCTCGGGGTATGAGGCCTCGTTGGCCATCATGATCCCGATCCGCCCGAGCTCGGTGTCGGCGACGGGATAGAACGCGTCGAGCTCGCGCCCGTAGAGCTCGATCCAGCGATCCCAGACGTTGTGGGGGGTGACCGAATGCTCGACCGGCAGCAGCGGCACGAGCTTGTGGTGGCGGAGGATCACGGTCCCGTCCTCGGGCTCGATTACGAAGCCGACGTTGAAGAAGCGGTCTGGGAACTCAGGGTGGCGCGCCTTGGCCTGCGCGATCACATAGGCGTTCCACTGCCTGGCGAGCTGGCCGAGTGCGTCGGTCTCGGGCCCGGGGATGTCGATCGCGCACTCGCGCGCGTAGGCGACGTGGTCGAGGTCGAGGACCTCGTCGGTGAAGCCCTGAAGCCCGCCCTCGGGAATGCAGATCAGCCGTACCGGCAGGTCCATGCTCGACAGCCACGATGCCGCCTTGATCAGATGCCCGATGTGCTCGAGGTTCCAGCTGATCTCCTCGCGACGACGGATGCCCCGCATCGTTGAGATCAGGCCGACGGCTTGGTAGGGCTCAATCATCGGACGCTCCTCTCTCGGCTGGTCACTGGACTCTATTCCGGTGCGCGTACGATCGGGAACATGGAGTTACCGCCAGGCCCAGGCGCCCCCGCGGTCTGGCAGACGATCGCCTGGATGGCGCGTCCGGCGGCGTTCATGCGCCGGATCCACGGGCGGTTCGGCGACCCGGTCACGATCCGCACCTACTGGACCCAGGAGCCGATGGTGCTGTTCTCACACCCCGACGCGGTACGCGAGATCTTCCGCCTGGATCCGTCGATCGCGCCCGCGGGTCAGAGCTGGGAGTTCCTACGCCCGTTCGCCGGTGAGCACTCGATCCTGCTGCTCGACGGCGACGAGCACCTGCACGAGCGGCGGCTGCTGCAGGGGCCGTTTCACGGCGAGCGGATGCGCGCGTTCGCGCCGATGATCGGCGAGCTCGCGCGGCGCGAGCTGAGCGGCTGGCGCGGTCGCGTGGTCGCGCTGCACCGGATGCGGGAGCTGACGCTCGAGGTGATCCTGCGCGTCGTGTTCGGCGCAGGCGACGAGCTCGAGGCCGCGCGCCTGCGCGACGAGATCGACCGAGCGCTCAGCACGGTGCGCTCGATGGCCCAGATCATCGCGATGGCCGTGGTGATGCGGGACCTCGGCCCGCGCAGCCCGTGGGGACGCTTTCGCGTCGCGGTCGAGCGCTTCGACGGGGTACTGCTCGAGCTGATCGCGCGCAGGCGCGCACAGCCGCGTGACGACTCGGTGCTCGACCTGCTGCTCGAGCAACGCGACCAGCACGGCAACGAGCCGAGCGACAGGCACGTGCGCGACCAGCTCGTCGCGCTGCTGGTCGGCGGCCACGACAGCTCGGCCGCCTCGCTCGCGTGGGCGTTCGAGCTGCTCGCGCGCCATCCGGCCGTGCTCGCCAGGCTGCGCGACGACGACCCCGCCTATCTCGACGCGGTCGTCAAGGAGGTGCTTCGGGTCAGGCCCGCGCTGACGATCGCGCCGCGCCTGCTGGTGGCGCCGGCACGGATCGCGGGTCACGAGCTGCCGGCCGGCGTCCAGGTCGCCGCGTGCCTGTGGCTGGCGATGCGCCGCGAGGATCTGTGGCCCCGCGCCTCGGCGTTTCTCCCCGAGCGATGGCTCGACGGGGCGTCGCCGAATTCGCAGTCGTGGATCCCTTATGGCGGCGGCGTGCGTCGTTGCGCAGGCGCGCCGTTTGCCGAGATGGAGATGCGCGAGGTTCTGCGCGCTGCCGCGACGCTGACGCTGCGACCGGCGCGACCCGATCCCGAGCGCGCGCGGCGCAGCATGCTGGTCGTGACGCCGGATCGCGGCGGCGAGGTGATCGTCGGATAGCGTCCCGAGTCGCGCTAGCCGTCGAGCGCGACGGCGACCATCAGCTCGAGCAGGTCAGCGATCGTCCGCGGGTTGCGTCCGGTCCGCTCCCTGATGCGCCCGAGGCGGTAGTGCGCGGTGTTCGGATGAATGTGCAGGCGCTGCGCGAGCACGCGCACGTTCAGGTCGGCGTCAGCGAACGCGCGCAGCGTCTGACCGAGCACGTCGCCGCGCGCCCGGTCCTCATCCAGGAATGCGCGCACCCGCGGATCGACCAATCGGCGCGCGGTGTCGTCGGCGCGCAGCGCCAGATACTGAAACGGAGACAGGCGCGGGAGGGCGAGAATGCCGTCGCGGGTGCCCAGGCATTCGAGCGCCGCCCGCGCCTCGAGGTATGCGCGCGGAAGCTCGGCGACGCCACCGGCGACCGTGCTGACCCCAACCGTCAACGGCACCCCCTCGCGGCGCAGCCGTGCGCTGACGCGTTCGAGTAGGTCGCACATCTGCGCCGGGTCGGCGTCGCCGATCAGCGCCGGGACCGCGATGATCTCCGCCTGACGCGCCACCACCAGCGTCTTGCCGCCGGCGAGCGCGGTGCGCGCAAGCGCCGCGGTCACCGAGTGCACCGCATCCGAGCTCGCGGTTCGATCGGCCGGCAGCGCGATCGCGACCATGATCCGCGAGTCGCAGTGCAAGCCGTAGGACTGCGCGGCCGAGAGCAGCGGGCCGCTCGGCGGCATCTCACCGGCGAGCAGATGTTCGAGCAGATCGCGGCGCTCGCGATGGTCGTCGACGAGTGCGTACTTCTGAAATTCGGCGTAGACGTGGGCGGCGTGCGTGCTCACGAAGTCCACGTAGCGCATCACCGGCCCGACGAGCGACAGCGCGGCCTCGTGGCCGACCGGCGAATCGCCGGCCCGTTCGAGCAGCGCATCCCAGAACACCTGCTGGCCGACTCGGAACGCGTTGATGTAGTCCTCGAGCGCGAACTCCGCCCGGGCGCGCCGCATCGCCGCCTGGCGGACGAACAAGAGGTCGGCGACCGTTGCTCCGCGGTCTTCGAGCAGCAGGGCAAGCTTCGTGCGGTAGTTGAGCAGCACCTGCTCATGCATGTCGGCAAACAGGCGGTCGCCGGCGGTTGCGTAGGCGGCGATCTCTCGCCGGATCGCCTCAGCGCCGCGGTCGGCGAGCTCGGGCGCGTCATCGAGCAGTGCCGACAGGATCCGCGTTCGCTCCAGTGAAATCTCCAGCGCATCGGCGGTCGCTTCGCCGACCCCGGTCGTCATCCTCTCGATCCTCCTAGCTCAGCTTGTGCGCAGTCAACAAGCATCATCGCCGCTACGGCGGCATCCGGCAAGAGCACGAGCCCATCGCGGCCACCGGCGCGACCCGCGATTGTGACCAGAGCACAAGTGCGCGGCGGAAAATTAGTGGCCTCGACCCCTTTCCGCGAGTCGCCCGCGGGACTAGCTTGCCGGGCGATGGAGCGAGAGGAGGGATCCGCTCGTCGCACCGAGGAGTCGGTGCCGATTGCGGCTGCGCGTGTTAACCATCATCCAACGCGCCGCCTACCCGGCTCACACCGGACTGCGATGGACTCCACGCCCACGACCGACTGCTCAGCAGTGAAGTCAACCCACCGAGGAGGAGCGTATGCATTTCACCCGTAAGCGGTCGCTGGCTTCGGCGACCGCGCTGCTGGGCACAGCGCTTGTTGTTGTTGCTTGTGGTTCGTCTGGGGGTTCGTCTGGGTCGTCTGGGTCTGGTGGGTCGTCGGCGCCGGGGGTGACGTCGTCGTCGATCACGTTTGGTTCTCATCAGCCGTTGACGGGTCCGGCAGCGCCGGGGTATTCGGAGATCGCGCCGGCTTCGCAGGCGTTTTTTGATTACGTGAACGCGCATGGCGGGGTGTATGGACGCAAGATCCATCTGCTCTACAAAGACGACGCCTATAACCCCGCGAACACCGTCAACGTGGTCCACCAGTTGGTCTTGCAAGACCACGTGTTCGGGGTCTTCGAAGGGCTCGGAACGCCGACGCACACCAAGGTCGTCTCCTACCTGAACGCGTCGAAGGTTCCGGACATGTTCGTCGCGTCTGGCTGTCCGTGCTGGGACAACGGGTCCGCACAGCCCTACACGTTTGGGTGGCAGCCCAACTACACGATCGAGGGCAAGATCCTGGGGCAGTACATCAAGCAGAAGTTCCCCGGCCAATCAGTTGCGGTCCTGTACCAGGACGACGACTTCGGCCAAGGCGGCCTCGCCGGGATCCAGGCCGAGCTCCCGGCTTCACAGATCGTCTCAAAACAGGCCTACCAGTCCGGGGTCACCACGCTCGCGCCGCAGATCACCGCGATCAAAGCATCCAAAGCCAAGATCCTGATCGACTTCACCGTCCCGATCTACACCGCAATCGGCCAGCTCACATCGTTCACGCTTGGCTACAAGCCCCAGCTCGTCGTCTCAAACGTCGGGATCGACCCCACCACCGTCGGCGGCCTCCTCAAAACGATCAGCAAGGGCAAAGCCTCCGGGACCGCGCTGATCGAAGGCGCGATCACCGACGGCTACCTCCCCTCGACCGCCGACACCCAGAACCCCTGGATCCAACTGTTCCAAAAGATCCACGATCAATACGACAAATCCGCGCCGTTTGACGGCAACGTCGAATACGGCATGGCCAACGCCTACACGCTCGTCCAAGCCCTCCAAGCCGCCGGCAAGAACCTCACCCGCCAAGCCCTCGTCGACGCCGTCAACAACAACGGCAGCAAATGGACCGGACCCGGCCTCGTCCCGTTCCGCTACAGCACCACCCAACACGGCGGCTACGCCGGCGCCGAGATCGGTCAAATCCGCCACGGCAAAATCGTCCTCTTCGGCGGACCCCTCACAACCGAACCGACCCCCAGCAGCCCCATCACCCCCTATACCACCGCCCAACCCACACCGCCCACCACCGGCGTCCCAAGCAACTAGCTGAGTCACGCCGATCCAGATTGCGGCGCGTGGTCAGCCGACCAGGCGCCGCAGTGCACTTCTGACGCTTCCCGGAACCTCGGTCCACGGGAAGTGACCGGCGCCAGGCACGACGACCAGGAATGCCTCCCGTGAAAGCTCGGCGGTCGTTCGTGCCGCTTGGCCCCATGGGATCGGGCTGGCAGCGCCGGCGATCACGCCATAGCGCACGTCGGCGGTGGCGGCGAGCGCGCGGGCGACGTCGTCACTGCCCTCGGCCATCTCCGCGGCAAGCCCCGAGTACGCCTCGACCGACATGCGAACCGGTGGCATCGGTGGCACGTTCTCGGGGTCGGCAAAGTACGCGGGCCACATGATCGCGAGCCCCTCGAGGCCGTCCTCGGGCGTACCCTCGCCGCTCATCGCACGGTCGTCGAGCCGCTGAGCGCGCTCGCGCCCCTCGCTCGGGGTGCGCGCTGCCATCTCGGCCTCGAATGCCGCGGTGCCGCCGTCGCCGACGACGCCGATCGGGTCGATCGCGAGCGCGCCGAGCAGCCGCTCCGGACGAGCCGCAACCAAGCGCAGGACGAGATGGCCGCCCCATGAATGGCCGGCAATCCACGCGCGTGACCACCCGAGCCCGTCGAGCACCGCGACCACATCGTCGATCGCCTGAGCGATCGTGAACGGTCCGCGAGTGGTCGATGGCTCCAGTCCGCGCTGCTGGAAGGCGGCAACGCGAAAGCCCTCGCCCAGCTCGACGGCGAGTCCGTCGAGGTACTCGTAGCTGAGCCCGGGGCCGCCGTGGAGCAGCAGCACGGGGGCGCCGTCGCCGACGACCCAGCCCGTCAACTGCCCGGACGCGGTCTGCACCGAGAAGCTCTCGCGTTCGGCCATCACTCGCCCTCTGGCTTGGCGCCGTTGCCTGCCGGCTCGGGGATTTCGGGCCACCGGCGCCCAGCCACCTCGAGCTGGCGGACCTTCAGCGAGCCGATCTCGATCTCCTCGGCCCGGAGCTTGCGGATCACCGCGTTCGCGATCGTGACGCGCCCGATCGCGATCGCCCCGATCGCGCACACGGCGATTGCGAGCGGGCCCATCGCCGTGGGTCCCATCAGGCGAGCGCCGATCGCCCTCGCTCCGGTGACGTGGGCGCCCGTGACGTGCGCGCCGGTGATCTGCTTGCGGATCTTGATCGAGCGGGACATCGAGGCAGCTCCTATCTGTGGTGGTGCGCGTGGTCTACCAAGGTTTCGGATGACCGGCACGCGACCGGGATAGGCTCGCCGCGACATGACTGATGAGCCCGACCGAGTGCACGTGCGACTGGCCGAGGTCGTCGCGGCCCTGTCGCTCGGTGTAGACCTCGGGTTCGGCCAGCCGATGGAGCACGTGCTGCGGCAGTGTCTGATCGCGCTGCGGCTCGGGGAGCGGATCGGGCTCGACGACGAGGCACGTGCGGCCGTTTACTACACCGCGCTGCTGGTCAACGTCGGCTGCCATTCCGACGCGCACGAACAGGCGAAGTGGTTCGGCGACGACATCGAGTTGAAATCGGGCAAGTACGACCACGAGGCACGCAGCCTCCGAGCCGCGGCCGCGGCGATGCGGTTGATCGGCGCCGGCAACCCGCCCCTGCACAGGTTCCGCGTCGGCGTCGAGTTCGCGCTCTCCGGCCACCGCGACGTCGACCGGATGATCGCCCATCACGCGGAGCTCGCCCGGTCGCTCGGCGAGCATCTCGGCCTGCCGGACGACGTGCAGCAGTCGCTCGCCGGCGCCTACGAGCGGTGGGACGGCCGCGGGTGGCCGGGCCAGCTAGAGGGCGAGGCCGTACCGGTCGCAGCCCGGCTGGCGCAGGTCGCGGAGTTCGTCGAGGTCGCATACCGGCTCGGCGGGATCGGGTCGGTAAGGGAGCTGGTGAGGAAGCGCAGCGGCGGCCAGTTCGACCCGCGGCTCGCGCAGCTGATGGACGACAACGCCGAGATGATCCTCGGGGGGCTGGACACGGCGTCGGCCTGGGATGCGGTGATCGACGCAGAGCCGGCGCTCGCGGTCGTCGTCTCGGGCGAGCGGTTCGACAGCACGCTGTTGGCGATCGCGAACTTCGTCGACCTCAAGTCGCCCTACACGCTCGGCCACGCCAGCGCGGTCGCCGGCCTCGTCGCGGAGGCGGGCGTGCAGCTCGGGCTGCCGGACGGCGACCGGCGTGTGCTGCGTCGCGCGGGACTCGTGCACGACCTCGGCCGGCTGGGGATCTCGAACGCGATCTGGGACAAGCCCGGACCGCTCGCCGCGGGCGAGTGGGAGCGGGTGCGGCTGCATCCGTACCTGACCAACCGCATGCTGCGACAGTCAGAGCCGCTCGCGCCGCTCGGCACGATCGCGCTTCAGCACCGCGAGCGGCTCGACGGCTCGGGCTATCCAAGCGGCCTGGCTGGTGCCGCGATCTCGCGGCCGGGCCGGCTGCTCGGCGCCGCCGACGCCTACCAGGCGATGTGCGAGCCGCGCCCATACCGGGCAGCGCTGCCGGCGACGGACGCTGCCATCGAGCTGCGGACGGAGGTGAAGGCGGGCCGCCTCGATGCCGAGTCCGTCGAGGCGGTGCTCGGCGCCGCCGGTCATCGCGTGCGCCGGCGCCGCGCGGGGCCCGCCGGGCTGACGCCGCGTGAGGTCGAGGTGCTGAGACTCCTCGCCCGCGGCTCGTCGAACAAGCAGATCGCTTTACAGCTCGTGATCTCGCCGAAGACCGTCGCCAACCACGTCGAGCACATCTACACGAAGATCGGCGCCTCGACGCGCGCCGCCGCGAGCCTGTTCGCAATGCACCACGGACTGCTTCCCGAGGAGGAAATGGTCGCCGCCGTGGTCGCCTGAAGATGGGTGAAGCGCTCCAGCCGGTCGAGGCGGCGATGGTCGAGAACATGAAGCGGCTCGCCCGAGCGTGAATTACGCTGCCTGCGTGGAGCGCGCGGAACCTGGGAAAGAGGTCGACGTCGGCGGGAAAGACGTCGATGTCCGCGCGGACTGGGTGTGGCTGTCGCTGATCCCGTTAGGGCTGGGCTCCTGGGCTCCCGTCTACGCGGGCGTGCGCGCACGCAAGCGGCAGTGGCTTGCGCTCGGCGCGCTCTGGTCGCTGATCACGGTCGCCGGGTGGGTGGCCGCGATCGCCAGCAACGGCGGCGCTGCCGGCGGCCTGCTGATCATCCTCGGCTGGGCCGGCGCGGTCGCGACGTCGTTTGCGATCCGCGACCGTTACCGTGAGGCGCTCGGGTCGCCGTTTGAGACGGCGGTCCTGAGCGCCGAGGACCGGCTGGCCGAGCGCGAGCGCGCCCGGCGCCTCGCGCGCGAACGCCCGGCGCTGGCGCTCGAGATGGGGATCGGCCGGCCCGATCTGCCCAATGCCCAAGCGGCGGGCCTCGTCGACCTCAACAACGCGCCGGCCACGGCGATCGCTCGCCTCCCCGGTGTCGACGATGCGCTGGCCGCGCAGATCGTGCAAGCGCGGTCGGACACCCACGGGTTCTCATCGGTTGAGGACCTAGGCGCGGCGCTCGACCTCGACGGCCACCTCGTCGAGGATCTGCGCGACTGCGTCGTGTTCCTGCCGAGGGCTCAGTGATACGAAATCCCATCCTCCGCCGGGCCCGTCGGGTGAGAACATATTTTGGATGTCCGAGGCTCGAGCTCGTGTCACGCTCAAACGCCTGCCCCGGCCGTTGGGAGACATCGGCCGGACGTACAAGGTGTTCATCGACGACGAAGTGGTCGGCGCGATCCGCCGCAAGGAGACCAAGACGTTCGAGGTACCGCCCGGCAAGCACCGGATCCACCTCGAGATCGACTGGTGCTCGAGCCGCAGGGTCAGCGTCGAGCTGCCGCCAGGCGAGGAGGTCAAGCTCACCTGCAGCGCGCGTCCGCCCAACTCCGGCCTGGCGGTGCTTAATTCGAGCAGCTACATCGTGCTCGACGTACCCGACGGCATGTGGCTGACCACCAGCGTGCCCCCCGCGCCACCGCCTCCGGTGCGCGCCCCGGGGGCACCGTCCGACACCGAGCTGCGGGTCGCCTGGAAGGCCTGGTCTGACGCATCGTCGCGTGCCAGCGAACTGCGCCACTCGCTCCAAGACGCAATCGCGGCCGGGGACGGCGCCGAGGCGGACCGCCTCAAGCACGAGGTCCAAGCGGTGCTCTCAGACGACAAGCGGCTCGCCGCCGAGTACAAGAGCCTGAAGGCCAAGCGCCCCGATTGGGCGCACTCAGAGTGAGCCGAGGCCGAGCACCAGGCTCGCGCCGCCGGATGCAAGGGTGATCGCCAGCAGCAGGATCTCGAAGTGGCGCGCCGTCAGCCGGGCGAACAGACGGCTGCCGATTGCGTGCCCGACGACCACGGCAAGGACGGCGGCGATCAGCGTCGCAGCGCCCAGATGGGCCTCGTGGACGACCGGCAGCAGCGTCAGCGCGGCGATGAGCCCAAGGATCAGGAACATCGCTCCCAGCGTGTCGCGCACGCCCTTGGCCTGAAGGCCGCGAGACGAGAGCCACAGCGCGACCGGCGGTCCGCTGATCCCAGTCGAGGTCGTCAGCACCCCGGTCGTGAAGCCAAGCGGCACGCGCAACCAGCCGCTGCGCGCCTGGACCCGCATCCGCCCGCGCAAGCGCAGCAGCGCCGTCGCGATCACCGCGGCGCCGACGGCGATCTGCAGCACCGACTTCGGCAGCGCTCGCAGCACCAGCAGCCCGACGACCGCGCCGGGAGCTGCAGCGACGACGATCGGGATCACCTCGCGCCAAGCGACCGACGTGCGCCGCCGCTCGGCGAACAGCACGAGCACGTTGAGCACGAGGCCGAGCCCGGTCCCCACCACGATCGCTCCGACTGCTGAGAGCACCGCGAACAGGACCGGCGTCAGCACCAACGCAAAGCCAATCCCACCGGTCGCTTGCACGAGCGCGGCGACGAGCGTTCCCGCAGCCACGAGCACCAGCGTCATCCCGTGACGAGGCTACCGATGAACCTCGGCACTCGCGGCGGTCCTAACAGCAACACCGAGCACCGAGAGATGAGGCAGATGTCACATCGATTCGGCGCTGCGGGTCGTACAAACAAGACAGGGCCGCAAAGCCCGAACTCACAACACCATGCTGACATCGGAAATCACACTCTCGGAGCCCGCACTTCCCGCACTGAACGTGCGCGGTGTGGCGCGTCGGCTCGCGGTTCCCGCGTTGCTCGCGGCCGTTGCCGTCGCTGGGCTGACGATTCTCGGTGGCCGCATCCACGTGTTCGCCGACGCGCTCCAGCGCGGGCTGAGCGTGCGGCCCGGTTGGGTTGTGGTCGGGGTTGCGTTCGAGTGCATCTCGCTCGCCGGCTACGTCGCTCTGCTGTCGCTGGTCGCGGGCCGCGCGACTGAGCGGATCGGCATCCGCGAGAGCGCACAGATCACCTTCGCGGGCGCGGCAGCGACGCGACTGCTGCCGACCGCCGGCGCCGGTGGCGCCGCGCTGGCGCTGTGGGCGCTGCGCCGCTCGGGGCTCAAGCCGGTCCGCGCAGCGCGGACCTTGCTCGTGTTCCTCGTGCTGCTCTACTCGGTCTTCCTCGCCGCAATCGCGCTCTCCGGCGCGGCGCTCGCGCTCGGGCTCGTGCACGGTCACGGGCCGACAGCGCTGAGCGCGATCCCGGCAGCCGCCGCAGTGATCGCAATCGCGCTCGCGCTGGCGCTCGCGGCGATTCATCGTGACGCCGTCGACGCCGTGCACGAGCGGTCGCGACTGGCGAGCGGCGGGCGCCTGGTCGGCGGCGCGGTCCGCGACGCTTGCCGGCTGGTCGCCTCGGCGGATCGCCGGCTCGTCGGGGCGGTCGCCTACTGGATCTTCGACATGGCCGTGCTGTGGGCACTGCTGCATGCGTTTGGTTCGTCGCCGTCGTTGCCGATCGTCGTGCTCGCGTACTTCGTCGGCCAGCTCGCGAACACGCTGCCGCTCCCCGGATCGGTGAGCGGCGGGATGGCGGGCGTGCTGATCGCGTTCGGATCGCCGGCGGCGCTGGCGCTGCCGGCGGTGCTCGCGTACCGCATGATCGCCGTGTGGCTACCGCTCCCCGCCGGCCTCGCGGCGCTGCCGGGGATGCGCTCGACGATCGCCCGCTGGGGTCGCGAGGATGCGTCGGATTGCGTCTCCGCGCTAGTCGGCGAACGAGCGGAAGCGGTCTGACATCTCCGCGTCGGGCCCGGCGTCCTCGTCGTCGGACTCGTCGCGCTCGTCATCGTCGCGCTGTTCCTCGTCCTCGTCGTCCTGCCGGTGGTCGGCATTTGACTGCTCGACGACACTCTCCAGGAAGTGGCGCAGCCGGTCCTCCGAGCCGGACGTCACGTCTACGACGGTCACCTTCTTGCCCTTCATCGACACCTCGCTCCAGTCGCCCGAGCGGCCGAGCAGCCGTGCCGTCGTGTCGAAGCTGTCCTTCCAGCCCGAGGGGATGTCGCCGGTGATGCCGACCGTCAGCTTTGCGTCTTTTACCTTTGCGGTGCTCCAGTCGAGCTTGGCTTCGGACATGTCGTGAGCTATACCCCGGCGCGACGGACTCTAGGCAGAACTTTTGTGGCGGCGATCTGCCTTGCCGCAGCGGCCGGTCCGGCGCTCGCCGCGCCGCGCCACAAGCCCACGCGTAAGCCGCATCCGCTCACGCTCGAGTGGGTCGGTGACATCGCGTTGAGCACGCAGCGCGGCCTCCCGCCGGGCGGCCTCGAGCAGGCGCTCGAGCCGGTCGCCCGGCAGCTGCGCGCAGCCGACGTGACGCTCGGCAATCTCGAGGGCACGCTGTCGGTCGGCGGCTCGTCGAAGTGCGGTGGCATCGGCGGCGGCGATTGCTTCGCGTTCCAGGCGCCACCGTCGACCGCGCACGCGCTGGCGGGTCTCGGGTTCGACCTCGTCAACACGGCCAACAATCACTCGTTCGACTACGGCCCCTCCGGACGCGCGCAGACGCTCTCGGCGCTGAGCGCTGCCGGGATCGCCCACACCGGCTTGCCCAGCGAGATCACGTTCCTGCGATCGGGCCGCCAGCGCGAGCGGGTCGCGTATCTCGGCTTCGCACCGTACGCGTCTGACTCGAACCTGCTCGACATCCCCGCCGCGCAGAGGATGGTCAGGTACGCCCGCGCCCACGCGTCGCTGGTCGTGGTGATCATCCACGCCGGCGCCGAGGGAGCGGGCGCGCTGCACACGCCGCACGGCAGCGAGTTCTTCGTCGGCGAGAACCGCGGCAACCCGCGCGCGTTCGCGCACGCGATGATCGACGCCGGCGCCTCGATCGTGGTCGGCTCCGGGCCGCACGTGATCCGCGGGATCGAGCGTTACCACGGGCGTCTGATCGCCTACTCCCTGGGCAACTTCGTCGGCTACCACACGCTCGGCGGCGGCGCCGTGCTGTCTGACTCGGCGATCCTCCGCGTGACACTCGGGCGCGGCGGCCGCGTACTCGCCGGGCGCTGGATCTCGCTAGTGCTGCGCGACGGACTGCCGCGGCCAGACCCGAGTGGCGCCAGCGCCCGGCTCGTCGCGACGCTGTCACGCGAGGACTTCCCTTCTGATCACTACTCGATCGGCCCGCAGGGGCGGCTCGAGCTCAGCCGCTGAAACGACGGTCGGCGCCGGCCGGGGCGCTGCACCACACGACCAGCACCTGACACGGCGCATGGTCGACCACGAAGCGCGTGTGCGGGCCGAGGCTCTTGGGCCCGGGCCTCGGCTCGCCGTCGCGCGCCAGCACCAGCAGGTCGGCGCCCGCACATGCATCGACGACCTCGCGCTCAACCCTGCCGCGGCGGGCGTCGACGCCGGCGGGCCGCCCGATCCGGGACCGCGCCGCCTCTAGCAGTGCCTGCGCCTCCTCGTCGGCAATCGCGCGCAGCGGTGGTCCCGGCGGAGGCGGAGGGCGGCGGCCGAGCAGCCGCGCGGTGCCGCGCGCAGCGATGTCCTCGACGTCGACGGGCGCCACGTGCAGCAACGTGACCTCGGCGTCCTGCGCGATGAACGCGGCGGCCTGGTCGACGCACGCCTCCCATGTGTTCTCGGTTATCCACACGACCGCTCGCATCACAACACCTGCAAAGCCAACCACAATGCGATCGTCGAGGCGACGAGCACGACCGGCACGGTCCGCACCCCGAGCAGCGTGAACTCGGTGATGTCGGTCTCCTGATCATGGGCGTGCACGATCCGCCGCCACAGCAGCGTCGCCAGCGAGCCGACATACGTCAAGTTGGGGCCGACGTTGACGCCGACCAGCATCGCGAGCACCGCTCCGTGGCCCGTCGCGGCGGCGACCGGGAGGATGATCAGCGTCGCCGGCAGGTTGTTGACGACGTTCGCGACGATCGCGCTGATTGCGGCGACTCCGAGCAGGGCCGGCAGCTGATCGCCGCTTGGCAGCAACGTCTCGACCGCGCTCGAGAGGCCGTGCTGGCCGGCCGCCGCGACGACCACCCCGAGCCCGAGCACGAACACCAGCAATGTCGGCTCGGTCGCCAGCACGAGCTCGCTCACCGCAGGACGCGCGCGCAGCTCAAGCACGATCGCGCCCGCGGCCGCGACCCACACCGGTGCGATCCCGATCGCCGAGCTGAGCACGAACCCGGCAAGCGTCGCACCGAGCACACACAGCGCGAACACCGGCAGCTCGGGCCGCTCGATCTGGCCCCGCTGGACCTCGGGCCCGCGAAGCTCGCCCTCAAACGAGCGACTCAGCACCAGCCACTCGACCGCGAGCGCGACCAGCCACGGGAGCAGCATCAAGCCGCCGAACCGCGCAAACGAGAGTCCGCTTGCGTGAAACGCAAGCAGGTTGGTGAGGTTCGAGACCGGCAGCAGCAGCGACGCGGTGTTCGCCAGGTGCGAGCACGCGTACACGTGCGGGCGCGGGTTCGCCCGCATCCTCGCGGCGGTCGCGAACACGATCGGCGTCAACAGCACGATCGTCGCGTCGAGGCTCAGCACGGCGGTCGTCGCCGCCGCCGCGACGAACACCATCGCCAGCAGCCGCCGCGGGCGCTGCCGCGCACCGCGTGCCATCCACACACCGAGCGCTTCGAACATCCCGGCGCGCCGACAGCCGTCGGCGAGCAACAGCAGCGCCGCGAGAAAGCCGACGGTCGGGCCGAGCTCGCGGACGGCATCACGCGCACCGCTGAAGCTCAGCGCGCCGACGGCGACGACGAGCAGCGCTCCCGCGAGCGCGACCGCCCAGTCGGGCGCCCACCGGGGGCGCGCCACTGCGGCGCCCAGGATCGCCGCGAGCGCGAGCAACGACAACAGCTCGTTCATCGCGCTTTAGTCAATCGCAGTGGGTCGCGTAGGCTGCGCCCATCGCCTGCCACGATCGAAGGAGTGAGTCAACATGGGGTCAAACGGAAAGGTCGTCATCAACCTCGCAACCGGGCTTGAGGATCCGGAGCGCGTGACGATCGCGTTTCTGGTCGGCGGCGCCGCCGCCAAGCAAGGCAAAGAGGTCGTCATGTTCATGACAAAGGATGCTGTCAAGCTCGCGATCGGCGGCAATGCCGAAGGCGTCGCATGCGAAGGCTGCCCGCCGCTCGAGCGTCTATTCGCCGACTATGCAGCCGACGGCGGCGGGCTGTTCGTGTGCCCGATCTGCTTCGAGGCGCGCAAGCTCGATGCTGAGCAGCTCGTCGACAATGCGAAGATCGCCGGAGCGACGCCGCTGTGGGAGTGGATCGGCGACGGCGCGACCGTGTTCAGCTACTGACGTGGAGGTGACGCCGATGCAGGCGGGCAGGCGGCTTCGGACCAAGTGGGACGAGGGGCAGCCGACGTTCGGGATGTGGGCGGGGATCGATAGCTCGCTGACGGCCGAGACCGCGGCTGCCGCCGGCTATGACTATGTGTGCGTCGACCTTCAGCACGGGATGAGCGACGAGCGCACGATGGTCGCCATGTTCCAGGCGATCGCCGGCGCCGGCTCAACGCCGCTGGCGCGGCTGGCGTGGAACGAGCCGTGGCTGATCATGCGCGCGCTCGACCTCGGTGCCGGCGGCGTGATCGTGCCGCTGGTCGGCAGCGGCGCCGAGGCACTCCAGGCGGTCCAGGCGTGCAAGTACCCGCCCGTCGGAAACCGCTCGTACGGGCCGATCCGCGCCGAATACGTGGTCGGGTCCGCCGCGCCGAGCGAGCTGGCCGACGCAGTGCTGTGCTTTGCGATGGTGGAGACGCGTGACGGCCTCGACCGGCTCGACGAGATCGCCGCGACCGAAGGTCTCGACGGGGTCTACATCGGCCCCGCCGATCTGGCGCTGGCGCTGGGACGGACCCCGGGCGCGGGCGGCGACGTGCTCGACGAGGCGATCGCGCGCGTGCGTGAAACGTGCACCGCCCACGGCAAGATCCCGGGTATGCACTGCAGTGGCGGGCAGGCGGCTAACGCCTACGCCGCGCAGGGGTTCCGGCTGCTGACCGTCGGCGTCGACGCGTCGATGTTCAAGAAGACGATCGGCCACGAACTCGCTGCGGCCCGCGGCGCGACCTCCTAGTGGCTTCTCTGGGGAGCCGCTAGTGGCGAGCTGGGAGGACGTGCGCAGGATCGCGCTTGGGCTGCCCGAGACCAGCGAGCGCGACTCCCACGGGCACCCGGCCTGGCGCGTCAAGGACAAGCTGTTCGTCTGGGATCGCCCACTGCGCGCGAGCGACCTGCAAGCACTGGGCGCCGCCGCACCCGAAGGACCGATCCTCGGCGCACGGGTCGAGCACCTCGGCGCCAAGGAGGCCTTGCTCGCCGACGACCCCCAGGCGTTCTTCACGACCCCGCACTTCGACGGCTACGCGTCGGTGCTGGTGCGACTCGACGAGATCGACGCCGGCGAGCTCGAGGCGCTGATCATCGACTCGTGGCTGTGCAGAGCTCCGAAGCGTCTGGCCGAGGAGTACCTGGAGCGCCATCGGGCGTGAACCGTCGCTTGAACGTGAACGCGTAGGGCGAGGGGCCATGGGCCTCGAGGTGCGCGAGGCGCTCCTGCGCCTCCTGCACTGTGGGGATGTGCCCCTCCGGGATCCACCACAGTGCCAGGTACAGGCGCAGCCGCTCAAACCACTCGCGCCGGCGGCGCATCACCTCGACGTGACCGCTGCGATAGACGAACTCGGCGAGCTGGTCGGCCGACGCCCAGACCGACATGTTGATGATCACGAGTTCGTCTTCGAAGGCGCGGATCGCCGTGGCGTCGCCCTCCTCGGTCTGAAGACGCCAGACGAACCCCGGCGAGCGATCCGCGATCGCGTTGACCCGATCGAGCGCCGCAACGAACTCAGCCATCAGCGGCGTGTCGAGCGGCGCGAGCGAGCGAGCGATGTTGACTTGGGCGAGGTTCACTTGCAGGTCGGGTCGGGATCCCAGGTGCTCGTGGCCTGCGCGAGCGACAGCGGTCCGCCGCTCGGGATCAGCTGCACGTGGTTGACCTCGGAGTTGCTGGGATCGTCGCCGGGGTCAAACGGCCGGTAAAGGTTAAACCGGGCGAGCTGCGCCTCGGAAATCTGAGACGCGCTCGAGCGCAACAGGCTGTTGACCCCGATGTCCTCGGCCTTGCCCTGCGTGTGCGGGTCGTTGGCGAAGCCGCCGACGGCGACGCTGTGGGCGGGCGAGCGGTAGCCGCTGATCCCGTAGATTGTCACGCCGAGCGCCTTGCCTAGCGCGTTCAGCTCGGCGGTGATCACGGGAAGCTGTCCCTCGATCTGGCTGGTCCCCGGGTCGGCGATGAAACCCGGCAGCGACGACTGGACCAGCGGCGTCGCCTCGGCGGCGTTGGTGGCGCCGCCGCAGAGGTTGAGCTGGGTGAGCTCGTGCTTGACCTGAGCAAGCGGCACCGCGTGTGCGTGGACGTCGCCGACGACCGCCGAATCGCCGCCGGCGGTCGCGGCCGCCTGAACGCCCGCCGTCGGCTCGACCGCCTGCGGGTGTGCCTGCGGCGCTGCAGCGGCCTGGCCTGAGCTACCGCCTGCTGCGCTCGAGGCGCCCTGCGTGCCGCAGCCTGCGATCGCGAGCAATCCCGCCACCAGCAGCGCCACGAGCGCGAGCCTCGAAAAGGGGCTGATCAACCGCCGAACATCCACGCTCGCGTCCATTTTGGCCGGATCGGGCGGTGAATGCGTCACAGCACGCTCCAGGTAAGTGCTCGGCGACGACGCGTAAGGCATAAGCGCAGCAATTGCGCTGCTTTAGCCCGATGTGGGATCGGCGTCTTAGGCGCATGATCTTCATGTGCCCACCGAAAGGAACTTGAAGATGACCACCACGTTGACCGCACTTGCAGCAAGCGAGCACGTTCACGACCTTCAGCGCCAGGCAGACCAGTGGCGCTCGGCCGACAAGAAGGCCGACCCGATCGCCACCGCGAGCGTCGAGCTGCGGCTCGCGCGCCACGAAGACGCCTGGGCGCTGCACCGCATCGCCCAGCTGGATGATGCAGCCGACCTCGACGGTGAGGTCCTGTTGGCGCTGCTCGACGGCGTCGCGATCGCGGCGCTGTCGCTCGACGACCGGCGCGTCATCGCGAACCCGTTCGTCCCGACGCAGAACGCGGTGGAGCTGCTGCAGATGCACGCAGACCACCTGTTCGGACGGCGCGAGCGCCGTCGGCGCCTGCGCGGGATCCCGCGCCTCCGTCTCGCTTAGCCGCTTCGGCGGCTAAGCGGCTCGGGCGGCGGTGGGAATCGCGAGGCCGCGGTTGAGCAGCGCACGCGGCTTGGTCCCGGCAAAGCGAGCGGGGTTCGCCTCGCCGACAGCAGCCACCGCCGTCAGCGCCGGGCCTAGGGACGGGGCTCGATGAACCCCGTGGGCGTCGGAGGCGATCACCGCGACCGCCGTCGAGCGCAGCAGTCGTAGCGCCAGCGCCCTGATCGCGTCGCCGTACCGGCCGGTCAACGACCAGGCCGTCAGCTGTAACGCACTGCCCTCAGCAAGCTCATGCGCGAGCACCTCTTGGGTGCGACGCGATTGCGCGGCTCGTTCGGGGTGCGCGACGACGACGGCGAACCCGCGCTCGCGCAGCTCATCCGCGGCTTGCGTGTAGCTCTGCTCGAGCCCTTCGAACGCCGCCTCCAGTAGCACCCAGCGGCGACCGTGCGGGCCCTGCGCAATCGCATCGAGCCGGCGCTGGTCGAGTCGCCCGACCATGTCGTGGGCGAGCTCGCCGCCGGCCAGCACGTCGACTGGGACGCGCTCTTGGCGCAGCCGATCGTTAAGGCGCGCGACGCGGTCTGAGATCTCGGCCGGATCGGTCACGTGCCGGCGATGCACGTGCGGGGTCGCGACGATCGTGCGGGTGCCATCAGCGAGCGCCAGCCGCGCGAGCTCGACGCTCTCGTCGAGCGTGCCCGGACCGTCGTCGACGCCGTCGAGAATGTGGAAGTGGATCTCTGAGTAGCTCATCAACATCGATGTTCGGCACCTTCGGAGCCGATCTGGTGACGATCCGGTGAAGCGTTCACTTCGCGTCGTGGAAGATCACGCCGAGCGCGGTGCGCCGGCCCTCGGTAACTGTCGAGATCCCGTGGCGCATCCCGATCCGGTGATAGCCATTCTTGCCCCTGTTGGGCCGCTCGGATGTCGGAAAGATCACGAACGCTCCCTGGGGCGGGGTCAGCACGTGCGCCCGGCTCTGCGCGCGCGGCCGTTGCTCGAGCAGCACGAACTCGCCGCCCTCGAAGTCGACCCCCGGACGCGCGAGGATCGTCAGCACCTGGAAGGGGAAGAAAACGTCGCCGTAGAGATCCTGATGTAGCGCGTTCCAGTCGCCCACGCCGTAGCGCAGGATCAGCGGCGTCGGCCGACCCTGACCGGCCTCGCGGCAGCGCTCGAGCAGCTGCTCGTGCTCAGCCGGAAAGCTTGGGTTCTCACCGCGCAGCAGCTGCGCCCAGTCGTTTGCGATCGGCGCCAAGTGCCGGTAGAAGGCCGCGCGCAAGGCCGCGATCTTGTCGGGCAGTGGATGGTCGAAGTAGCGGTAGCGACCGTCGCCGAAGCGATACCGGGCCATCTCGATCGTCGATCGAAAGCGCCCGCCGTCGAACAGGTCAGAGAGCTCTTCGCACTCGTCCTCGGTCAGCAATGCCGGCGTGATCGCGTGGCCCTTGTCGTCTAGCTGTTCGCGGAGTTGGCTCCACGGCAGGCGATCGACGCGCCGGCGGATGTCCGTCGCGATGTCTGTCATGCACAGACAACGACGCACGGCGGCGTTGTGTGAGATGAACGACGAAATGGGGCGCCCCGCAATGCGGTGGCGCCCCGATTCCGTCTGCCCCGTTGCCCCTTACTGGTCGGCGCCCAGGTCCACGACGGGCGCGATCAGCTGACTCACGTCCGGCGCGACTGTCACCTGGTCCTTGCCGCCGAGCGTGTTGACGTCGAGCGTGTCGTTCGCCGGCTCGCTGCCGGTGATCGACAGCGTCGGGTGCAGCCCCGCGACCAGCACCTGCGACCCCGACCGGGTCACGTTGACGCGTTCGGCGGCGCTGCTGCCGTTCGCGATCACCGTGTCGGCTGCGCCGTCGCCGCCTCCGCCCTGCGCGCCGAGGTCGACGTTGGCCGCTGTCAGCCCGGTCCCGGCGAGATTGTTGACCGTGACCGTGTCGGCGCTGCCCGCCGTGCTGATGTCGAGCGTCTCGATCGCATTGAGGTCCATCGTGACCGCACCGACGTCGCGGAACAGCCGCACGCGCTTGCCGTTGGCAGAAACGTCGATCTTCTCCGGCGCGTTGGAGCCGTGGAAGTCCATGACATCGCTGCCACCGCCTCCGTCAGCCGTGTCGCTGCCATCGCCCGGATCCCAGACGATCGTGTCGTTGCCGTTGCCGCCCAGCAGCACGTCGTTGCCGCGATTGCCGTCGATCGTGTCGTTGCCGTTGCCGCCGTTGATCGCGTCGTCGCCATCGCCGCCACCGAGCGTGTCGTTGCCGTCGCCACCATTGATCGTCAGGTGCGTCATCAGCATCGCGATCCCGTTCTGGCCGATGATCGTGTCATCGCCCTGCAGGCCGTTGACGACGAGACTCTCGACGTTGGTGGTGTCCTGCACCCCGTTGCCGGCGCCATTGAACGTCGCGACCGCAGTGCCATCGTTCGCGATCCCGATGCTGTCGGCCGCCGCTGTACCCGAGTAGGTCGACGTGTCCGTGCCCGGGCCGCCGTCGATCGAGATCTTCTCGGGCCCGGGTGTGGTGACCCCGGAGCTGATTGTGTCGTCGCCGCCAAGCGTGTCGACGCTGAACCGATCCTGGGATTCAGCGCCCGACACCTGCACCAGCTCGCCGAGTCCTGACACCTGGGCGTTGCCGCCCGCGGCGCCGACCGTGGCGTGATCGGGGCCGTCTGTACCGTTCACGATCACGTTGTCGGGCGAGCCATCCCCCGCCCCGAACGAGCTGAGGTCGACGTTGACGGTCTTCAGCGCCGTGCCGGTCAGGTTGTTGACGCTGACCGTGTCGACGCTGCCGAGCGTGTTGACATTGAGCGCCTCGATGCTGTTGAGGTCCATCGTGATGTTGGCGACGTCGCGGAACAGCCGCACGCGCGAGCCGTTTGCCGACACATCGATGTTCTCCGGTGCGTTGGAGCCGTGGAAGTCCATGGCGTCGCTGCCGCCGCCTCCGTCGGCCGTGTCGCTGCCGTCACCGGGGTCCCAGACGATCGTGTCGTTGCCGTTGCCGCCTAGCAGCACGTCGTTGCCGCGATTGCCGTCGATCGTGTCGTTGCCGTTGCCGCCGTTGATCGCGTCGTCGCCATCGCCGCCACCGAGCGTGTCGTTGCCGTCGCCCCCGTTGATCGTCAGGTGCGTCATCAGCATCGCGATCCCGTTCTGGCCGGTGATCGTGTCATCGCCCTGCAGGCCGTTGACGACGAGACTCTCGACGTTGGTGGTGTCCTGCACCCCGTTGCCGGCGCCATTGAACGTCGCGACCGCGGTGCCGTCGTTCGCGATCCCGATGCTGTCGGCCGCCGCGGTGCCCGAGTACGTCGATGTGTCGGTTCCCGGGCCGCCGTCGATCGAGACCTTCGCCGGTCCCGGTGTTGTGACGCCGGAGCTGATCGAGTCGTCGCCGCCAAGCGTGTCGACGCTGACCTGATCCTGCGCTTCGCTGCCGGACACTTGGACCAGCTCGCCCAGGCCCGACACCTGGATGTTGCCGCCGGCGGAGCCAACGGTCGCGTGATCGGGACCGTCAGTGCCCGTCACGATCACGTTGTCGGGCGAGCCATCCCCCGCGCCGAACGAGCTGAGGTCGACGTTCGCCGCCTTCAGCGCAGTGCCGGTGAGATTGTTGACCCTGACGGTGTCGGTGCCGCCCAGCGTGTTGAGGTTGAGGCCCTCGATGCCGTTGAGGTCCATCGTGATGTTCGCGACGTCGCGGAACAGCCGCACGCGCGAGCCGTTGGCCGACACATCGATGTTCTCGTTGGCGTTGGACCCGTGGAAGTCGAGAACGTCAGAGCCGCCCCCGCCCTCGACCGTGTCGCTGCCCTCGCCCGGATTCCAGACGATCGTGTCGTTGTCGTTGCCGCCGAGCAGGATGTCGGCGCCGATGCCGCCGTCGATCGTGTCGTTGCCGTTGCCACCGTTGATCGTGTCGTTGCCGTCGCCGCCGCGCAACGTGTCATTGCCGTCGCCGCCGTTGACCGTCAGGTGACCGAACCCCGCCATGCCGTTGGCGACATCGACCGTATCGTCGCCGCCGCCGGCCTCGACGTCGATCGAGCTGAACGTGGCGCCGTCGAAGCTGAAGTCGGTCGTGCCATCCTCGCCGACGTCGACCAGCACCCGGTTGTTGGCCGGATCGCCGATCAGCGCGAGCTTGTCACTGTCGGCGTTGCCGACGATCCGAAGCACGCCGCCCTGGACCTGCGCGTTATAGGTTGCGAACGCCGGACTGGCTGTGACGCCGAACAGCGCGAGGCTCGACGCTCCGGCGATGACGCCGGCGACGAGCCCTTTCGTTCGACGATGCTGCGTAGGAATCCTCATGCTGCCCCTCTCGATTCGGTGTGAGCCGCGCCCGTGCAGGCGCAGGTCAGCCGAAGGTAGGTCGCGGCGCGCACCGCGACAATCGGTACGGGGCCCTGATCTTTGCGTGGCAACCCTGAGACACCCCGGCCGCTGCACCCTGAACCGATCGAGCGCGTGGAAGGATCCGATGGGGACCCGCGTCGTTGGCGGCATGAGTACTTCTCTGCCGTCTTTCGCCTACCGAGGCTCGTCGCGATGACCGCCGCACTGATCGGCTTCGCGGCCGTCGCGGCGGTCGTGCTACATCGGCTGTGGCTCGCGCAGCGGCTGCTGTGGATGGCCCGGCATCCGGCGCCGACGTTCGTGTTCGCCGACCTCGTCGGCTACACGGCGCTGACCGCACGACGCGGCGACGAGGCCGCGGCACGAGTCGCACGCGAGTTCAGGCGCACGATGACGGCGCTCAGCCGCGAGCACGGGGCGTGGCAGGTGAAGTCGATGGGCGACGGGGCGATGATCTGGGCCCCCGACGCGGCGCAGGCGGTGGCGCTCGCCGCTCGCGCGGTCCGGGAGGTCGGGACCCGCGCGGACCTGCTGCCCGTGCGCGTGGGAGCCCACACGGGTCCGGCGGTGATGCGAGGCGGGGACTGGTATGGCAACGCCGTGAACGTCGCAGCACGCCTCGCCGACGAGGCTCACCCCAACGAAGCGTTGATCAGCGTCACCACACGGTCGGCTGCGGGCGAACTCGAGTGGGCGCTGCGCAAGCGCTTCGAACTGGTCCTGCGCGGGATCGAGAATCCTGTCGTCGTGTGGCGTCTGGAGGCGTGCGCGGAACGTTGGAAGGATCGCCGTGGGCCCCGCGTCTTGACTAGCACAGGCAGTCAGACCACCGATGACTTGGGACCATGGTAACCGGCGCTGCGATAGATCAAGGACGTGCGAATGCACCCCAGCTGAGGCTCCTCGAGCGCGTTCCCGCGCTTGCGAGCCCGGCCGGCGAAGAGCTGATCGAACGCGTCTTCGAGCTCGAAGTGCTCGAGGACGCCGTCGGCCGGCTCGCCGAGGCGACCGGCTCAGTGGTCGTGATCGAGGCCGCCGCCGGGCTCGGCAAGACGGCCCTGGTCGAGCATGCCGAGCGCGAAGCGGCCGCCGCAGGCCAGCTCGTGCGCCGGGCGGCGCCTGGCCCTCGCGAGCGCGACTTCGCGTTCGGTGTCGTGCGCTCGCTGCTTGAGGCGCCGCTGCGCGACCTGACCGACGCCCAGCGTGCGGAGCTGCTGACCGAGGCGGCTGCTCCCGCCGCGACGATGCTGCTGACCGGCAGCGCGCCGGATGCGAGTGACGTCACGGTGATCGCTCACGGGATCTTCTGGGTCTGCGCGCGAATCGCCGCGCGGCGGCCGCTTGTGCTGATCGTCGATGACGCCCAGTGGGCGGATCGTGCATCGCTCGAAGTGCTCGCGTATCTCGCGCGCCGGATCGAGGACATCCCAGTCGCCGTAATCGTCAGCGCACGCGCTGGAGATCCGGCCGCGGCGGCCGATGCGCTGAGCCTGCTCGGCGGGGCGCGCGCTGCGACCGTGCTGCATCCAGCGCCGCTGAGCCCGACCGGTGCCGTTCGCCTGATCCGCGGCCTCGCGCCCGACGCTTCGATCGGCATCTGCCGCGAGTGCCATCGAGCAGTCGCCGGCAGCCCATGGCTGCTCTCAGAGCTCGCGCGCCAGCTCGCGGATCACGGCCCCGAGGCGCTCGATCGACGGCAACCGGTGAGCCGGGCGATGCTCGACACCGTGCGCCGGCTGCTGGCCGAGCTTTCCCCGCGGGAACGAGCGATCGCGACGACGCTGGCTGTGATCGGCGACACCGCCCCGGCACAGGCCGTCGCGGCAGTCGCAGGTGTCGGGGTCGACTACCTTGGCGGCGCGGGCGAAGCGATCGCGGCGACGGGGTTGATCGACGGCGACGGCGACCGTTTCGCTCACGAGCTGATCGCCTCGGCGATCCGCGACGCGCTGTCGGCCGGCGAGCTCGAGCGGCTGCACCGCGAGTCCGCGCGGGCGCTGATGTCGCTGCGCGAGCCCGCCGAGGCGATCGCCGCCCACCTGCTGCATTCACGTCCCCAGGGAGAGGCGGTCGTCAGCGAGCTGCTTCAGCGCGCGGCCGATTTGGCCGCCCAGCGCGGCGCCCCCGCCGTCGCCGTGACCTACCTCGAGCGGGCGCTCAGTGAACGGTCGCCGGGCGACGATCGTGGTCGGATGCTTGCTCAGCTTGCGACGGTCGCGTTCCACGCAGGATTGCCCGACGCGCGACGGCGGCTGCGCGACGCGCTGCTCGAGGCCCGCGACCTCTCGAGCCGCCTGGACGTGCTCACGCGCTTGGCGGCGCTCGGCGTCGTCCGTGGCGACGATCCCGGGCTCTCTCACCTGCTCGAGCGGATCGCACTCGACGCCGACGACGAGAGCCGGCTGGCTGTCGAGACCGCGGCGCTTGACGCGCTGATGACCCTTCCCGGCACGCACGCCGAGCGTGCGCGCCGGGCCGCCGCGATCGAGCTGTCCGACACCACTGACCCGCTGATGCGCCGCGTTGTGCTCGCGCACCGCGCCTGGCTCGCGACCGAGGGCGGCACGCCCGATGCCGAGGCGGCCGCGGCGCTGGCGCTAGAGGCGATCGACGATGGGACGCTGCTGCGCGAGGCCTGGCAGCGGACCGCCTACCACCTGTGTGTCCGGGCGCTGATCGTGACCGACCGCGCCGAGGCGGCACGACGGGCGATCGCCGATCTGGCAGCCGAGGCGAACGCCCGCGGCTCGCGCCGACTGCAGGCAATCGCGAGCTGGTACGCGGCTGAGCTCGCGCTGCGCACCGGACAGGTGGCCGAGGCCGAGCTGCTGGCCGGCGAGGCGCTGGCGCTGGCCGACGACGAGATCCGCGCGTGCGTCGCCGGTGCGGCAGGCGTACTCGTGTCAGCCCTGACCGAGCGCGGGTCGTTTGCGAGAGCACACGGGGTCCTCCGCGATTTCGGACTCGACGGCCAGCTTTGTGGAGGCAGCCCGTCACACAGGAGCGCGCTGCTGGCGCGAGCGCAGCTCGCACTTGCGCAAGGCGACTTCGAGCGCGCGTACGCCGAGGCGTGCGAGGTGGGCGCCGGGTGTAACCGCGACTGCCGGCCGAACCCGACGTGGAGCGAGTGGCGCTCGACCGCGGCGCTGGCGCTTGCCCACCTTGGTCGCCGCACCGAAGCCGTCGCGCTCGCCGACGACGAGCTCCAGCTTGCGCGGCAATTCGGGACGCCGCTTCCGGTCGCTCGGGCGCTGCACGCGCGCGCCGTGGCCGAGCCCGACGATTGCGAACGCGTCGCGCTGTGCCGGCGCGCGCTGTCGCTGCTCGACGGACGACCGGCGACGCTCGAGACAGCGCGCCTGAGGCTCGAGCTCGGCAGCACGCTGTCGCGGATCGGACGTCGCGTGGAGGCGCGCGACGCGCTGCGCCCGGCGCTGGCGCAAGCAGACGCCGCCGGCGCGTCGCTGCTGGCAGATCGGGCTCGCCGCGAGCTCGTGGCGACCGGATTGCGCCCCCGGCGAGCGGCCGTCGACGGCGCCGAGGCGCTGACCCCGCGCCAACGGCAGATCAGCGAGCTCGCGGCCGCGGGCAAGGGCAACCGCGCAATCGCCCAGCAGCTGTTTCTGAGCATCAAGACCGTCGAAACGCACCTCGCGGCGGCCTACCGCAAGCTGGGCGTGTCGGTCCGCGCCGAGCTCGACGCGGCGCTCGCCGGCTAGAGGTCCCATCGCGCCGGGGGCGGCGCTGCGTGACTCGCCTTTTGGCGTCCCGAGCCGGCGGCGCAGGACGCTAGGTAAGGGGCGGCACACCGAAAGTTAGGTGAATTTCCCTATACCGATTTAGCTCGCCGGCAGGCACAGTAGACACATGGCCGAAACAGTCAGCGCTCAGGGGCAAACACCCCCGCCTTGTCGCGAGCCGCGGCGCGGGCGCCGGCCGCGCCTGCTCGAGCCCGAGGGCCTGTGGCGCCACGTCGACACGCTGTACCGAGCAGCATGGGCGCTGTGCGGATCTCGGCACGACGCCGAGGACCTCGTGCAGGAGACGTTCGTCAACGTGCTCAAGCGCCCGCGGCTGCTGCGCGAGGACAACGAGCTCGGCTATCTGCTGCGAGCGCTGCGCAACACCTACGCCACGAGATACCGCAGCCGCGCGCACCGCCCGGTCGAGCAGCGCCTGTTCGAGGACGACATCCTGACGGTCGACGTGTCGGCCGAGGAGGGTGAGTACTCCAGCCGCGAGATCATGGAGGCGATCGCAACCGCCCCGCCCCACTACCGCGACGCGGTGATCGCGGTCGACCTGCTGGGCCTTTCCTACCGCGAGGCGGCGAAGTCACTCGGGACGCGTGAGGCGACGATCACGACCCGCCTTCACCGCGGGCGCCAGCACGTCGCCCGCGAGCTGGTCGCCGAGCCCGCTAGCGAGCTCTAGATGCGCTGCCGGCGGCGGGCCACGCCTCGGCCGAGGGGTGCGCGGTCGGTCCCGGAAGCGCGCGCACGACGGGGCGCACGAAGCGGCGCTCCGGCGCCGGCACGGGCACCAGCGGCGGTCGTTTATCGGGAATCCGACGGGTCGTCACACCGCTGAAGACGCGCGCCCGAGCCGATCCTTTCAGGCCGGCATCCCCGAACTCAATGTTCGGGGGGGCATGTCAGGGGATCTGCCCGATGTGGGAGTCGCGCGGCCGCCCGACCATTGCTCTCATCAATCCAAACCGGAGGACACCATGAGTCAAACAACCACCCCGGTGCTTGAAGACGCCGTCGTCGGGCAGCTCCGTGAGGCAGTCCGCGGGGAGATCTTCACGCCCGACAGCGAGGGCTACGCCGAGGCGAGCCAGATCTGGAACGGGGCGCATGCCGACCGCAGGCCCGCGCTGATCGTCCGCTGCACCGGTGCGGCCGACGTCATCGCGGCGGTCGCGTTCGCGCGCAGCAACGGTCTCACGATCGCGGTTCGCGGCGGCGGTCACAGCGTCGCCGGATTCTCAACCGGCGATGACACGATCGTGATCGACCTCTCGCCGATGAACGGCGTCCGCGTCGACACCACGGCGCGATGGGCGACGGTCGGCGGCGGTGCCGTGTGGGCCGACGTCGACCACGAGACGCAGGCGCACGGCCTGGCGACGACCGGGGGTCTGATCTCGACGACCGGCGTCGGCGGGTTCACGCTCGGCGGCGGCATCGGCTGGCTGATGCGCAAGCACGGGCTGGCCTGCGACAACCTGATCAGCGCCGACGTCGTCACCGCCGACGGCCGGCTGGTGCACGCCAGCGCGACCGAGAACGCGGACCTTTACTGGGGACTGCGCGGCGGCGGCGGCAACTTCGGGATCGTCACCCAGTTCGAGTACGAGCTGCATCCGGTCGGGCCGACGGTCTACGCCGGGCCGGTGTTTTACCCAGCAGCCGCCGATCGCGATCTGCTGCACCGGTTCCGCGATTGGGCGCCCGGCGCGCCCGATGACATCACCGTGCTCATCAACCTCACGACGGCGCCGCCGCTACCGGTGATCCCAGAGGAGTGGCAGGGCAAGAAGGTCGTCGCGCTGATCGCCGCCTCGGCCGGACCGATCGAGGAGGGCGCCGGTCACGTCGCCGCGCTGCGGGACGTCGCCGAGCCGGTCGCGGACTTGCTCGGGCCGATGCCCTACGGAGTGATCCAGACGCTGGTCGATCCGCTTTGGCAGAAGGGCATCCACGCCTACTTCAAGGCGACGAACCTCGCGCGCCTCGACGACGAGCTGATCGAGCGGCTGAGCGAGCTGCATCTCCAGGCTCCCGGGCCTCAGTGCGAGATCCACGTGCACCAGATGGGCGGCGCGGTCGCCCGGGTCGGCGACGGCGAGTCGGCGTTTTCCGAGCGTTCGATGCCCTACGTGCTCAACGCGGTCACCGGATGGCACGACCCCGACGCGGCTCAGGCCCACATCGACTGGGCGCGAGCAGTGATCGAGGCAGCCGACGCCGCGTCGACCGGGCGTGCGTACGTGAACTTCCTCGGCGACGCCAGCGGTGCCAGCTCCGCCTACGGCGAGGAAACCTATCGTCGGCTGGTCGCGCTCAAGGACACGTACGACCCCGCCAACGTGTTCGCGCTCAACCACAACATCGCCCCGCGACACGGGGCCTGAGCGAGTCGGCGAGACGAGGTAGCCATGTTCGACAGGCGATTGCCGATCATCTTCCTCGTCTCGTCGGACCCGTCGGTTCTGCAGGCGCTCGAGAGCGATCTCGAGGTGCGCTTCGGTAACGACACGCGCGTGATCGCAGCGCGCGGGCCCGCAGCCGGGCTCGCGCGTCTGCACGAGTTCGCGCGGGCCGGCGAGCCCGTGGCTCTGCTGATCGCCGAC
>DASXDD010000146.1:0-21205 GCA_036490775.1 Solirubrobacteraceae bacterium | reverse complement strand
CTACGTTTTCAGGTGTAGCGGGCCATTCGCTTCCCCTACCTTCAGCGGTGGCTCGTGCGCGGGCCGAACCTCCCTTCCCCTACCTCCGGTGGCTCGGTTCGCAACGTCAGGCGGGGCGGCTGTGGACGGGCCGCCCCGCCTTCTTTTTCGTGGCCGTGCCCGGTCTGGCAGCCCCCGCTCCCGCTTTCGCCGTACGGGAGCGCTCGGGCCAGTCGCCGGAGTCGAGGCGCGCGCGAGGGCTGCCCGACGGGCACCGGCCACTCACCTCAAGCCCGGACCGACGGCCACCGGCCGCCACATTCATGCCATCGCCCTGGCGGTCCGCCGGCCGCCACACCGATAACTCGACTCTCGCCGCGGTTCGCCGGCCGAATGCATATTCGGCGCGGTATGACAACGAAAACGGCGCACTCGAGCCGCGCGCGACGTCGAGTGTCGACTTATCGTGGGCGGCCTACTCGCCGGCCTCCGCGACCGCGAGCGCCGCCACCAGGTCGTCGGGCAATGGCGAGGTGACGTCGATCGCGGCCCCGGTCACCGGGTGCTCGAACGACAGCCGGGCCGCGTGCAGGAACTGCCGCTCGAGCCCGAATCGGCCGGAAGTGCCGTATTGCGGATCGCCGCACACCGGATGACCGATCGCCGCGAGGTGGACGCGGATCTGGTGGGTGCGGCCGGTGTCGAGCACGACGCGCAACAGCGCCGCCGCCGGCAGCAGCCGCTCGATCTCGAAATGCGTCCGTGCCTCCCGGGCATCGTCGCTATCGATCGACATCAGCTTGCGATCGCGCCGGTGGCGGCCGATCGGTGCGTCGATCGTGCCTGTCCTGGCCGGCGGGTGGCCGTCGACCAGTGCCAGGTACTCGCGTCGTAGCCGGCGCCGCGCCAGCAGCGACTTCAAGGCGCGGTGAACCGAGTCGTTCTTGGCGACGACGAGGAGACCCGAGGTGTCGCGATCGAGCCGGTGGACGATCCCCGCGCGCCACGGCTCCTCGCCGCCGGCGGCCCGTCCCTCGAGCGCCTGCGCAAGCGTGCCGACCCAGTGACCGCGGGCGGGGTGCACGACGACCCCTGCCGGCTTGTCGACCACGAGCAGGTGCTCGTCTTCGTACGCGACCGAGAACGACGCCTGCGCCTCGGACATGACCTCCGGCCCGAGCTCTGGGGAGTCGTCGATCTCGATCGCCTCGCCCGACTGCACCAGGTGGCGTTTGGGTCGCAGCGTCCCATCGACCCGGACGTGGCCGGAATCGATCAGCGTCTGCGCCCGAGCGCGCGATCCGAGCGGCACGGCCAGAAACCGGTCGAGCCGGGTGCCGGCCGCGGCCTCGGGGACGCGCAGCTCGATCGGGCCGCCATCGCTCACCGCTCGCGACGGCCCTCGAGCACGTACAACAGCGTGAACACGCCGAACGTGATCGACATATCCGCCACGTTGAACGCCGGCCAGTGCGGGAGCTGGATGAAGTCGGTGACCCCGCCGTGCGCGATCCGGTCGATCAGGTTGCCGATCGCGCCGCCGACGAGCATCCCGGTCGGCAGCCACAGCAGCGGCCGCTCGGGCCGCATCGCGAAGTACCCGATCAGTAGCGAGAGCGCCGCGAACGTGAACACGAGCACGAGCGCCCCTCCGCCCGAGAACAGCGTGAACGCGACGCCGGTGTTCTGGTCGTGCACGAGCGTGATCCCCGGCAGGAACTTCCGGTGGTCCCCGGGCGTGATGCCGGCTGCGATCGTGTTCTTGGTGATCTGATCGAGCGCGATCACGATCGCCGCGACCAGGCCGGCGCGTGCGAAAGCCCTCACACGGAGCGATGCGGTCGACTGAGTCATGTCGCGCGGGCTCTTAGCCCTCAGGCCCGAACCTGCGCATCAGCCCTGGATCAGATTGACCACGACCATCTGCACGATCCACAGGACGACGATCGCGATCATCGGAGTGAGGTCGAACATCCCGATCGGCGGGATGAAGCGGCGGAAGATCTTCAGGTACGGCTCGCACACGTCTCGGAGGAAGCTCATGACCGCGTCGCTGTAGCGGGAGTAAGGCGGGCGCAGCCCCAGCGAGAACATCATGTTCAGCAGGATGTAAACGAAGATCAGCAGGATGTAGACGAGGAACAGCGCTTGGACATAGTTGGCGATGTCGCCCCGCGTGAGCGCTGCCAGGACCGTCATCGCGCCCACTCCATGACCGCGTCGAACGCCGCCTGGAACGCCGGCCGCACGCCGCCACGCTCGAGCGCGGCAAGCCCGCGGGCGGTGGTGCCGCCTGGCGAGGTCACCTCGCGGCGGACTGTGAGCGTGTCGTAGTCGCGGGTCTCGAGCAGCGCCGCGGTCCCGGCCATCGTCTCGACGACGAGCCGACCGGCGAGGGCGGCGGTCATCCCGTGGCGGACCGCCGCGTCGACCTGAGCCTCGACGAGTAGCGCCTGGTAGGCAGGCCCGACTCCCGTCACCGCGCCGGCCGCGCTCATGAGAGCCTCGGGAACCCTGACCACGGTCCCGAGCCGCCCGAACAGATCGACGACGTCGGCTTCGAGCCGGGGGTCAGCGTCGGGCTCGGGCGAGTAGCACATGACCCCGCGGCGAACCTCGACCGGTGTGTTAGGCATGAACCGGAACACCGGCACCCCATAGGCCGCCCGCAGCTTCGCCGTGTCGATCCCCCCGACCACCGAGGCGACAGCCTTCGCGTGTCCCCGAAGCTGATCGGCCACCTCGTGGAACTGCGCCGGCTTGTGGCAGAGCACGACGAGGTCGGCGCGGTCGGCGACGGATACGTTCCCGTCGAGCGCCTCTCCCCCGAGCTCGGCCGCCAGCGTCTTGGCACGACCCGAACCTCCGTCGGATACGAGCACCGGCTCACCCCAGCCCCGTGCGAGCGCACGCGCCATGTTGCCAGCGCCGATCAGTCCGACGTGCATCTGAACAAATCTACCGCGGAGGAGCCCAATCGCTCGATGCCGATTGGCGAAGCCAACGGCGGGCGAGCGTGACCGGGCTCAGCTCTGATTGAAGAAGTCCTTCTCCATCAACTGGGCGCGCTGCTCCGCCGACACCTCGACGTTGCGTGGGGTAAGCAGGAAAACCTTGTCGGCGATCCGCTGCATGCCCCCGTCGAGTGCGTAGGTGAGCCCACTCGAGAAGTCGATGAGCCGCTTTGACAGGTCGTGGTCCGTGCTCTGGAGGTTCAGGATGACCGGGATCGCTTCCTTGAACTTGTCCGCGACGTCCTGGACCTCGTTGAAGTTCTTCGGCGCGACGAAATGGACGCGAACGTCCGACCCGCCACGCCCGTTGCCGCGACCCCCGCTCACCGGCCTCAGCGACGTCGTGCGCCGGTCGGCATCGGGATCGTCGGCGAAGATGTCGTCGAACTCGTCCCGCCGGCGCCGCGAGCTGAGGCGCCGCACGTTTGGACGATCGCGATAGGCATCCTGGGCTTCGGCCTCAGGCTCGTTGTAGGGCTCGAGGTCATCGTCGTAATCCTCGTCATCCGCAAGCCCGAAGTACATGAGGGTGCGGTGCCAGGTATCGCGTATCGCCATCTCGGAATCGAAGTTTCGGTAGGAGGCCGTAATTCCCTGCTGTGATTATGACGCGCGGGACCGGTACAAGCTCGTGCCAAGCCGCACAATTGTCGCGCCCTCCTCCACGGCGACCAAGTAGTCCTGGCTGGTTCCCATCGAAAGCTGCGCCAGGCCATGCTCCTGGGCGAGGTCTCGGAGCGCCGCGAAGTGGGTGCGGCTCGCCTCGGGAGTCGGCGCCAGCGGGGGCATCGTCATCAGCCCCACCACCGTCACGGGCGAGCGCTCGAGGTACGCCGGCAGCTCCCCGGGAGCGATCCCGCTCTTGCCCGCCTCGCCGGCGACGTTGACCTCGATCAGAATCTCCGTGGACGCCGTACCGTGTCGCCCGAGCTGATCGAGCGCCGACTCGCTCGAGACCGAGTGGATGTAGCGGACGTAGGGCACCACCTGGCGGACCTTGCGGCTTTGCAGGTGGCCGATGAAGTCCCACGTGAACACGCCGGGGTGCGCCTGCGCCTTGGCCACGAGGTCCTGCGCCCGGTTCTCGCCGAGCAGCTCGAGGCCCGCCTCGGCGAGCACCTCGAGCTCGTCGACCGGCACGTACTTGACCGCTGCGAGGATCTGTACCTCGCCCGGGTCGCGCCCCGCCTCGGCGATCTCGGCCCTGACTCGCTCAAGGTTCTTCCGGACCTGCTCGGCCTGCAGGTCCCTGATCAGCTCAACCACACGAGTCCGGCCTGCCGTCCGGTGACGCCGCGATCGCGTCGGTGAGAGAAGAACAGATCCTCGCCCGAGCAGATCGTGCACAGATCGACGTCGTGCACGGTCTCCACCCCGGCCCGCTCGAGCTGGGCGCGGGCGATCGCCTTCAGGTCGAGGTTGCGCCCCCGGCGCACGCGGTCGTCGTACTCCGTGAACGCTTCTCGTACCTCGTCGCCAACCTCGTAGCAGCAGCCGCCGGCGCCCGGGCCGATCGCCGCCGCGAGCGGGCCGTCGGCGCCGAGCTCGCGGAGCGTGCGCACGCCCTCGCCGATGATGCCCTCGGCGAGACCGCGCCAGCCTGCGTGCAGCACGGCCACCGCCGCGCCGTCCTCGACGCCGGAGCATCCGCGGCCGGCCACTGCGATCGGCAGGCAGTCTGCGGTGAGCACCATCGGCGCCACCCCGCGCAGGCGGGTCGCCTGGCCGTCGGCCTCGGGCAGCTCGATGCCCGCATCGGGCAGGGGCGCG
The DNA here is from genome assembly GCA_036490775.1 of Solirubrobacteraceae bacterium. Lineage (GTDB taxonomy): Bacteria > Actinomycetota > Thermoleophilia > Solirubrobacterales > Solirubrobacteraceae > Palsa-465. Next base: position 16,442 of record DASXDD010000146.1, on the reverse strand, counting down.
ACGAACGGGTCGTCGGCGTCCGTGACCGTCCGCACGATCGTTCCATGGACCTGCCTGATGTGCGCCGGCCTGACCCCGGCTCGCTCCTGGAGCCTGGCCCGATTCTGCCGGACCGCGTCGGGACGGTCGTCGGTCATGCGGCCGAGGTTGAGGCTCGCGTACGGACCTTCCGAGAACCCGCCGCGCCGGGTTGTGAACAGCGCCTCTGCGCCGGGCAGCGCGATCGCCAGGTGCTCGTCGCGGGCGTAGAACGGCGCCGGCAACCTCACCTCAGGTGCAGCTCCAGCTCGGGCACCGGGGTGCGCTGCCCGTACTCAAAATGCGCGCGGCCGTACGCGTGAACGTCGGCGACGTGAGTCCACCCGCCGAAGCGACGGGCTCGCTCGTACAGGTGCAGGCGGATCGAGGCAGTTTCCGTGTTGTAGCAGTAGGCCGACTCGCCGTCGGGGTCGCGGTAGGTGACGCCGGCGAGCCGCTCGTGATCGGCGTCGACCTCGACGATCACCTTGCGCGACCCCTCAACGGCCTCGAACCGCCATCCCGTCGGCGAGTACGAGCTCGAGTTCCGCAGCACGCGCACCGGCGAGATCGAGCGAAAGTCCCGGCCGTCAAAGCGCCCAACGACCGGGGTCACCGGGCCGAACTCCCGCCCGGCCCGCGTCGTGGAGACCGATACCGCGTCGATGAACGCGTCCCGTGCCGGCTTGCCCCCGATCGTGCGCAGGTCGTTGCAGTGGAGCCAGGCCCACGAGCGGGCGTGCTTGGAGCCCCACAGATGCGCCTGCCCGCCGCGGGCCCCGGCAAGCTCGAGCCGCTCGCTGCCCCACTGCACGTATCCCTCGATCGACAGGTTCGCGTGCGGAAGCTCGAGGATGGTGTCGGCGGCGCCCAGCCGCTCGAGCCATGGGTGGACGTGCCCGTACCGCCTCCCCGAAGGCGTCCAATGCAGATCCCAGGAGACGTCGTCGAACCCGCCGGTCATGCCCTCGTCGGTCAGTAGCGCGTCGGCGACGCGCAGCTCGAACGGATCGGCACCGGCGTGGAGGAGGTCGATCGACAGCGTGGCTTTACGCGCGACCACGGGCGGAAGGCCCGCACGGGGATCGGTGACCAAGAACCACAGAGCCGCCGACGGCGGCTCGCCGGCGCCGGGCAGCGGCGCGAGCATCGTGTATCTGATCCAGACGCCGACGCCCGATCGGCCATCGGTCAGCGTCAGGTAATAGACCTCGTAATGGCCGGCGCTGCCATCCCAGCGCAGGGCGTTCGGGGCGTTCGGCACCGGCGCAGGCTACTCGGGCTCGCCGGCCCCAATGAGGGCGGCGGCAAGCTCCTGCTCGCGGCCGGCGACCAGGCGATCGAGCTTCGCGGCCAGCGCCGCCCGCAGCCCGCGTCCGATCGCCGGGCCCTCCGGTAGGCCCGCGGCGAGCAGGTCACGCCCATCGATCGCGAGCCGCACGTGGCGGAGCGTGTCGAGCCAGTCGCGGGCCTGGGGCTCGGGACCGAGCGCTCCCGCCAGAGCGACCAGTTCCGCCGGCGCACCCGCGACCGCGGCCGCGATCGCCGACGGAGCGCCCGCGGATGCCAGCGCCCGCGCCACCTCCTCACCGCGGGCCGCGGTGATCACGATCGCGTCCCGGTCCTCGGCCTCGAACGCCAGCGAGTCGAGCAGCCCCGTGAGGTTGCCGGTGACCGCGCGCGCCGCCAGGGCGAGCACGAGCCGGTCCCGGCGCGCGTCGCCGGGTAGGAGTGCCTCCGCCCGCCGGGCGAGGTCGGGGTCCCCAAGGCCGAACTCCGGGTGGACCGCGGCATCGAGCCCGAGACCGCGCAGACCCTCGAGCGCCCGCACCGGATCCCGCTCGCGCGCCAGCAGCCTCAGCTCGGCGCCGACACGCGGCCCGCTGACCGTGCCGACCGCGCCATCGTGTGTCGCCCGCATCGCCAGCGCCCGCGTGTGCGGCTCGATCTCGAACCCGAGACGGCTCGCGTATCGGACGAGCCGGAACAGGCGCGTGGGGTCGTCGATGAAGCTCCGGTCGTGCAGGACCCGGAGCCTCCGGGCCGCGAGGTCCTCGATCGCCCGGGGCGCCGCCGCGAGCTCACCCGGAGCGTCGCACCCGAGCGCGAGCGCGATCGCGTTGACCGTGAAGTCCCTGCGCTGGAGGTCCTCGGCCAGCGGCGCCGGCACGACGTCCGGGAGCGCGCCGGGTCTCGCGTACGTTTCGCGGCGCGTCCGGGCGATGTCGTAGTCGAACCCGTCGAGCCGGACGGTCGAGGTCCCGAACCGGTCATGGACCTTTAGCTCCCCCCCGAGCGAGGCTGCGAATTCCTCCGCGTCGCCTTCGACCGCGAGGTCGAGGTCAACCGGAGCGCCGCCCAGGAGCAGGTCGCGCACCGCCCCGCCCACGAGGTGCACCCCCGAGGTCCCGCGCAGCCGCGGGATCAGCGGTCGGGCCGCCGGGAGCGCCCGGACTCGCGTGGCGAGCTCGCCGGCCTTGGGAAGGAAGTCGGACATAGCCATAGTTTCTTCCCAAGCGGTTCCGGGAGGTCGGGTGGCTAGCATGCTGAGCCATGCCGAGTCCCGGTTCGCGGCGTTGGCTGCGGTGGGGGCTCGTCGCCGTCGTGGTCCTGTTGGTGGTGGTGGGAGGCGCGGTGGCGGTCCTCCTTGCCAAGTCGCCACACAACGTCTCCCATCCGAACGTCGAGTTCACGATCACGACGACGACGGCGGCCGCCCCCCCCAAGAAGAAGGCCGCGGTCAACGATTTCGCATGGCCGTGGTACGGCTACGACGCGGGACGCACCCGAACGTTCACCACCGGCAAGGTCCCGGCGCCGCCGCTTCACACCGGCTGGCGGTTCCAGGACTACGCGCTGCTCGAATTTCCGCCGGTGATCTCCGGTAACAGCCTCTACGTGATGGACGACGACGCCTCGGCCAAGGAGCTCGACTCGAAGACCGGTCACAAGGTGTGGGAGACCAAGGTGGGAACGCTCGCGGCGGCCTCGCCGGCACTGGGAATCAAGCAGGGCTTGCTGTACCTCCCGGTGCTGTCCGCCCACGGCCACGCCCCTGGCAACGGGCGGTTCGTCGCGCTGTCGATGAAGACGGGCCGGATCGCGTGGTCGAAGGTGATCCCCGCCGGCACCGAGTCCTCGCCGATCGCCGTCGGCAATTCGGTGTACTTCGGAGACCAGGGCGGGAACGTGTACTCGCTGAACGCCACCACAGGTCATACCAACTGGACCTACCACGCGAGCGCCGCGGTCAAGGGTGGCCCCGCGATCTCCAACGGAATCGTGTACTTCGGCGACTACTCCGGGCGCGCCTACGCCCTGAACGCGGGCAGCGGCCACGTGGTCTGGGCCAGGAACACGAACGGAGCGGACTTCGGGTTTGGCTCGGGCAACTTCTACTCGACGCCCGCTGTGGCGTTCGGCCGCGTCTATATGGGCAACACGGACGGCCGCGTGTACTCGTTCGCGGCCAGCAGCGGCAAACTCGCGTGGGCAACAGGGACCGGCGCCTATGTGTACGCGTCAGCGGCGGTCCAAGACACACCCGGGCTCGGCCCGACGGTCTACCTCGGGTCCTACGACGGCAACTTCTACGCGTTCGACGCGAAGTCCGGCGCGATCAGGTGGCGCCATCGCGCGGGCGGCAAGATCTCCGGGTCGGCGACGATCGTGGGCAACGTCGTCTACTACTCGGACCTCGGGTCGAAGACCACCGCCGGGCTCGACGTGCGCACCGGGCGAAAGGTGTTCTCGTTCCCCGACGGCGCGTTCAATCCGGTTGTGGCCGACAACGGCGCGATCTACCTAAGCGGCTACACGATGCTCTACCAGATGCTCCCCGAGAATCATTGATACGTCGGGCGCGCGCAAGCGCTAACGTAATCGCCACACAGCGCTCGTAGCACACTCACAAAAAGTGCATATAGCGGGCCCCGCCGCTCACGAAATCCCCGCACACGCCGTGCAATTGATCTGGCATGGAACGTGCGTTCGAGCGCTTCTTGCTATCCTTGCATGTCTATGCGTTGTCGTAGTGGAAGTCATTGCCAGGAGCCAACCCTTCCAGGACGTAGGTTCTGCGCGGATCACGCGGCGGAGCTCGATCGCATGCGCGAGGAGCTGAAGGACGCCGCAGCAGCCCGCATTGGTCGCGGTCGGCCCAAGCGGTCCTCGACCTGTTGCCGCCCTGGCTGTTATGAGCCCCGCGTCCCGCCGGCCGCGTATTGCGATGCATGCGCCGCCGCCGGATACGTGGAAGAGGCCGCCTAACCGCGGCTGCCTTCAACCGGGCCAACATAGAAACTGAAGGTTCACCGAGCTAGGCGGGGTTTCCGCGCCTTGCGGACGGCTGCCCGGGATACTCCGGCTATCGCGGTTCGCGGGTGTGGGGCCTCGCTCCGCTCGGCGTCCGTGGGACCTTGCGACCCCGTCCGGACGGGGTCGCGTGGCATGTCGCGCACCGGCGCGACCCTAATCCACGGGCCGGATCGGGACCCCGTCTCGCGCGAGCGCGGCCTTGACCTCGGGAACTGTGTGCTGGCCGTAATGGAAGATCGAGGCGCACAGCACCGCATCGGCGCCGGCCTCGAGCGCGGCGGTCAGATGGTCGAGCTCTCCGGCGCCACCGGAGGCGATCACGGGGACGCCGACGGCGCCGGCGACGGCCGAGGTCAGGCCGAGGTCATAGCCGGCGTTGGTCCCGTCGCGGTCCATGCTCGTCAACAGGATCTCTCCCGCGCCGCGCTCGACCCCCTCGCGCGCCCACTCCACCGCGTCACGGCCGCTCGGCGTCCTCCCGCCGGCGACGAACGCCTCCCAGCGCGCCTCGTCGCGTGACTTGGCGTCGATCGCGAGCACGACGCACTGGGCCCCGAACGTGGCCGCGAGCTCGTCGATAAGTTCTGGCCGCGCCAGCGCCGCGGAGTTGATCGATACCTTATCCGCGCCCGCGTCGAGCACCGCCTGGGCGTCGGCGACCGAACGGATGCCGCCGCCGATCGTGAACGGGATGAACACGTCGTCCGCAGTGCGCCGCGCCAGGTCGACGACGGTCTCGCGCTTGTCCGAGGTCGCGGTGATGTCGAGGAACACAAGCTCGTCCGCGCCGGCCGCGTCGTAGCGGCAGGCCAGCTCGACGGGGTCGCCGGCGTCGCGCAGGTCGACGAACCCGACGCCCTTGACGACGCGACCGCGGTCGACGTCGAGGCAGGGGATCACGCGCTTGTAATGCATCACTGGTCAAGCACGGCCTGCGCGTCGGCGACCGTGAACCGGCCCTCGTACAGGGCCTTGCCGACGATCACCGCACGCAGATTGACCTGGCGGAGCCGGACGAGCGCGCTCAGGTCCTCGAGGGAGGAGACGCCGCCCGAGTACGCGTAGATGCCGCGGACCGCCTCGGCGACCCGTCGGGCGCCGTCGAGGTCGGGGCCTTGCAGCATGCCGTCGCGATCGATGCTCGAGTACACGAACCGCCGCACCCCCCGGGCGCCGAGCCGCTCGATCACCGCCTCGATCGGGATGTCCGTCTGCTCGGTCCACCCGGCGCCGGCGAGCTTCCCCGCGCGAGCGTCGATCGACACCACGATGCGATCGCCGAGCTCGGCGACCGCTTGGTCGAGGAAGTCGATGTCGGTGTAGGCGGCGGTCCCGATCACGACCCACGTCGCCCCGGCGTCGACCGCCTCCCGAACCGCCTCGATCGTCCGCAGCCCACCACCGACCTGGAACGGCACGTCGATCTCGGCGCCGATCCGCCGGACGTGTTCGAAGTTCACGGGGGCGCCGCTGCGCGCGCCGTCGAGATCGACGATGTGCAGCTCGCGTGCGCCCGCCCCCACCCACCGCCGGGCGGCGTCGAGCGGATCGGCGTCGTACACCTTGCTCTGGTCGAACTCTCCGCGGGTCAGGCGCACGGCCTTTCCATCGAGGATGTCGACGGCCGGAAGCAGGATCATGCGCGCACGCCGGCCACGCCCGCACAGATCCCAACGAAGCCGTCGAGCATGCGCAGCCCGTTCAGCGAGGACTTCTCGGGATGGAACTGCACACCGAACACCGATCCGCGGGCGACGAAGGTGACGAACCGCTCGCCGTACTCGGTGGTGCCGACGATCGTGTCGTGATCGGTCGGCCGCGCGACGTGGGAGTGCACGTGGTAGAAGGCGCATCCCCGCGATGGGAGCTCGGTGGTCAGCGGCGAGGGCCGCTCGAATCGCACCTCGTTCCAGCCGATGTGTGGGACCCGCAGCCCGCCGGCTTGCAGCCGAGTGACCTCGCCGGCGATGAGGCCGAGCCCAAGCGTCGGCTCGAGCTCGTCAGAGCTATCGAACAGCAACTGCATCCCCAGGCAGATCCCGAGCAGCGGCGTTCCCTCGTCCACTCGCGCCTGGATCAGCTCCGCCAGGCCTAACTCGCGAAGGTTGTGCATGGCCTTCGGAAACGCCCCCACGCCGGGGAGCACCAGGCCATCGCACGTCTGCAGCTCGTCGTGATCGTGGGTGACCGACACGCGGGCGCCGACGTGGGCGAGCGCCTTCTCGACCGAGCGGCGGTTCCCCATTCCGTAGTCGATCACACCGATCAGGCTCATGTCAGAGTTCCCTTGGTGCTCGGCACTCCGCGCTCGTTCGCGTCGACGGCGACCGCGGCCCGAAGCGCTCGCGCGACCGCCTTGAACGCCGCCTCGATCATGTGGTGGGCGTTGGTCCCGCGCTCGACCGTCAGGTGCAACGTCACCTTGGCGTTCAGCGCGAGCGCCCGGAAGAACTCTTCGACGAGCTCATGGTCGAAGTTGCCAATCGCGCCAGCCGGCAGCTTCGCCTCGAACGCACACAGCCCGCGGCCGGAGATGTCGATCGCGCACGCGGCGCGCGCCTCGTCCATCGGCACCGTGGCCTCCCCGTAACGGGAGATGCCGGCGCGGTCGCCGAGCGCCTCGTCGAGCGCCTGGCCGATACAGATCCCGACGTCCTCGACCGTGTGATGGGCGCCGGTCTCGAGATCCCCGCGCGCCTCCACGCCAAGATCGAGGTGGCCATGGCGGGCAAGCAGATCGAGCATGTGGTCAAAGAAGCCGACGCCGGTGTCGCGCTCGCCGGCCCCACTGCCGTCGAGCGCGAGGCTGACCTTGATCTCGGTCTCGCCGGTCTTCCGTTCGATCAGGCCGATGCGGGTCATCGGGGCTCATTGTCCCGAATGCGTGCCTCCATCGACCGCGCGTGCAGCTCGAAGCCCTCGGCCCGCGCCAGCGGCGCCGCCGAGCTCGCGAGCTCGGCGGCCGCGCCGATGTGGACCTCGCTGAAGTGGCGCAGGAAGTGCTCGGGGGACACGGCGGAGGCGAACCGGGCGGCCCCGTTCGTCGGCAGAATGTGGTTCGAGCCGGCGATGTAGTCGCCGAACGCGGTGCCGGCGCTCGCGCCGACGAACACGCAACCGGATCGGGTGACGCGATCGGCCAGCGCCTCGACGTCGGCGCCGACGAGCTGCAGGTGCTCGGGGGCGAAGGCTTGAGCGAACGCGATCAGCTGGCCGACTGTCGTTGCCTCCACCAGACACGCCACTGCGCCCGTGTCGGCTGCGTCGGTCAGGCACTGGTTGAACCCGTCGAGCAGCCGGGAGTTGTCCGATGCCGCGACCACGAGCGTGCCGGGGCCGTGCTCGGCCTGCGCGAGCAGGTCCAAGGCAAGCGGCTCGGGATCGACGTCGCCCGTGGCGGCCACGAGCAGGTCGCTCGGGCCGGCGAAGCCATCGATGCCCACCTGTCCGAACACCTGGCGCTTGGCCTCCTGCACGTACAGGTTGCCGGGACCGACGATCACATCGACGCTGGGGACGGACTTGGTTCCGTAGGCGAGCGCAGCGATCGCGTGAGCGCCGCCCATCCGGTAGACGGTGTCGACGCCGGCGAGCCGGCACGCCGCCAGTACCACCGGATCGAGGTCGCCGTCCATGCGCGGAGGCGAGCACACGGCGATCTGCTCCACGCCGGCGAGCCGCGCCGGGACCGCCCCCATCACAACCGTGCTCGGATACGGGGCCCGTCCGCCGGGAACATAGATCGCGGCGCGCTCGACCGCGGCCGTGCGGTCGATGACGAGGTTGTCGCCGAGCCTCGTTTCCCGGGATGGTCCGGGCACGCGGCCGGCCGCCACCGCCTCGACGTTCTCGATCGCGCGCTCGATCCCGTGCCTGACTCGAGGGTCGAGCTGCGCGAGTGCGTCGTCGAGCTCGTCATCTCGGACCAGCAGCGCCTGCGGCTCGCGGCCGCCGGTGTCGAGCGTCCGCGAGTAGTCGCGTACCGCGCGGTCACCGCCGGCGCGTACGGTGGCAATGATCAGCGCGACTCCGTCGCGGACCGACTCCGCCGGCGGCACGAGCGTGCGGATTTGCGCCGCCACGCCCGGGGCGTCGTCGCTGGTCAGCGCGAGCCGCTCACACCGCATCGAGCCGCTCCAGCAGCGCGTCGATCGTCGACGCCCTGAGTTTGTGCGCCACCGGGTTTGCGATCAGCCGCGCGGTGCTGTGCGCGATCTCCTCACGGACGACGAGCCCGTTCTCGCGCAGCGTCGTCCCGCTCGCGGTGAGATCGACGATCCCCTCGACCAGGCCGGTGAGCGGCGCGAGCTCGACCGAGCCCTTGACTTCGACGATCTCGGCCTGGCGGCCGGTATCGAAGAAGTAGCGCGTGGCCACCCGCGGATACTTGGTCGCGATCCTGACCACACCGAGCCGTCGCAGCGCCTCGGCCGCGGGGTCCTCGCCGGCGACCGTCGCCAGCACCATCCGGCAGTGGCCGTAGCCGAGATCGACGAGTTCGTACAGCTCGCGCTCGGACTGCTCCATCAGCACGTCCTTGCCGGTGATCCCGAGGTCGGCGGCGCCGGCCTCGACGTAAGTGGGGACATCCGACGGCCGCATCGTGATGATGCCGGCGTCGTCGAACAGCAGCTTGCGGTCGTTGTCGCGCACCTCGCGCGTGTCCAGCCCGAGCCGGTCGAGCAGATCGAGCGTCTCGTGGAACAGAGCTCCGCGGGGGACCGCGATCCGCAGCCCGTTCACGTCAGCCGCCCCCGCTCCTCGCCGGTCAGCGCGATGTGGAGCCGCTCGACGTTGAGCGCGAAACCGACCGCGGGCAACGGCCGCCCGAACTGGCCGAGCAGCTCGTCGTAGCGACCGCCGATCCCGATCGGCACGCCGTATGCGGGGTCGTAGACCTGGAAGATCGCACCCGTGTAGTAGCCGAGGCTGCGGACCAGGCCGAGGTCGAAGATGATCCGCTCGGCCACCGCCGGCGCCAGCAGCGAGTGGACGGCCCGCATCCCGGTGACTGCGTTGTGGAGCGGTCCCTCGAGGCCCTCGAGCACCTCGGGGCCTCCTCGGGTTTGAGGCGTGCGCAGCAGCAGGGCGGCGGCGGCGGGGTCGAGCGCGAGCGCCGTGACCTCGTGCTCGAGCCCGACGAAATCGCCGTCGACGAGCTCGTTCAGCATGTGCTCGCGCCGTCCGGGGTCCACTTGGAGACCGTCGAGCAGGGCGGGATAGAGCGAGGCGTCCCCAAGGCCGACCCGATACGTCTCAAGACCCGCAGCGTCGAGCGCCGCGCACAGCACGGAAAGCACCTCGGCGGTCCCCTGCGGCGAGGTCGCGCCGATCAGCTCGACGCCGGCCTGCAGGAACTCGCGCGACTGGCCCCGCTGCGGGCGAACGCCGCGGTACGCGTGGGCGAAGTAGGAGAAGCGGAGCGGCGGCTCAGCGTCGCGGTAGCGGGTCGCGACCAGGCGCGCGATCGGGACCGTCATGTCCGAGCGCAGCACGAGCACGTTCCCCTGCTCGTCGAACATGCGGTACGCGGGGCGGCTCGCGTGCATGTTCGCGCGCTCGAACGTGGTCTCGTACTCGAGCGCGGGCGTGTACACCTCGCCGTAGCCGGCCCGCTCGAACACCGTCCGGATGCGCTCGGTCATCGCCCGCAGCTCCCGCATCTCGTCCGGCAGGAAGTCTCGCGTTCCGCTCGGAATGCGATCGACCATGTTCTCCGGACCGGTCAGTTGCGGGTTCGCGGGCCCGCGCCGTCAGACCGAGACGGGCACGTCATCTTCGCGCTCGATCTGGGCCCCGAGTCCGCGCAGGCGCTCGTCGATCCGCTCGTATCCGCGGTCGATGTGCCGAACGTTGCCGATCTCAGTGACGCCATCCGCCGCGAATGCGGCGATCAGCATCGCCATGCCGGCGCGGATGTCGGGCGAGTCCACTCGCTGGCCGTGCAGGCGGCGCGGCCCCACCACCATTGCCCGATGCGGATCGCAGATCGTGATCGACGCGCCCATCAGCACGAGCTTGTCGACGAAGAACAGGCGGTTCTCGAACATCCACTCGTGGATCATCACCGACCCTTGAGCCTGGGTCGCCAGCGCCAGCGCGACGCTGGTCAGATCGGCCGGGAACGCGGGCCAGGGGCCATCCTGCACCTTGGGGGTGTGGTCGCCCTTGTCGTTTCGGACCACAAGCTCCTGGTTGCCGGGGACGATGATGTCGGCGCCCCGCTCCTCGGTGCGCAGGCCGAGACGGTCGAACACCAGGCGGATCATCCGGAGGTCCTCGGGGACCGTGTCCTTGACGATCAGCTCCCCGCCGGTGACGCCGGCCAGGGCCATGAACGAGCCGATCTCGATGTGATCGGGGGCGACGCCGTGCGTGCAGCCCCGGAGGCTGCCGACGCCGTGGACGGTCATCACGTTCGATCCGATGCCGTCGATCTGGGCGCCCATCGCGTGAAGCATCCGGGCCAGATCCTGGACGTGCGGCTCGGAGGCGGCGTTGCGGATCACGGTCGGCCCCCGCGTCAGCGCGGCGGCCATCAGCGCGTTCTCGGTGGCCATCACCGACGGCTCGTCCATCAGGAAGTCACACGGCCTCAGGCCGAGCGATGCGTCGAGCCTGATCTCACCGCGGTCGTCCTCGACCGTGGCGCCGAGCGCGCGGAACGCATCGAGGTGAGGGTCAAGTCGCCGGCGGCCGATCACGTCGCCGCCCGGAGGCGGCATCTGGGCCCGCCCGAACCGCGCCAGCAGCGGGCCGGCGAGCAGGAACGAGGCGCGGATTCGCTCCGCGAGCTCGCGGTCGACCTCGCAGCTGTCGACGCTCGAGGCGTCGATCGAGATCTCGCCCGGACCGAGCCACTCGACCCGGGCACCGAGCTGCTCGAGCAGCAGTGTCATCGCCTCCACGTCCCTGATCCGGGGCACGTTGCGGAGGATTACTTCGTCGTCAGTGAGCAGGCACGCGGCCAGAATCGGGAGCGCGCCGTTTTTATTGCCGGCGGGTGTGATCGTGCCCGAGAGGGGCCTCCCGCCTTCGATTACGAACTTTTCCATAGGTGGCCGGAGCGTACCTTCTCGCGTCGCCAGACCGGTGCTCGGGGGCGATGCGGTTCGGCGCGATCGCGGTCCGGCGCTGCGGGCATCGGTGATCCGAACCTGCTCAGCTAGGGTACCGTCCATGCGAGTTCAGCTTTCGCGGGAGGAGGCGTGGACCCTCCTTTGTGAATGGACTTCTTCTGACTCGCTGCGGCGCCACATGCTCGCCGTCGAGACGGCGATGCGGGCCTACGCGCCGCGGTTCGACGGCGACGTCGAGCTTTGGGGCCTGACGGGCCTGCTGCACGATCTCGATTACGAGCGGTATCCCAATCTCGAGGACGGTCACCCGCGCTACGCGCTCCGCGAGCTCGAGGCGCGCGGATATCCACCCGAGCTCGTGCGTGCGGTGGCGTCCCACGCGGATTTCCTCGGCGTCTCGCGTGATTCGCCGATGGAGAAGGCGCTGTTCGCGGTCGACGAGCTGTCGGGGTTCATCCTCGCGGTCGCGTATGTCCGGCCCGAGAAGCTGCAGGGTATGACGCCCAAGTCGGTCAAGAAGAAGCTGAAGCAGCCGAGCTTCGCCGCCGCGGTCAACCGCGAGGAGCTCCGCCACGGCGCTGAGGAGCTCGCGGTCGATTTCGACGAGCACCTGACGATCGTGATCGAGGCGCTCGCGGCCCGGCAGGACGAGCTGATGCCTGCAGGCGCTGGCTCCACGTAGTCGTTCGCGCGTCTCAGCCGGTATTCCTGGACGCTCGCCGGTATTCCTCGAGGGTCGGGACCACCCCGAGCGGCTCGAGCAACCGAGCGAACTCGATCGCACGCCGCACCGGTCCCTCGCCGCAGATCACCGTCAGCGTCCTCCCCTGGCGCGCCAGCCGGCGCTGAGTGTTCAGCAGGACGGTCAGACCGAATGAATCGACGAACTCGGCCTGGCTGAGATCGATGACCGCGTCGCCGGAGCGCCGGCGGACGATGTCATCGAGTTGCGGCGTCAGCTTTCGGGCGGTGAGGACATCGAGCTCGCCGGTGACCGTCACCACCGTGGCCTCCGAGGTGCGGCGCGTGGTCAATGCGAGCTGGATCGGGCCCCGCGGGCGCAGTGAACCGCCGAGCGTCGCCTGGTCTGGGGGTCTCTTCATCGCGCCCTCCTGCGGAGAGGATCCCCTCGCGGGCAAGCACTAAAACTCGGGGCATTGGGGTCGCGGGGGTTCCCCGTGCGGTCGTTTGTGGTGCTTGGTGCGGTCGTCTGGGCCCACGGTCCGCCCGTCAGCTATGGTCCGCGCGGCATGGCCGAGGCGGTCAAGATCGTCGTCCTCGAGGGCGACCAGACCGGGCAGGAGCTGCTCGAACAGTCGCTCCGGCTGCTCGATCCGGCGCTGCTCGGCATCGAGATCGAGCTCGAGCGGTTCGACCTCTCCCTCGGGCACCGGCGCGCCACTGCGAACCAGGTCGTGACCGATGCCGCGGTGGCGATGCGGCAGGCCGGTCTTGGGCTCAAGGCCGCCACGATCACACCCGAGGGCAAGGACGACGTCGGCTCACCGAACCGCATCTTGCGCGAGGAGGTCGACGGCAAGGTGATCGTCAGAACCGGCCGGCGCCTGCCGGGCGTTGCCCCGATCGCCGGCGTCCACTACCCGATCTCGGTCGTGAGGATGGCGGTCGACGATGCGTACGGAGCCAAGCAGTGGCGCGAGGGCGACGCCGGCGATCCGTCGGAGATCGCCTACCGAACCGAGAAGATCACGCGGTCCACCTGTCGCGCCGTCGCCGAGTACGCGTTCCGGACAGCCGAGAAGATGAACGCTCGCGTCTACGGTGGGCCGAAGTGGACGGTGTCGCCCGTGTACGAGGGGATGCTCAAGGAGGAACTCGACGGCGCCGCCGGGCGTCACCCGGACACCGCGTACGAGCCGGTCCTGATCGACGCGACGTACGCGGGCTTGATGTCGGGCGCCACCGATGTCCCGCTCGTGATCCCGGCGCTCAATCGAGATGGCGACTGCCTGTCCGATCTGGTGCTGCCGATGTTCGGTTCGATTGCCGGTGCCGAGTCCGTGCTGCTGGCGTTCGACAACGAGACCTACGAGACGACGGTGGCGATGGCGGAGGCGCCGCACGGCACCGCGCCGGCGCTCGAGGGCAAGGATCTCGCGAACCCGCTGGCGATGATCCTGGCCTGTGGGGCGCTGCTTCGCCACGCGGCCGACCACCGTGGCGGCGCGGCCGAGCGGGCCTCGCGCGCGATCTACGAGGCGGCGCTCGAGGCAATCGGGTCGGGATGCAAGACGCCCGACCTCGGCGGGAACGCCACTACGACCCAGTTCACGACCGAGGTGGTCAACCGCGTGGCGACCAAGATCGAGGTCTGGTCGTCGCTCGGGTCGGCCACGTGAGGGCGTGGTTGCCGGCGCCGGTGCGAGCGCGGCTTCAGGGTCCGTGACCTACATGATCACCGGCGCCCACGCGATCATCTACAGCCGAGACGCGGACGCCGATCGCGGGTTTCTCGGAGATGTGCTCGAGCTGCCGTCCGTCGACGCCGGCCACGGTTGGCTGATCTTCGCGCTGCCACCGGCCGAGCTCGCCACCCACCCCACCGACGGCGCCGACCGCCATGAGCTGTACCTGATGTGCGACGACATTCGCGCCACGGTGGCGGAGCTCGAGGCCAAGGGCGTGAGGTTCAGCGGCGGGATCGCCGAGGAACGTTGGGGGTCGGTTACGGCCATCAAACTGCCCAGCGGCGGCGAGCTCGGGCTGTACGAGCCCAAGCACCCTAGCCCGCCGCACTGACCGCACCCCCCCGTGCTGACGGCGTTTCCTGGGTTATGGAGACCCCCGCAACGCGATCGATCCGTGCTGCAACGCGCCTTGCAATCTAGGGCCCATTCCGTCCGGACCGCACCCTAGGCTCACGAACATATGTTCCAGTCTTCCAAGACCCGCCTGCGCGCCTGGTTGGCGCTCGTCGACGACGTCCTCGACGACGTGCTCGGCGACCTACCGGCTGACGCGGACCTCGATCTCGAGGCTTGGGCAACGCACCCGCATCGGCGACCGCTCCGCTTCGAGCGCGAGCGCCGCGCCGGCACGGTGCCTCCCCGGCCCGCCCACTGCCTGTGCCCGGTCCGGCCCGCGCCGAGCCCCGGGGGACGAAGCGAGGTGGTGCGGTAGCCGGTCTACGAGTTTGGACGGAGCCGCAGGCGGCGCCCGGGGGCCTGGCACGGCGCGCCCCCCGGGTACGGCGCCCATGGACCTGGAAGCCCGCAGCGAGGCTGAAGAAGCCCGCTGTGAGGCCTAGAGACCCATCACGAGGCCGGCGGGAGCCCACGACGAGACGCCAGCAGGCCTGGGAGGTCTGACGCCGCGGCGTAGATCGGACGTGGGCCGCCCGGCCTCGGGTGGGCGGTGGGCGGTGGGCGGCGGGTACGTACGCGCGTAGACGGCGGGTCTCGACCGGCGACGCGGGTTACGTGCGGTCGAGATCCCGCGTCGCGCTGGCCCACGCTTCATAGGTCTTCGGAACGTCCGTCCGCTTGAGTTCGTGCCAGGCGGCGATCGCCTGTCGGCGAGTGGCGTCGCCGCTTGCGGCCATGAAGTCGGATACGAAGTTGATGTAGCGCGCGTGGTCGATTCGGAGCGGACCGCTTTTGGTCTCGTTGAGCACGATCGCGTGGTGAACGAGGTCTCCGTAGGAGATGGTCCGGCCGCTCGCGATCTGCTCCTCCCGCCATCGGTTGAGCAGGTATCGCGTGCCCGGCTTCGGCGTGAACCCGGGGTCGATCTTCCGGGCCTCGCGCCGGATGAACTCCTTCGTCGCTTTGTTGCTCGTGTAGTGGCGGACCACCAGGTCCGGCGTGAGGCCTTCATCGACGTCTCGAGGCCCGGCCTTGCTCACCGCTCGCGTGGCGAGATCGGTGATCGCTCCCGTGCGCAGGAAGTGCCTGACGGAGCGCTCGAGCTCGTCCTTTCGGAGCTTGCCGGGCGCCGGCACACCGAGGTCCCGCGCGAAGTCGCGAAGCTCGCCGGCGTACCAGTACCCGTTCTCGAACTGCTGCTCGGTCATTGACCTCGACAGGCCCGGTGTGCGCGCGGCTCCGCTTTCTGAACGGCCACGCCTCCCTCCTACGAAGTCATCCGAACCGCCCGCGCGCACGCCCGCCCGCTATGCGCCACGCGCTAGTCACAGCGCGGACGCCAGAGCGTGAGATGCCGTCTGCACGGCTAGGATCGCTCCACTGGGGTCGCCCGTCGTCTGGTCGCTCGGGGCGGTGATGAGGCTGATGATCACCGCCAGGAACGTCCCGATCCCGAGCACCAAGGATATGACGACCAACAGGAATACCTGTGGGTTCGCTCGGAGGAACTTGATCACTTCCTCCATCGACAAGTTCCTCCGAATTGCTCGCTTCGGTACGACGGTGAAAATAAACCGGCGGCGACCTACTCTCCCAGGCCCTTGCGGGCCAAGTACCATCGGCGCTGAGGGGCTTAACTGCTCTGTTCGGAATGGGAAGAGGTGTTTCCCCCTCGCCATAGCCACCGGAAACCGGTAGAGACCGGGCTAAGCCGCAAGCGACCTAGCCGTAGGAGAAATCGAAGATTTCTCCCGCCCTCCTCGGGCCTTCAAAACTACACAGTGCCAATGCACGGATATCAAATATCCGTCAAGCCCTCGACCCATTAGTACCGGTCTCCTACGAGTGTCACCACTCTTCCAGATCCGGCCTATCAACCTGGTGATCTTCCAGGGGTCTTACTCCCTCAATGGGGATGGGAGAGCTCATCTTGAGGCCGGCTTCCCGCTTAGATGCTTTCAGCGGTTATCCGATCCGCACGTAGCTAACCTGCGGTGCCCTTGGCAGGACAACAGATACACCAGAGGTGCGTTCGTCCCGGTCCTCTCGTACTAGGGACGAATCCTCTCAACTCTCCAACGCCCACGGCAGATAGGGACCGAACTGTCTCACGACGTTCTGAACCCAGCTCGCGTACCGCTTTAATGGGCGAACAGCCCAACCCTTGGGACCTACTTCAGCCCCAGGATGCGACGAGCCGACA
>DASXDD010000145.1:0-43812 GCA_036490775.1 Solirubrobacteraceae bacterium | reverse complement strand
ACCCGTTCATGGTCCGGGGACTGGTTCGGGCGACGCGGTGAGCGACAGCAGTACCTCACCGGCGTCGACGATCACTCGGTAGCGGCGAACGCGAAGCTGCGGATCCGCAAGGCACCGTCCGGAGGGCACGTGGTACTCGAGTCCGTGCCACGGACAGACGATGATCTCGCCCTCACGAGTCCATTCCCGGTTGAAGCCGTTCTCCGGCGGTGCGATCAGCGTCCCGGTGGTCTTCTTAGCCTCACACACGGGGCCGGCCTGGTGCGGGCAGACATTGCGCAGCGCGTAGAGCTTGCCGGCGATGTTGAACACGCCCACGGATCGATCGCTGACCTGAAGGACCTTATGGGTCCCGCCAGGGAACTCGTCGATCTGCCCCAGGACATGCCAGGACTCGCCGTCCACCAAGCGAGTCGCCCCATTGCTAGGCCGCATTGGCCGCCTCCGCTCCGGTCAGCCGCCGCCCCGACGCGTCGAGCTTGAAGAACTTCAGCGCGTTCTCGCCAAAGATCTTGCGTTTGACCTCGGGCGAGAACGGGACCTGGTTGAGCTTCAGCGGGTGATCGAAGTCGTGGTGGGGCCAGTCGGACGCGAACATCGTTGTCTCCTCGCCGCGGTAGAGCTCGACGAGCTTGACGATGTCTGACAGCTGCCTCGGCTCCTCGATCGGCTGGGTCGCGATGTGAACCCGTTCGAGGTAATGGCTCGGACGCTCGGTCAGGTAGGGCACCTCGCGGCGGCGTTCAAGGTATTCCTTGTCGAGCCGGTTCATCAGGAACGGCATCCATGAGATCCCCGCCTCCGTTACCGCGATTCGAAGCCGCGGATACCTCACCATCACGCCCATCGTCACCATGTCGACGAGATTGGCGATCACCGAGAACGTGTGACTCGTCGCGTGTCGCCCGAGCTCGGTCTGGTACCCGTGGTTGTTGAATGGATACACCGGCGACACCACGGTTACGGCATGCAGCAGCACAGGAAGGTCGGCTGCCTCGGCCGCCTCAAACAAAGGTCTGTACTTCTGGTTGCCCCACAGCGGTTCCAGTCCGGCGCACGGGAGATAGACGCCGACGATGCCGGGGTCGCGGTGGTACTGCTCGATCTGGCGCACCGAGTCCTCGGGGTCCTGCGGGCACGCCACGAGGCAGCCGAGCAACCGATGGTCGCGCGAGGTCCACTCCTCGATCAGCCAGGCGTTGTAGGCACGTGCCAGCGCCGCTGCGTACTCGGGCTGTGGGAGCATCGGCAGCTTGAGCAGATGATCCGGAAACAGGATCCCGATGTTCACATGCAACTCATCGAGCGCCTGGCGCATCTCCTCGCGGGTGTGCACCATTCTCGTAGCCTCGTGACCTGAGGGGAACTTGGCCGTCAGCGTAGAGTCCCCGCCTACCGAGAACCCGGGGATGTCGAGATACGTCTCGCGCAGTCCACTGATGTTTTCGAGGGCGACCTTCCACGGCATGTCGCAATAGGGAGCCAGGGCCGCCGGAGTCTCGTGAACGTGTACGTCCGTGTCGACGATGACCATTTGCTCGAGCGTCGCCCGCAACCTGTCGCTTTCACTCGCCACCGCCGTGTACGTCACGGTTTCTCCTTACCTCGTGGGCTCCCCGGTTACAGCCGGGATCGTCGTGCTCGTCGCGTAGTACCGCTGGTAAGACGTCTGCTCGGGCTCGTTTGCGACCGCCTCGCGAGTGACCGCGTCAGCGTAGGCCAGCAGCGCATCGATCGCCTCCATCGCTCCGCGGCTGTCACCCGCCGCGACAGCTCGCATCACCGCAGCGTGTAGCGCCGCCGAGCGCACGATGTCCTGATGCTTGCGCTGATGCATGTACCAGTAGCGCCGGGACAATGCCTGGAGTGGACCGAGCGCCGCCGTGGCGAACTGGTTGCGCGCCGCCTCGGTCAGCAGAGCGTGAAACTCGCGATCGAGCTCGAGGAATTCCCTGTCGTTGTTCCGGCCGGCGGCCAGCTCCATCTGCTCCGCGAGCGCGATAAAGCGCGCGCGGTGGTGCTCGGTACTCAGTCGCGCGGCTCGCGCGGCGACGACCTGCTCGAGCGCTCGGCGGACCTCGAGCGCCAGCAGGTGCTGTTCGATGTGGATCTCGGCGATCATCGCGCCGCGCTTGGGCAGGATCACGACCAGGTGCTCGGCCTGAAGCTTCTGCAGTGCCTCTCTGATCGGAGTCCGCCCGATCCCGAGGCTCGCGCACAGTCCGGCCTCCGAGACGAGCTCGCCCGGCTTGAGTTCGAGCGTCACGATCATCTCCTCGAGACGGCGGTAGGCCTCGTCAGCGAGCGTGCCCGGCCGACCCGTCATGACGGTGCCGCCGCTGGATCTGGACAGATCGAGATGCGAGGCCCAACGCTTTCGGCGCGTACGACTTCACGCGCGAGCGCTGCATCACGGACGCTCCGCGCAGAGGCGATTTCGTCATCGGGCATCGTCAGGTGCCGCAGGTGCTCGGGGCTCGGCGCGCTGGCGGTCGAGAGCTCCGGGTACAGCCGCTCTGCGAGTGCGAAGAACAGCTCGGCTCCACCGAGCCCGGCCGCTGTGAACGGCCCCACGATCCCCCACCGGCGGCCGAGGCCCTCGACCATCAGTTGATCCAGGTCGGCCTTGGTGACGACGCCTCGATCGACGAGGTCGATCGCCTCACGCAGCAACGCGAACTGCAGTCGGTTGAACACAAAACCGGGAACGTCACCGCTGACGTGAATCGGGATGCGCCCGAGTGACACAAGAATCCGATCTACCTCGCCGACCACCCATTGGGCGGTGTGCTCGCCCGAGATCACCTCGACCATCCGGTGCGCCCAGGGTGGGTTGACGTAATGCGTTCCGATTAACAGCGTCGGATCGTCAAGCGCGGCCGCAATCGAGGAGATCGTCAGCGACGACGTGTTGGTGGCGAGGATCGCTTTGGGCGACATTGCCTGCGCCCTTCGCAGCTCGCGTTGCTTCAGCGGCAGGTCCTCGGGAAGCGACTCCACGATCAGCTGTGCCGACGCGGCGGCTTCGTCGGTGTCCTGTGCGTATCCGATCTGTCCATCAGGCACCTCGGCCGTGCCGCGCACACGTGCGAGCGCAGCCACGGAGCCAGTGCGGTTTGACACGGTGAAGCGCACGTTGTGACCAGCGCGCGCAAAGTCCATCGCGATCTGGGCCCCCATCAGGCCAGCGCCGAGCACGGCAACGGTCAACGGCCGGGCATCCTCCCTCGGCGCCTCTAACATATTACTACCATATCAAGTACCGCTTTGTGCCGGTGTCATCAGCGTGTGCATTTTTCACGGTGTTCATACATGGCCGGCACCACTCATTCCGCTGATTTCCTCGCCGACGTCATGCTCAAGCGCACGGACCACGGCAGCCAGATCAAGCTGTCCATAGCCGAGCTCGGATGCCCTAACGAGCATCGAGTTGGCAAGCGAGGCGAACCGCATCGGGATCCCATGCTCATCGCCGAGCGCGATCGCCAGGGCGGCGTCCTTACGCGCGAGGTCGACCGTGAACTCGGCGTCGAAGTCACGCACGAGCACCTTGCGTCGGTATCTGTCAAGCGCCGCACTCGCACCGCTGCCGTGCTCGAGCACCTCGAGGAACTGATCGATGTCCAGTCCCCACCGTTTCACGCTCATGAACGCCTCGGCCGCCGCTGCCAGGTTGCAGAATGCGAGCATGTTGTTGGCGAGCTTTGCGACTGTACCCGCTCCCGGCTCACCAAGGTGAAACACGTGCGATCCGACACCGCGCAGCAAGGGCTCGGCCCGCACGAACGCCGATTCCTCCGCGCCGACCATCACCGTCAACTCCCCGACCCGCGCCGCGGGCACCCCGCCGGCAACAGGGCTATCGAGAAACCGCAGTGCTCTGTCCGCCGCGAGGCGAGCCAGGTCGCCGACGACCTCAGGATCGTTCGTGCTGAAGTCGATCAGCAGCGTTCCTGCCTTCGCCGACTCGACCAATCCGCCGGGCCCGGCGACGACCGCCGCGACTGCGGCCGGGCTCGGCAGGCACGTGCACACGGCCCACGACTCAGCCGCCAGATCGGCGAGGCTCGAACCGCAGCGTAGTCCTGAGTCGGCCGCGGCCGCCAGGGCGGAGGAGTCGATGTCAAAGCACACGAGCTGGTGCCCGAAGGACGCGAGCCGGCGTGCCATCGGCAGCCCGATCCGCCCGAGACCGACGAACCCGACGTGGGTCATGTTGCGCTCATCTCACGAGCCCAAGCCGGCCTCGAGCGCGAAGCCGGCGCGAAAGATCGTGCGCTCACGGAAGTGTCCGCCGATGATCTGCGTCGCGGTCGGGAGTCCCGCCGCATCGGCGCCGCTGGGAATCGAGAGCGACGGATGTCCGCTCAGGTTGAGGGGCGCGGTGTTGTAACAGAGGGCCGCCGACGTGCGCTGCGCAACCTCTGCAAACGGTGCAGGATGATCGGGAAGTCGCGGAGCCGTAATCGGCAGCGTCGGTGTCAGCAACAGATCAAACCGGCTCAGCGCAGCATCGATCTCGCGCCTGACGAGCAGGCGCAGGTTGTGCAATCGACCGAAGACGCCGTTGGCGTAGCGATCTCGCATCTGGCGGTCGGCGAGCACCCACGCTTTGATCTGGTGCGCGAGCAGCGGTGAACTGGCCCGCCGGTCGCGCGCGTAGGCGTCCATCCGGCCCGTGTCGATATAACCCATGTGACCGACGCCCTCGCCCTCGGAGCGGAACATCGTCGCCACGAGTTGTCCGATGTAGGGCTGAAAGATCGTCAGCGCGTCCGCCCAGATCGGGATCGAGACCTCCTCCACCACCGCTCCGACGCGGGTCAGCACTCCGGCCGCCTGCGCGAGTCCTTCGAGCACGGCCGGCACGCAGTAGCGCTCGTCGCAGCTCTCGCGAACAATTCCGATCCGCAGCCCGCTAACGCCATCGGCCGCGGCCGCGCCGTAGTTCTCTGACACGAGCTCGCCCCGGACCCATTGCGGGTCGCGCCAGTCCGCGCCGGCCAACACCTCCAGCAGCGTCGCGGCGTCCGCGACGGTCCGCGCGACCGGGGTGACGGAGTCGATCGTGTGGTCGATGTGGGCGACGCCGAACGACGGCACCAGGCCTTGGGTCGCCTTGGCGGCGACCACCCCGCAGAAGGCCGCGGGAATCCGACCACTGCCACCCTGATCGACCGCGAGCGCGATATCGACAGCGCCCGCCGCGACGGCGGCGCCGGAGCCACCCGACGAACCGCCGGCCGAGTAAGCCGGGTTCACCGGATTGCGCGCCGGACCGAAGGCGCTCGTCTCACCCGTTCCCGCCGCCGCCATGTCGTCCATGTTGAGCTTGCCCACGATCGTTGCGCCGGCGGCGAGGATTCGCTCGACCACGACCGCATCGAGGTCGGGCGTGTATGCCGGCATCCGTGAGCCGTTAGTCGTCGGCACGCCCGCAACCGAGATGTTGTCCTTGACACCGATGGTGCGGCCCGCGAGCGGCCCTGACTCGGCTCCGGTGACTCGGCAGATTCGGATGAACGCGTTGTATGGGTTCTCGTCGGCCCCCGGCGTGTAGCCCGCGTCACGACCGCCCGGCCTTTCGACATGGAGCTCATGATCGAGGCTCAGCGCCCGCTCGCCTGCCTCCAGCAGCCGGGCCACGACCTCCACCAGCTCGCCGGCCTCGTCCTCGGAGAGGTCGATGTCGTCGCGCGCGGCCAGCTCCACAAGCTCCGCGGCCGTGGGCGCGGCGATCCTGGCAGCACGCTCGCCACCGCGATGGTTTCGCCGAGTGCTCACGTCAGACGCAGTCCGGTCTATCACCAGCTGGCCAGCGCATCTTCCTCTTTGGTCATCATCTCCAGCAATGCCGGACGACCTTCACGGGTCGATGCCACGGCTCGTCCGATCGCCGCCGGGATCTCCTCGGGCGTGGTCACCCGCTCTCCGGCAACTCCGAGCGCTCGGGCCAGCGCGGCGTAGTCGCCGTGCAAGTACTTCAGGCCGTACTCCTTCGTCGCGACCGGGTATCCGCGCTCATAGAACGACATGCCGCCGTTGTTGAACACGACGGTGATGATCGGGATCCCGAGCCGCGCGCCAGTCTCGAGCTCCATGCCGGCCATTCCAATCGCGCTGTCTCCCATCAGGTTCACGACGGTCTTGGCCGGGTACGCGACCTTTGCACCCAGTGCGAGGCCGAGGCCGTATCCGAGGTGCGTGGACTTGCCCCAGCCCAGATAGCTTCTCGGGACGAGTGCCGGCCAGAACGGCGCGAGCTGATCCCTTGGGAGGCCGGAGTCGTGGGTGATGATCGTCTCACGCGGATCGAGCGCATCGATTAGTTCACCGATCACGCGATACGGACTCAGCGGTACCTCGGCCGACTCGAAATGTGGCCGCCACTCCTGTTCGATCTCGGATTTCAGCGAGGCGATCTCGTCGACGAGGCCCGACCTGCGTTCCGCCGGCGACGGACCAGCGGCTCGTGCCTGTCTGATCAGCTCCTCGAGCACGAGGTCGGCATCTCCGAGCAATGCGTGACTGAGCGGATAGTCCTTGCTGAGGTCGCGCTCGTCGATCGTCGCCTGGATTGCGATCTTCCCGGGCGGAATCGGGGCGGCGAATACGGTCTTGGTCAGGCTCGCGCCGATCCCGAAGATCAGATCCGACTTCTGCAAATAGTGCGCCAGGATCCGCTGTCCCGTCTTGCCGCCGGCACCCAGCGACAGCGGATGATCCTCAGGGAACGCGCTCTTGCCCGCCAGCGTCGTCATCACCGGAGCGTTGAGCAGCTCGGCGAACTCGACGAGCTTCGCCGTCGCGCCGGCGTAGAGGACGCCTTGACCGGCGTGCAGCAGCGGCAGCTTGGCGGTCGACAGCGCCCCGATCACGCGCTCGACGTCGGCTGGGTCCGGGGCCGACCTCGTCCGCACACCCGGTATGTACGTCGATCGAGGGTCCGGCAGATCCTCCGCGGTAGCGATCTCGAGTGGCACGTCGATGACGACCGGCCCCGGTCGTCCGGTCCTCAGGTAGAGGAACGCCCGGCGCAGGATCTCCTCGATCCGCTCGGGGGCGTTGATCCGGACAACCCATTTCGTGATCTCACGGAAATTTGCTACCGAGTCGAACGTCGGCGCCTGGCCAAGCCGATTGGCGGAAATGTGGCCGCACAGGATCAGCACTGGCGAGGAGTCGGAGTAGGCCTGGGCGACGGCGCCGAAGCTATTTTCGATGCCTGGTCCGTATTGCACCGCCACGACCGCCGGCTTGTGACCATTCGTTGCCCGCGTATAGCCGTCCGCCATCGACACTGCGGCACGCTCGCTGCGCGCGACAAGCGGACGAATGCCCAGCCGCGCCGCTGCCTCGATCAGGCTGTTGTCGGGGAAGCAGAACAGGCAATCGGTGCCCTCCGCCTGGAGCAGCGAGGCTATGACATCGATGCCTTTAATTTTGGTCCCTCCTGGTTGGTGGATGGTCCGTGTGACCACCCGTAATGAACCCGACGAGCTCGGTTGCAGACACGTTCTGGGTGCTGACGTCGGCTACTTTTCGGCCCTGTCTGAGCACGGTGACACGGTCTGTCACCTGGAGCACGTGGTCCATGTTGTGCGTGATGAACAGAACGGCGACGCCTCTCGCCGCGAGCATCCGCACGAAGTTCAAGACCAGCTCGGACTGGCGGACGCCGAGTGCGGCTGCCGGCTCGTCGAGCATCACGATGTGGCTGCCCCATGTGACTGCGCGAGCGACCGCGATGATCTGTCGCTGGCCGCCCGAAAGATTCGATACGCGCGCGCCCGGATCGATCTGGATGCTGAGCTGTTCCAGAACCTCGCCGGTCTGTCGGTACATCGCGCGTTTGTCCAGCCATCCGAGCCGCCGCGCGACGGGTCCGCGTCTGGTCACCTCCCGATTCAGAAACATGTTCTGGGCGACGTCGAACCGCTCGACCAGAGACAGGTGTTGGTGCACGGTCTCGATCCCGAGCTCTCGGGCGACCTCTGGATCCAGATCGTCGCGGGCCACTCCGTCGATGCCGATCTCGCCGGCATCGAGTCGATGGATGCCGGCGATGCAGCGCACCAGGGTGCTCTTTCCGGCTCCGTTGTCTCCGACCAGGCCGAGAACCTCGCCTGCGTGCAGGGCGAGCGTGACATCCGTCAGCGCGCGAACGGGACCAAAGCTCTTTGAGACTTCGCGGACTTCGAGCACCTGGGTACTGCGGTCGACCGGCTCAGTGGTGGTCGACATCGCCTAGTCCTCGACCTTCGCGATGCCCTTGGCGATTTGGTCGACCATCACGGCCCCGACAATGAAGCCGCCGACGACGATCTGCTGCCAGAAGTCCGGGACGTTGAGCAGCACCAGGCCATCCTCGATCGTCGCGATGATCAGCACGCCGATCGTCGTGCCGATCACGCTTCCGACTCCACCTGACAGCGACGCGCCGCCGATGACAACCGCCGCAACCGCGCTGAGCAGGTCGCCCTGTCCGAACAATCCGTTACCCGCATTCAGCCGGGCGCTCAGGATCACGCCGCCGATGCCGGCCGTCAGCGAACCGATCACGAACGCGA
This sequence comes from Solirubrobacteraceae bacterium, assembly GCA_036490775.1. Taxonomy (GTDB): domain Bacteria; phylum Actinomycetota; class Thermoleophilia; order Solirubrobacterales; family Solirubrobacteraceae; genus Palsa-465. Next base: position 35,242 of record DASXDD010000145.1, on the reverse strand, counting down.
TCGTCTTGATGCGTGCGGGCCGGATCCCGGCGTAGGCCGCGGCCTCGCGGCTGCCACCGACGGCGAACATGTGCGCACCCAAGCGGGTGTGCGACAACATGAAGTAGATCAGGCCGATGACCACCACCGCAATCACTGCCGGAACCGGGAAGCCGGCGCGACCGATCGTTGCCTGACCGATCTTCTGGTAACTACCCGCGAAACCCTCGATCGCCTGACCGTGGGTCAGGATGTTTGCGACACCTTCGGCGATGCCGAGCATCGCCAGCGTCGTGATGAAAGAGACGACTTTCATCTTCGTGGTGAGAAATGCATTTATGAGGCCGATGAGCACTGCCGCCAGAAGTGCACAGATCACGCCAGGTACAACCGGAACATGGGAGTTGATCATCAGGATCGCCGCCACGGAGCCCGCTAGTGCTTCCACCGATCCCACTGAGAGATCGATCTCGCCCACAAGGATTACGAGTGTCAGTCCGGCCGCGACGATCGCCAGGTTGGACGCCTGGAGAAGGATGTTGTAGAAGTTCGCAAGGGTTCCGAAGTACTGGGTCTCGACGTTGAAAAACAGGCCGATCAGGACCAGCGCCAGCGCCAGTCCGCCGGTTCGCTTGTATCTGTCAAGGCGTTTGCTGAGGACTTTGAGGCTCACCGCGGTGCGACCGGCGCTCACGTCGTCGGAGGCGAGGCCGTCGGTCGAGCCACCTTGCGGTGGCTCGACCATCGGCTCAGCCCCACGGACGCTGTCAGGCAGATCCGCCATCAGCTGCCGTGCTGGCTGCCATGTGCCTTCTTTCCCACTACAGCCCCGGGCAACCGGCTTGCGCTTGCTTAAGAGCTTCGACCACGTATGCAGGTGCCTTGGTCGTTCCGTTAAGGACAGAGTGGGCAAGCGCCGGCGTGATTCCAAATGCCGGAATCAAAGTCATTGCCGGGAACGTCTTGCTACCGCCAAGGTACTTGTGGATGTCGTCGATGAACGTCTGTCCCTGAAGGAGCGGGAACTCCATCGCGTCGTAGCTGATGTTCCCCGCCAGGACATCCTTGATCGCGGGACAGCTACCGCTGAACCCGGACACGGCGACCTTGCCGGTGAGACCCTTGGCCTTCACCGCCGCGACGGCGGACTGCGCTCCCTGGTCCCACCACGAGAACAACCACTTGATGTCGGGATGGGCGGTGAGCATGCTCTCGCCAACGTTCAGCGCCTTCTCGGGGTCATAGTCCGTCGGTGAAGCCGAGACGATCTGGATGTTGGGGTGGCTGGCGATGACGCTCTTCATGCCCTTTTCCTCATCAACGCCAGACGGGTCTGTGAGCGCGCCCTGGATGTCGCCGATCTTGCACGGGTTGATGTTCGCGCAGTACTTGACGATCCCCTGACCGACAGTCTTGCCGGCGTTGAGGTTGCTCGATGCGATGAAGGTCACGAGCTTGCCTGCGGCCGGAGGAGACTGCATTCCGATCACGGGCACGCTCTTGCCGTTGGCCTGAGTCACCGCTGCGCCCATGGCCTTGCCGTCGATCGTGTTGATCCCCAAGAACTTGACGCCCGCTCCGAGGTAGGTCTGAAAAGCCGCGACCTGTGCTGCACCGTCGTTGCTCCCCTTGACGAGCAGGTTGTATCCGTACTTCTTGGCCTCGTTCTGCGCGCCCAGTTGTTCGGCGGCGATGAACGGGTTGCTCACGTCGGGAAGCACGAGTCCGACCCGAACGTCGCCACCGCTGCTGCTGGCGCCGCTACTGCTGGCGCCGCTGGAACTGGCCGCAGCGCTGCTGCTACTGCTGCTGCTGCTGCCACATCCAGCAATCACAACGATCGAGGCCACCACTGCAAATAGCAGCGCCCATCGACCCGTATTGATGCCACATCTCACTCCACTGCCCTCCTTCTCCTCATGGCTTGGCTGCGGATGAGCGTCGGGGTCCCGGCGTCGCGCTGTTACCGCGAGTCGAGCCCGTCATCCGAGAAGTTCTTGCCGCGAGGCCATCGTCGCCCAGCCTCCGGGCGACTGGTCCGCGCAGCCCGTCTTGTCCGCCGTCGACGCTGGGAGTCCCGATCACTGCACTCTCTCCGGCCGGAACTGGCGCGCCAAGGCGCGTACTGCACTGGGAAGCCAGACGTCATATGGCGGCAGTCGGGGCCAATCCTGCGACCGAACAGCGCGCCGCATGAGGTCCACGCTACGGATCGGCCCCGTCGTAGCCATACGGCTGATATCTAAGTGGTATGGCACACGTATGTCAAGTAGATATTTCCGGTCATCGAGCGCCTCATGAGGCGCTGGGCCGGGCCGACGATGACCCGTGGCGGTGTGCCCCATGCCCGAGCTGCGACGATTCCTCACCGCGATGTCTGCGCGGGTTGACGCACCGCCGGGCTCGGAATATGCTCGCCACATATCCGGCGTCTTGGGCTGACGCGAGGGGAGTACCAACAAGATGGGGCGAGGCTTCTCGGGCCGAAACGGCGACCGTCACGGCATCGCCGAGCTGACGCGCGAGTTCCGGCGATGGGCGATGGCAACGCCCGCGATGAGCTCATGGTCGCGCGGGTTCCATCGGACGCGGATGCGCATCCGCCGTCAGGTCTGGCCACCGACGTTCCCGTTCCTCGGCGGCGTGATCGTGTTCCTGGTGGCGGTCGGCTTCGGGCTGACGTACATCGTCGGCAGTCCCTGGTGGAGCGAATCGAATTCGCTGTGTGACACCAGCTCGGTCGGCTGTGGTCTTGCGATTCATCTGCTCGGAACGGGGATCGTTGCGGCGGTCGCGTTCTATTTCCTGTTCCTCGGGCGGGAGACGTACACGGCCTTCTGGTGGCGCCGCCGCGCCCGCAAGACACCCGAGCGCCTGTTCAGCCGGCTGCCGCCCGCGGGCGGCGTCACCGGACTGGCGGCGCGCAAGCCGATGGAACCCCGCCGGTTGCCGGTGCCCAGGCCGCGACGCAAGGAGACCGTTCACGACCTGCGAATGGGCTCGGCCAGGTCGATTGCCGACAACGTCGTCTCGCGCAGGCGCCTGGTCAAGGAGATGGCAGAGGACCTCGACGCCGGCGCCCGCACGCAGGTACTCGTCGGCCCGACGGGATCAGGCAAGACGATGGTGATGCTCAAGCTCGTGCAGTACCTGGCCAAGCGCGGCCAGGTCCCGATCGCGATCTCGTTGCGCGACTCGTCCGAGCTGGACTTCGAGGAACAGGCATGGAAGGCCTACCGGCGCTCGTTCCCAAAGCACACCGAGGAGGAGGCCGAAAAGCACTGGCGCTGGCACCGTCGCGGTGGCCTGATCGTGATCATCGTCGACGACCTCGAAAAAGCGAAGGCCAAGCCGCGTGCGGTGGTCGAGGCGCTCGAAACCACAGCCCGGGCCGGCTTACGTGTGGTCGCCGCGTCTCGGCCAAGCGGCGTGCCCGCCGAGTTCAAGCATGGCCGGATCGACCTCGAGCCGCTCGACAAGGAGGAGGTCCATGAGGCGCTGATGCGGCGGGTGAGGCTGTCGTCGAACGACGGCCACGCCGACTCTGATGTCAGACAGGTGATCGAGACGATCGTCGATGACGCGAACATCCCCAGCACGCCCTATTACCTGGCGATATCTCGCGTGCTCGCTGACACCGGCGCACTTCCGCACCTCGATGTGGCGGCGAGCAACGACACACGGCTCGCGCTGCTTGATGCGTATCGCGACGGCCTCAGATCCGGCAGGTCACGCGCGGACTCCGGCCTTGACGAGGCCACCCGGGCGCAGACGCTCAACGCACTGGAGGCGATCGCGCTTGTCAGTCTGGGCAAGCCGAGCAGGGTCGAGGACGTCGGCGCGGCGATCTCCGCCCTGCTCGATGCCGAGATGAACACGCGATTGATGGTGGAGTACGGGCAGCGCCTCGGCATCCTCGAATCCCGATACGACGACCTCGTCCGTTTCGGGCACCCGACGACGCTCGCGTACTTCGCCTCCCGCTGCTTGGTCGAGCACAAGGACGACTGGGCGCTGTGGGAACGGGCGCTGATGGAAGCCGATCTCGGCTCGGCCGCGGGTCTGGCGTTCGTGTTCGCGAACGCGTCGGCGCGCAACCCCGAGCTCGCTCGGGCCACTGCCATCCAGCTGTTGAACCGGCTCGACGCGGCGCGCAACGGACAGAACGGAAGCAGCGAGCTGTCCAATCCAAACGAGCGGCTGCTGATCCTGAACACGGCGGAAGAGATCGCGCGGCGCAACGGCGCCTGGGAAGGGTCCCTGGCCGAGCGGATCGTCGCCGGCGTACGAACGGAGCGCGACCGCGGCGGTGTCCCCCGCGAGCAGATCCGACTGGTCGAGGAGTTCGGCTCGATCGGAAGCGACAAGGTCTACGACACGCTGTGGGGATACGCGACCGGCGCGCCCGACTACTCGGTTCGCCGGATCGCGATGCGGGTGCTGCTCAACAGCGGCTCCGAGGCGATCAACACGGCGCTCGATCGGGTGAACTCGGTGATGAGCGCGACCGAGCAGTTCCGCGAGACCACGGCGCTTCCGGTCACGAACGATCGCGGCGAGTTGTTCGACAACCTCCGCGCGGTGGCGTGGGTGCTGCCGAGCCTTCGAGGCGTCTGCGGCAGGTGTTCGGACGGAGACCGGCTCGACGCTCAGCAGCGCCGATTGCGTGAGCATGCCGAGCGGCTGACGACACAATCGGGTCTCGAAGCGTCGATCGCCGACGGCTTCAAGCAGGACGCGATGCGCGACCCCGATCGACCGGCCGACCCGTTTGCGCTCGAAATGCTCGACCCGGCGGCCAAGCGGCGGGCGATCTTCTGGTTCAGCCGCGTGCTGCTCGTGCAGGCGGTGGCGCGCAGATGCATCGACCACGAGGAACGTGTCGCGGAGCGCGCGCTCGTGTTCGCAACGCGCAAAGACGCGCATCCGTTCGTCCGCGCGACGGCGCGACTGTGCACGCGCGCGCTCAAGCGCAACAACTGGGAGCCCTACATCTGGGTCGACATGACCCAGATCGCCGCCGGCGCAAGCTCGCCGCTGATCCCCGAGGCCAGGCAGCTGATCGGTGAGATCGTGCTCACGCTGAACATGAACGAGCACGCGCCCGACGAGGTGCGGGCCGACTTCGCAGGCAAGTCCGCGGTGCCCGCCTGTCTCGAGTGCAGCCACAACCGCGCCGAGATCCTCGGGCTCAGCGCGCCGCGCCCCGAGTGCCCATTCCTGCGCGGCGACAAATGCCTCTGCCCGTACACCTACCACCCACCCGAGGTCGGCATCCGCCGCGAGCTCAGCCGTTCGTTCTGCCGCGACCAGCGGTTGAACACCACGAGGCTGCGCCACAGCGACATCCACGTCAAGGCGCTGAAGGACTTCTGGCGCGAGATGGAATCGCTGGCGCGGTTCTGAGGGCAGCGCCAGGCGCACGCGCGTAATCTGCGCGCGCATGCGAATCGAAGGCTGCACCGCTTTGATCACCGGAGCCGCGTCGGGCTTGGGCGCCGCGACGGCGCGAATGTTCGTGGAAGGCGGCGGCATCGTGGCGATCGCCGATCTCGCTGACTCAGACGGCGAGCGCCTCGCGAAGGAGCTGGGCTCGTCGGCACGATTCTTCGTCCTCGACGTGACCGCTGCCGAGTCGGTTGAGCGGACCGTGTCCGACGTCACTGGGTGGCTCAGGCGCCTCGACGTGACCGTGAACTGTGCAGGTATTGCCAGGCGCGCGAGGATCGTCAATCGAAAAGGCGTCCCCCAGCCGCTCGAGGACTTCCGCCGGATCGTCGACGTCAACCTCGTCGGGACCTGGGACGTGTCGCGCTGGAGCGCCTACCACATGATCGGCAACGAGCCACTCGCTGACGGCGAACGTGGCGTAATCCTCACTGTGGCATCGATCGCGGCGTTCACCGGGGGCGCCGGTCAGACGTCGTACGCCGCGTCGAAGGCCGGCGTCGCCGGCATGACGCTGCCGATGGCGCGAGACCTCGCGCATTGGGGCATCCGCGTCGTTGGGATCGCTCCCGGCGCATTCGACACGCCGATACTCGGCTCGGTCCGTCCGGAACAAGCGGCGCGGGTCGTCGGCCAACCGTTGTTCCCGCGCCGTCTTGGGCACCCAAGCGAGTTCGCACACGTCGTTCGCGCCGTCGTGGAGAATCCAGCGCTCAACGCCGAGGTGATCCCGCTCCACACGGCGCTCGAGCAGGACGACTGAAGCAGCGCGACCTAGCTGTCCCGGTCCGGGATGTACAACCCGCTCTCGATCAGGACGAACAGGGCCTGAGCGATCTCGGATGGACGTTTCGGCGCGATCAGCTCCGCTGCCTCCATGAATGCATACTGCTCAAGCACATCGACCAGCAGTCGCGATGCGACTCGAGCACGCTTGATCGTCAACGGCTCACGCAGTCGCCATGCGAGCACTCCGGCGCAGTTGTCGCGCAGGCGCCTGCGCTCAGCCGCGTGCTGAGGGTTCCGCTGCAACAACTCCGCCGACGCCCTGACAACTCCGCGGTGCCGGCGGGACACCTCGATGTAGCCCTCGAACTGCGCCTCGAGCGTGACGCAGTCGTCCAGCATCGACTGGAGCTCGCCGCCATACCGTTCAAACAGGAGTTCGAACAGCTCGACCTTGCTTGAGAAGTGGCCGTAGAAGGCGCCTGTCGTGACGTCGGCGTCGGCGGCGATGTCCGTTAAACGCGAGCCCCCGTAACCGTTCTCGGCAAACCGTTGAAGGCCGGCGCTCGCAAGCGCTTCACGAGTGGATAGAGGTGTGTCACGGGACGGGGCCTGGGAGGCCATGCTGTGACCTTACCCGAGGGCCGGGCGCCCCGTCTCGGTCCAGGGCGACACCGGCGGCGCCAGCAACACGGCGGGTTTTGCAACAATCGAAAAGCCGCCTAGCCGACGTGAAAGCTCACGAGCCAACTCGATCGTCGATGCCCACGCGGAGACGATCACCGGGCTGGTGCAAAGCGGGGGCGACCGGCGCAGATGCAGGTACTCAACGCGCTCCTCCGACAGCAGTGCCGCTTCGGACGGCGGGCCACCCCCGAACGAGAGAACGCGAAACGGGCCCATCTCCCCGTCGCGCACGACCTCGACGCTCGAGACCGTCGACACCCAAGCATTCTCACGCTTGAACATGCGCTCCTCGTCGGGCCGGACGATCTCGCGGTAGTACGCCGTCTCGTGTAGCGCCGCCTCATCCTCGCGCGAGTCGAACCAGTCCTCGGCGCACGCGACCGCCGGCATTCGCTCCCACCACTCGGGAATTGGCCGATTCTGGATGTAGCCGCGGAGACCCGGCGACTTGAGCCAGATCGGGGCATGCTCCTCTTGCCATACGCGGTTCCCGTCGGTGACAGACCAGCCCTCGGCGAACGGAACCAAGAAGATCTTGTGGTGCATGGGACGCACGATAGCTGGTACGCAGTTACACGCAAGCGCTAGCCGCCCAAGTCGAAATCTTCCCGAAGCCCCTGCTAAGACGGCCTGTATCGGGTCTTAGCAGGAACATAATCTGGCGTCAGAATTTGACTTAAAAAGAGGCCGGGGGTATATATCGCAGCAATCAGGCGCAGTACGTGCTCGCGCCCACCCAATTCAATTGCTGGGAGGAAGGTCATCGTGGAGAGAGGAAGGCGGCGCTGGTGTGTCGGGCTCGTGCTTGCGGTCGTTGCCGCTGGCTGCGGGAGCACGAGCAGCTCAAGCTCAAGCTCAAGCCCGAGCTCAAGTTCGAGTTCCAGTTCGGGCACGGCCTCCGCGCCGCCTGGGCTTTCGGAGGCCTCCCAGATCACGGCCAAGGCCGAGCAGGTGCCAAACACGATCGGCATCTCGACGCCGCTGAGCAAGAAGCCGGCGGCGGGCAAGACGATCGTCTTCCTGCGCTGCGACCAACCGGTCTGCGCCGGCTACGCCGACGGACTCGCGCCGGCAGCCGCGGCGCTCGGATGGCACGTGAAGTACCTAGGGTTCACCCAGACTCCGCAAGGCATTCAGGCGGCGATCAACACGGCGATCCAGATGCATCCTGACGGCCTGTTCTTCACAGGTCAGCCAGCCGCGGAGATCAAGCCCCTGCTGCCCGCGCTGAAAAAGGCCAAGATCCCAGTGGTCAGCGGGTTCGACGACAACGTCCCAACCGCCGGTGGACCGGACATCGCGAACGTCGCCACATATCCGAACGTTGACACCTACGCGCGTGTGATGGCGGATTGGCTGACAGCAGACAGCAACGGCAAGGCAAACGTTGGTCTGTTCGACATCCCGAGCCTACCGATCCTCGCCTCTGCAACCACGGCGTTCCAGCAGGAACTGGCGAAGCGGTGTCCCGCGTGCAAGTCGACAGCGGTCCACCAGCAAATCACCGATCTAGGCGGCACCGCGATCGCCAACAGCGTCGTGAGCACGCTGCAGAGTCACCCTGACATGAACTACGTCGGGTTCGTCTTCGGCGACATGGTCGCCGGGGTGCCGGCCGCGCTCCGCGCCGCGTCTCTCCAAGACCAGGCCAAGCTGTTCGTGTACAGCAGCAGCTCTCCACCGAACCTCGTCGACGTCTCAAAGGGCGCCGAGACGGCGGACACCGCATTCTCGATCCCGTACTTCGGTTGGCGCGCGATCGACGCGTTCGCGCGTTACTACAACGGCGAGAGCACAGCGGTGGACACCAAGGCGTTCCCGCCGGGGCAGATCCTCACCAAGAAGAACGTGATCCTGGGAACAAACTGGAACTTCGCGGTCGATCCCCAGATGGCCCAGAAGTTCAAGACGCTCTGGCACGTCAACGGCTAGCAGCGCCCCCAGCGCCTGACTTGGTCGGCCCGGTCTCTCCTCCTCCGGTGCCGGCCAAGTCGTCGCTGAGTCGGCTCGCGCCGTAGCTTCAAGACGCGGCGCGCAGCGTCATTTCGGTGAGCTCGTCGGCGCTCGTGCTGACGCCGGAACATGTGTACCGGACCACGCCATGCGCAAGGACGATGATGCGGTCACAGAGACGAACGAGCTCTGCCGACTCCGTCGACGTGATTAGCACGGCCGTCCCCTGCTTCGCGATCCCATCGATGATCCCGTGGATAGCGACCTTCGCGCCCACGTCGACTCCCTGGGTCGGCTCGTCCAGTAAGAGCGTCAGGGGCTCGAGCCGCAGCGATCGACCGAGCATGACCTTCTGCTGGTTGCCGCCGCTCAAGCGAGCGATCACGGACTCGGGACGCCGCGGGACCACGTCGAGGCGTTCCAGCCACATGTTCACATCACTCGTCTCTGCGCGTGAGCGGAGTCCGAGAATGCTCATGTAACGGCTCAGTGATCCGACGGTCAGGTTCTCCCGTGTCGTCAAATCGGCGAGCAACCCATTCGCCAGACGGTCGGATGGGACGAGCGCCATGCCCCGTCCGACGCTCAGGTCCGGGCGAGATGGCGGGAGCGGTCGACCGTGTAGCTCGAGATCTCCTTCGCGGTCGACAGCGCCGAACAGCAGCGACGCGATCTCCTCACGTCCCGAGCCGGTGATTCCAGCGACGCCGACGACCTCGCCGCGCTCGATGTCGAGGTCGACGCCACGGATGACCTTGCCGCCGAGGCCGCGAACCCGCAGCGCCACCTCGCCAGTCGGGGCACGCTCGGTGCGCTTGCGGACGTCGGCCCGCTGAACGCTGCGCCCGACGGTCAGCTCGATCAGCTCAGGCTCGTCGAGCTCGGCAACCGTCCGCGTGGCGACGATCCGCCCATCGCGCAGGACCGTAACCCGGTCGCAGATCTCGAAGACCTCGTTGAAGTGGTGAGAGATGTAGACGACCGCCACGCCGCGGCGCGCGACCATCCGGATGACGTCGAACAGGCGTCGCGTCTCGCCGGCCGGAAGCGCCGCGGTCGGTTCGTCCAGAAACAGGACATGAGCTTGCCCTTCCCAACCCTGTAGCGCCCTCACGATCGCGATTCCGGTGCGCTCGGATGCGCTCAGTTTCGATACCGGGATGCGAAGGTCGAACTCATACCCAAATTCGCGCAGCAAGGCCGCAGCCGCAGCGGCCTCGCGCCGCCACGAGATCGTCCCCGCGCGACCTCGCTCATAGCCGCGGCCGAGCGCGAGGTTGTCGAGCGTGTCCAACGTCGGAACCAGCGCCAAATCCTGATGGACGAAGCGCAGCCCCGCCCTGAGCGTGCCCTGCGGATCGCTGAACGCCAACGGACTGCCTGCGACCGTCGCCTCCGCCGCCGCATCGGGCTCGTGATAGCCCGCCAGAACCTTGATGAAGGTCGACTTGCCAGAGCCGTTCTGCCCGACGAGACCGCGCACCTCGCCGGGTGCAAGCTCGAAGTCGACGTCGATGAGCGCTCGCTGCCCCGGGAATGTCTTAGATAGGCCGGCGACCGAGAGGGCCAACGGCGTCGTCATCGAACTCATGCGCGCGCTCCCTGAGGCCAGGAGTTGAGGTCCCAATGCTCCTCGAGCCCGGGGGGAAGCTCATCTAGGACCACCCGTGGGCGCACGTAGCGACCAAGCTCGGGCGCCGCCGCAACCGGCGCGCGGACGACTGCCCAATCCTGTCCGAACGCGCTGCGACCCGCCCGCAATCGCTCGACCAGTTCGCGGGCCCCGACCCAGCGCTCGTCGCGTGCCCGCGGCGCCCCGATCGTCGCAGGGTTTTCCGCCGCGGATCGCCACAAAACCTCGAGCTCAGCGACGTCCGCGTCCGTCGGCGCCAGGTAGCCAAGACCGCGAGCAATGGCGGCGGATCCGGCTCCAGCACCGGTCCAGATCTCGAGGCGTGGCTGCAACGGAGGAGGCATCAGACGGGTCCTACGTTCGGGGTTGTTGACGTTCTCCGGGAGGTTGGCGGGAGTCTGCCACCGCGGTCCGGACCAGCGGAACGGGCCGGCAGCCAAGGCTGTGCGAACGAGGTCAAGCGCCTCCGCGAAGTGCTCCTCCTGCCCGGCAGCCGGTTCGACGACCAGGATCAGCCGTCCGCCCGCCCCGAGATCGACCACCGCCGCTTCCTCGGCGAGCTCAAGCGGGTGCCGATCCCCAAGCGGCACCGCGACCGCAATCAGGACGTGATCGACCGCCCCGGCGAGCACGCCGGCACTGACAAGCGGCGCCGGAAGGCCCGACGACGGCCGGATCAGGACGCCATCCAAACCCTCGGTCGAGACGGCGCGACCCGCTTGCACCAGTCCCTCGAGGCTGTCCACCCCCTCCGGCGCCAGCAACAGTCTCATGCGATCGCCCCTGTCGGCGTCAGGAGCGGCGCGACCTCCTCGGCCACGCGCGCGATCTGCTCGTGGGTCGCGGCGCGCTCGACGAAGTCGTACTTCAGACGCAGCGCGAGGTGCGTGATCCCGGCGTCGAACAGGTCCGCGATCGCCCTGGCCACGTCCTCCGGGGGACCGACGATCGCCCCTCGGTCATTGAAGCCCGTCTGGCGGTCAACCTCTTCGCCGGCCTGGAAGCCGACTCCGCCCTTCAATGGCCACCACGAGCCGATCTCCTCGCGGTAGTGGATGCGGAGCCGTTCGCGGAACACCTCCGCGTCGCGCGCGACGTCGGTGACGAACACGTCGCGCAGCATGCCCATCTCGGCCGTAACGGGGCCCGTGGCCTGTTCTGAATATGCGTCGACGGCAGCCCGAGTGCGCGCAGGACTGAGCGTCGGCGGCAGCACAAGTCCGTGCCCGTAGCGCGCAGCGCGGGCGATCACCGCCGGCGCCATGCCGCCGATCCAGACCGGTATCCCGCCCGCTTGGACCGGTTGCGAATCCCCAAATGCGCCCGCCCAGGCGTCGGACAAGACATCTAGCGTCCGCTCCATCAATCGCGCACGACGATCGCGGCGCAGGCCGAGCGCGTCGAACTCTGCATCGCGGTGGCCGAGCGCGAGACCGAGGTCCAGCCGACCCCCCGAAAGACGATCGAACGTCAACGCCGACCTCGCGAGGGCGATCGGATCGTGCTGCGGCGCCAGCAGCATCGCGTGGTTGAAGCGCACGTGCTTGGTTCGCGAGACCGCCGCCGCTTGGGCGTGCAGCAAGCTCGGACAGCAGCCGTCGTACCAGATGCGATGCTCGGCGGACCACACCGACGCAAACCCGTGGCGCTCGACGAGCTCTACGTCCTCGGCGAACTCGCGATAGAGGCGCGCGAAATTCCCGGGCCCCGAGACGGTCGATTGCATCGTCCATAGCGCGACGCCGAGACGAGACAGGGACGGAGCACCACGCTTGGAGCCGTCAGTGTGCGTATCCGACACGCTCGATCTCAACCCTCTTCCGACAGCACAATCCGACGTCAGGTTATCAAGGGCTGATCGCTGTCGGCAAAGCGGATACGAAGGGCTCGCTTGTCGACCTTCTGGCTTCCGACCATCGGCAGCTCAGACACGAATTCGATCCGCGTCGGCTTCTTGTAGCTGGCGAGCTCGCGCGCACAGTGGCGGATCACCGCCTCGCGGTCGAGGCCGGCATCCGGCGCCAGAACGATCGCCGCGGCTACGCCCTCAACCCACTTCGGATGCGGGACCCCGAACACCGCTGCCTGGCGGACGTCAGGCAGCATTGCCAGCACGCGCTCAACCTCAGCCGGATACACATTCATGCCGCCGCTAATGATCAGATCCGAGATCCGGCCCGTGACATACAGATACGCATGGTCGTCAAAGCGCCCGACGTCGCCGGTGCTGAAGACGCCGTCGGCAAAGGCGTTCTCAGTCTTCTCGGAATCGCGCCAATATCCGTCGAAGGCTGGGTCGACGACGGCGACGATCTCGCCCTCCTCGCCGACATCGGCGACCGAGCCATCCCCACGCACCACCCACGCCGTCGCGTTAGCGACCGGCCGGCCAGCAGAGCTCAGAATGTCGTCGGCCGGGCATGCGGCGGTGTAATCCTCAGCCACGGTGCTGCTGATGCAGCCGACGACCTCCGTCATGCCGTACGTCTCGAGATAGCGGCCGCGCAGAGCCTCGACGACGCGAGCGACGTGTGGCCGCGGCGCCACCGACCCTGCGTGCATCGCCGTCACGAGATGGCCGAGAATCGCCGGCTTGCGTTCGACGGCCTCAGCGAAGTCATTGATCAGCGGAGTCGGTAGGTACGTCCAATTTGAACGATCGTGCTCGATCCGCGCGATCCACGAGTCGACGTCATAGCGGCCCAGTAACCGGACGGTCCCTCCCGCGTAAAGATGCGGCAGCACCTGACCCCAGATCGCCGCGCAGAACGAGAGTGACGCGGAGAATGCCAACCGGCTGTAGCGAGGAACCCGGATGTTGTACGTCGACAGCATCGCCGACAAAGTCAGCGCCCGGTGGCTCACGACTGCACCCTTGGGCCTGCCCGACGTTCCGCTCGTGTAGCCGATGATCGCCGGCTCGTGCGGCCGCGCGCGTTCCGACGGCGGGCGGTCTGATCCCGCTCCGATCATCGCCTCGTACGCACTGCCCACGCACGGATCGATCGAGCAGGCAACCGCGAGGTCGTCGAGGCCGTTTACTCCGGCAACTACTTCGGCCAGCCCGGGCGTCCAAAGCACGCCGCGCACGTCGGCGTCCTCGAGCTGGTACTGGAGCTCGGGCGCGGCGAGGCGAGCGTTGACCTGGACGACCGTCGCGCCCGCGAGCCAGACGCCCAGGTAGCTCTCGATCGCTCCCACGGTGTCCTCTGCGGCGACCGCGATGCGGTCGCCGCCCGCGATGCCGGCGGCGATCAGTGCGTTGGCGAGACCCGCGCCGCGTTGCAGCCAATGGCCGTAGGTCAGCTCGCGGTGGTCGTCGGCGACCGCGACCCTGGCTGAATGCCGAATCGCGGACGCATGCAAAAGGCCGCCGATCGTCTGGGTGTCTATCCGCCGCACTCGCGCTCCGTCGCCCGACCCGATATTGTCGGACCGGATGATAACCGCTCGTCAGATTCGACTCCGTCGCAGATGAGTTCCGAGACGCTCGCCGGGCGCCGGATCCTGATCACGGGCGGCGGCTCGGGGATCGGTGCGGCAGTCGCACACGCGAGCGTCGAGGCCGGCGCGCGGGTCGGAATCATCGGGCGCGACGAAGCTCGCCTGGCAGACGTTGCTCAGACGACCGGAGCGGTCATCGCGAAAGCCGACATCACAGTTCGCGCTGAGGCCGACCAAGCCGTGGCGACCATCGCGAAACAGCTCGGCGGGATCGACGGACTCGTCAACAACGCCGGCGCGATGCTGCATAGCCGGATCTCCGCCGGCCTATCCGAAGACTGGGAAACGATGCTCGACGTCAACGTCCTCGGGCTTCTGCACGTGACCCACGCCACGCTCGAGCATCTGCGCGCCGCGGAGCATGCCGACATCGTCAACATCTCATCGATCGCAGCCGATCGGGCCTCCCTACCCGACTTTGCGATCTACTCAGCGACGAAGGCGAGCGTCTTGCGGATCACCGAGGCGCTGCGTGCCGACCTCGGCAAGGACGGCGACATCCGCGTCTCCGTCGTCAAGCCGGGGACGACAAAGACAGACGGATTCGGACCGGGCATCCGTGATGACCGACTGCGCGGTCAGATCGAAGCCGTCAAGGAGAAGACCGGGATGGATCCGCGCGTGGTCGCAGAACAGGTCTGCCACGTGATCGCGGCGCCGCGGGCCCTGTGCATCGCCGAGATGGTCGTCATTCCGAACGAATCCTGGACGCGACCCGGCTAGGCCAGTAGATCGAGCTCGTAGCCGCTGGCGGCCACGACGTGGTCGCGTGACTCTTGAACGAGCTTGCGCAGCGTCCCGAGATCGTGGCCGAGCAGTTCGCCGCGCCATTTCTTGACCTGACCCGCGACGAACACCATTTCCACGTTACGTGCGTCCGCTCCCGAGACGACCGTGCCGACAGCGTTGTTGAGCGGCATCGTGTTGATGTCGTACGCACCGACCGCGACGATGTCGGCTTCCTTGCCGGGCGTGATCGTCCCGACCTTGTCAAGCAGCCCGTTGGCATGCGCGCCCTGCACGGTCGCGAACTCCAGCGCGTCGCGAACGCCGATCGCCTCTGGCGCGTCGGGATCCCCGAGGTAGCGCCGGTTGAACGCGAGCATTCGCTGGGTGCTGAGCACTACGCGCATCTGCGTGAACATGTCGCCGCTGAGCGCTATCTCGACGTCGACGCTCAAGCTTGGCCGAACACCGAAGTCCAGCGCCTGCTGGATCGGCGGAATCGAGGCGGCGATCCCAATCTGCGCGTCTGAGGTGGGAGCCAGTGACACGGTGGTGCCGGAGTCGGCGATCATCCGCCAAAGCGTGTCGGTGAGATCGCTGCAGTGGATCAGCGTGATGTCGTCGGCCAGCAAGCCGTCGTGGCCGAGCTTTTCGATGTTGGCCGATGCGACCCGGCCCGACACACCGTCGATGCTGACCCCGATCCCAAGATCACGCGCGAGCGTCAGCCACTCGGGGCTGACCGCCAACATGCCTCGAGATGCCAGCAGGCCCAGGCGGAGGGTCAGGAGCTGGTCGTCGCTGGCGAAATACTGCTCCTTGAGGCGCGTGATATCTGCGGGCCATTGCCGATCCCAGTCGCCGTACAGGGGAGCGCAGGTCGCGTGCACGCCACGGATCCCGGCGTCCCGGAGCGCCCCGATCGCGGCGTCGGAATGCGCGGCCGTTCGTGAATTGTGCGAAAAGTCCATCACGCACGTGATCCCGGCGTCGAGACACCCGAGCGCACTGATCAGCGTTCCGACATAGATGTCGTGGGGTCTGTAGTGGAGAGCCAGGTGCCCGTGCGCGAGCTTCAGGTAGGCATCGACGCTGTCGATGTCCGGCACCAGTCGCCGGAATTGGTTCTGCCAACAGTGGCGGTGCGTGTCGTGCATCCCAGGGATCAGCACGAGGCCTGAGGCATCGACGACCACTGCCTGACCATCGCTCGCGGCCTCGGCCAGATCCGGGGCCACCGCCGCAATCGTCTTCCCTTCGATCAGGATGTCGGCGGCGACGTGGTCGCCGACTGCGGCGTCCATGCTGAGCACGGTCCCACCCTGCAGCAGCACGCGATCCTGGTCGCCACGCCGGCCGAGCATTCGCTCTAGGACCTCAGCGTCCCGGGCTTCAGATCCCGTGCTTTGTATCTGAGTGCCGGTTATCATGGCGGCGTGACGATACCACCGACGTGGTCAGGCGACCTGGCAAGCATCGTCCTGGACCTGGCCGAAAGTTCTGCGCCTGATTGGATCGCGCTCGAGCACGACGATCGCCGCGTCACGATCCGCGAGCTTTCGGGCTCGATCCGTGCGATCGCCTCGACGCTTTCAAACCAGGGACACGGCGCGGTAGCGATCTGCGAGCCCGATCCGATCCGGCACACGGTCGCGGTGTTGGGCGCGATCGCAGCCGGTCGTCCAGCACTGCTCGTCGATACCCGCCAGCCCGCGTCGGTGCTCGTCGACGCGGCGACGCGGGTCGCCGCCACTTGCTGCGTCGGACGGCCGGTCGCGGGCGTCCCGTGCCTGAACTCCGAGGAGTCAGTCCGATGTTTGGATGCCGAGCCTCCGACACAAGGCGCCCGCCCCGACGATCCGGGCACCATCTTCCTGACCTCCGGATCGACCGATCGCCCGAAGCTCGTCGTCCGATCGCGCAGCGCCGATCTACACGCCTCGATGTGTGTACCGCTCGCCCGCTTCCCGATCGAGCCCGGAGACCGTCATTGGATGGCGGTGCCTCATGCCTCGGCGGCGTTTCTAACGCTCGTGATCGGGGCTCTGCTGCAACGCGCGACGGTCGTGTTCGGCGCGTTCGTGCGCGACGGCGTCGATCGAACGCTGAACCGATTGGGCATCTCAAGCGTGTACCTGGTCCCGACGATGTTGCGGCTGGCCCGCGAGCACGATGGACTTCGCGGTCGCGGATGGGACGGTCTGCGTGCGCTCGCGACCGGCGGTGAGCGGCTCGACGACGAGACTGCGACCTGCCTGCTCGACCGGTTCGGGCCAAGGGTCTACTGCGCATACGGGATGACCGAGTGCCCACGAGTCGCCGAGGCGACGCTCGAAGAGATCGCCGAACGTCCCGGAACGGTCGGTCGCCCGATCGCCCTGCGCCACGTGGCGATCGCGCCAGACGATGGCAGCGAGCAGCTTGGTCCTGGCGCCGAAGGACAGATCCTCGTACGCGGACCGGATCTGTTCAGCCACTATCACGGCGGCCCGGCGGCCGAGCCCTGGCATCGGACCGGCGACCGTGGATGGATCGACGAAGATGGCTACGTCTACGTCGCCGGACGCGACTCCGCGGTCGTCAACGTCGCCGGCAACCGCGTATCGACCGAGCAGCTCGGCGACCTTCTGCGCAGCCACCCGGCTGTGGCACAAGCCGCGGTGATCGCGGTCCGCGACGAGATCTGGACCAACCGACTCCGGGCATTCGCGGTGCTGAAGCCTGGCTCGCAGTTGCGAGATAGCGAGCTGACCGCGTGGTTCGAGCAGCGCGTCGCTCGCTACCAGATTCCGCGTGAGTTCATCTTCCTCGACGACCTTCCTACCGATGGCTCGGGCAAGGTCTCGCTTCGAACGCTGCAAGGGCTCGCAGCTCGATGAAGCTCTACATCTATTGCACGTTCGTGCCCGCCGACCAGATCATCCCATTGGCCGTGCTCGCCGAGGAGCTCGGATTCGATGGGATCTCCGTTCCGGACCACGTGATCTATCCGATCACCTACGAATCGCCGTACCCGTATACGTCCGACCACCGAGCGCCTTGGAATCAGGAGATGGAATGGCCCGATCCGTTGGCGGTGATCGCGACGATGGCGGCCCGAACCACGAAGCTCCGCTTCATCACTGGTGTATTTGTCCTGCCCTTGCGGCACCCGCTGATCGTCGCCAAATCGCTATCGACACTCGACGTGTTGAGTGGAGGACGCGTCGAGCTGGGAATCGGCGTCGGTTGGCTGCGGGAGGAGTTTGAGGCCGTGGACCAGAGCTTCGCCGCAAGAGGACGACGAGCCGACGAGGCGATCGAGGTGATGCGCAAGGTGTGGACCGGTGAACCGGTCGCACATCACGGCAAGTTCTTCGACTTCGATGAGATCGTGATGCGTCCCGCGCCGGCGGCACCAATCCCGATCTACGTGGGCGGCGCGAGCACCCCGGCGCTCGATCGAGCGGCCCGCTTGGGCGATGGCTTCATCCCACCGGTGACGACCCAGGAGCAAACGCGGCAGTTCATCGATGAGGTCGAGCGCCGGCGGGAGCACTTCGGGCGGGCTGACGCGCCATTCGAGATCGTCGGCTCGGCCGTCGACTGCGCGACGCCGGGCGAGCTCGAGGCCCTCGAGGCGATCGGGATCACGACGGCCCGCATCGACCCCTTCGCGCTATACGGTCACTCGTACGGTGGGCTCAGCCTCGATGATCGGCGCGCCCACCTCGAGCGATACGCCGGCGAAGTTCTACGTCCGCTTCGGGGAACACCTTGACATCCGATAAGCTGACGCGAGATTACATGGATGGATGCCGTCACGGGAGGATCGATGTCGCTGCCGTATGAGCTGGTCGACGCATGGGTCAACCCCAACCTTGGGACGCCCGCCGACCCTCGCTACGACGTCGGATATTTGTTCCCCGATCTTGCCGAGCGGTGGCGGCGTGGAACGACCCTCGAGCAGCTCGTGGACGAAATGGACCGCGCAGGCGTCGGTCGCTCGGTTCTATGCGGTGGCTACGGCGGCGTCGAAGGGGTCGACGACGTCGCGTGGACGGTTAACGCTGTCGATCGTCACCCCGAGCGCTTCATCGGTTCGATCGCCGTCGACCCGCGCCACGGCATGGCCGCGGTCAAGACAGTGCAACGGATGGTCGTCGAGCACGGCTTCCGGATGGTCCGAATGGTCGGATTTGAGATCGGCCTGCCCTACGACGACCCGGCGTACTACCCGGTGTATGCCAAGTGCGCGGAGCTCGGCGTGCCCGTCGGGCTGAACGTGGGGCTACCTGGGCCACTGATCCCTGGCGCGGTCCAGCATCCGCTGCCGCTTGACTCAATCTGCGCCTTCTTCCCGGAGCTGAAGGTGGTCATGCAGCACGGCGGCGAGCCGTGGGTCGATCTGTGCGTAAAGCTCCTGCTCAAGTGGCCCAACCTTTACTACATGTCGTCGGCGTTCGCGCCGAAGCGGATCCCCGCTCAAATCATGCATCTGGCCAACGGTCGCGGTGCTGGCAAAGTCATGTGGGCCAGCGACTATCCGCTGCTCACGTTTGAGCGCTGCGTGCGCGAGATTGAAGAGATGGTGTTCAAGGACGACGGTCGACGCCGCGAGTTCGCTCGCGAGAACACGCTCAGCCTGCTGGGGCTGAACTAGTGTCGTGGACTTCTCCCTGACGCCCGAGCAGGTACAGATCCGCCGGACCCTCAGGACGTTTTTCGAGAGGGAGGCGCCTGTCTCGGTGATCGCCGAGCTCGATGCGACCGAGACCTACCCGGCGCAGATCCTCGATCGGATGGCCGAGCTCGGGCTGTGGGGGATCGCAGTGCCCGACGATTACGGCGGCTCTTGGGCCGATCGCGTAACCCGATGTGTGGTGATCGAGGAGATCCAGCGGGCTGGGTCCTGCCTGGGATACGCATTCATCCCGACGGCGCTGTTCTGCTGCGAGGCGATCGGCCAATTCGGCACTGAAGCGCAGCGGCGCGACTGGCTGCCGCAGCTGGCGGCCGGACGGATGCGCTGCGCGATGGCCCTGAGCGAGCCCGATTCGGGCTCTGACCTGATGAGCCTCGCCACGCGCGCCACCGTCGACGACGATCACCTCGTGATCCGCGGTCAGAAGATCTTCACGACGGGCGCCGACGCTGCCGACGCGATCCTGACACTGGTACGGACCGACTCAACCGCGTCGCCACGGCACGGACTCTCGTTCGTAATGGTTGCGAAGGGCACCCCAGGCGTGACTGTGACCCCACTGCGCAAACTCGCAGGTCAGGGAACCCACACGTGCGAGGTATTTTTCGATGACGCACGTGTAGATCTCGATTGTGTCGTCGGCGAGATCGGCTCGGGCGCGTCGATCGTCTTCGAGCTGATGAACGCGGACCGGGTTTACACCGCGGCTCAGAGTCTCGGAATCGCGCAGGGAGCGTTCGACATGGCGCGTCGGTACGCGTGTGAGCGCCGGCAGTTCGGCAAGGCGATCGTCCACCATCAGGCGGTCGGCCACATGCTGGCTGACATGGAGATTGCGGTCGAGAGCGCCCGCGTCCTGACCTACCTCGCCGCGACCCGCCTGGAAGAGGGCGCGCCCTGCACCCGAGAGGCCTCGATGGCCAAGATCGTTGCATCGGAGGCCGGGTCACTGTGCGCCTCACACGGGATGCAGGTCCTCGGCGGCTATTCGTACATGGTCGAGTATGGAATGGAGCGGTACTACCGAGAGGCCAAGATCCAGGAGATCTTCGCCGGCACCAACCAAATCCTGCGTAACGTGCTCGTCAGAGAGATGGCCCGTGGCGCCGCGATATGACGCGGCAATCCACGCCAGGCACTACAGTAGACGTCGCGTGCGCCAACGGCCGGAAGCGACACGATCACGGGGGTGCCGGTGAGCATCGCTGAGCGTCCAGTGACCTGGGCGCCGGCCAAGGGTCGCTCGGTACCGACCTCAGGCCGCGGCAAGCGCACCCGCGATGCAGTCCTTAAGGCCGCCGTCACGGTGTTCGGCGCATCGGGGTTCAGCAGTGCGACGATGCTCGACATCGCTCAGGAAGCCGGCGTGGCTTCCGGCACCGTCTATCAGTACTTCTCTGACAAGGCCGACGTCCTGCGTTGCCTGCTCGCAGACCTCGAGGATCACCTCCGGCGCGAGACCCGCATGCCAGCAGACGATCGCGGTCGGCTGATCGTCCGCGAGAGCGTGCTTCGGTATCTCGACATCTATCGCGAATACGCCCCGATCTACCGGGCCTGGTGGGAGCTGATCGAGCCGCCAACGCAATTCACCACCGCGTGGATCGCCACGCACCGGAGCTATCACGGGGACCTAAAGGCGGTGATCACGGCCGGCCAGCGGGCGGGCACGATCAGCGATGAGCTCGATCCCGAGATCGCCGCAAACCTGATCGTCGCGATGTACGAGCGCCCCACCTATGTGCGAATCGTCCTCGGCTGGGACGAGGATCTAACCGACGGAGATGTCGCAGATCTGATGCGCGACCTCCTCGGTGGCGGCCTCGTTCGGCCAGCGACCTAGGGGTCGCCGCGGCCGGCTCGCTTACGCCGGGTCCAAGAACCATCCGCAGCCTAGCGTTGTTGATAAGCTGCCGTCAGATTATATGCGCGCCAATCAGGCTACGAACACTAAGTGGCCCATCGGGCGATGAACAAGGTCGTTTCGCTGAGTGCGCTGCGGGACCACGTCGGGCGAGGACAGACCGTCGCTCTTGGTGGGGCGTGGATGTCCAATCATCCGATGGCCGCGGTAAGACAGCTCGTCCGGGCGCAGATCGGCGACTTGCACATCGTCGACAACCTCGCGTCGATCGATGTCGATCTGCTGATCGGCGCAGGACTTGTGCGAGCACTGACCTTCTCGATGGTCTCGCTGGAGTCCTTCGGCTTGGCGCCGCATTTTCGTCGCGCCGCCGAGGAAGGAACGATCGCGATCACAGAGATGAGCGGCGTGGCGCTGAACCTCGCGATCGACGCAGCGGCGCGCAGCCTTCCCTACCTGCCGATGCGCGACCTCGGTGCATCGCAGATCCCCGCGTACCACCCGGACCGATATGCCGCGATCACGTGTCCGTTTACGGATGAGTCACTACTCGCGGTGCGCGCGATCAAGCCCGACGTCGCAGTGATTCACGCGCTGCGAGCCGATCCGGACGGAAACGCGCAGCTTGAGGGGCCGATGGCAATCGATCCCGTGCTGGCCCGCGCGGCCGCGACGGTCATTGTGACCTGCGAGGAGATCACGTCACACGAGGTGATCGCCCAGTGTCCGGCTTCGACGATCGTCCCCGGGTTTCTCGTGGACGCCGTGATCGAAGCACCGCTGGGAGCCCACCCGACGACACATGTACCCAGCTACGGGCTAGATGCGTGGTCAATTGCGGAGTACGTGCAGGTATGTCGGAGCGGAGACGACGCCTGGACGGATTACATCGGACGGCTCGCCGCCGAGAGCGAGGACGAGTACCGGGCGCGCGTCGCCCCGCCCCCCCGGCGGCGCGTGCTCGAGTCACTCGCGCGGCGGGGTGAGATCCTGATCGCAGAACCGGATCGCGCCGATGACGACACCGACCCGGATCCGCCGTGGCGAATCGAGGAGCTGATGGTCTGTCGCGTGGCCGACGAGGTCGACGATTCCGGCGTGACCGTGCTCGGCTCGTTCACCCCACTCGCGTACGCCGCGTACATGCTGGCCAAGCTCACTCATGCGTCAGACGCCTGGATCGCGGGATTCAACGCCTTGGGCGTTCCGGCGGTGGAGCTCAACATCACCAGCGTAGAGTCCGAGCTGTACCGCGACGCGATCGCCCACTGGAGCTTTGTCGACACGACGTGCACCGTCCATCTCGGTGGCCGGGGGCTCGTCGAATGTGTGTCGCCGGCTCAGATTGACGGGGATGGTTCGATCAATACTTCGGTCATCGGCACTGACTATTGGCACCCGGTGATAAGGCTTCCAGGTGGCGCCGGAGCGCCGGAGGTCGTCCAGCACTACACGAAGATCGTCGCGTACGTCGGTCGCCACGATCGGCGGACACTGGTCGAAAAGGTGGACTTCCGGACCGGCGGGCGCTCTCCAATCGGCGCCGCGGCGCGTCGCAGCCGAGGGCTGCCGGCGGGACCGATCCGTGTTGTAACGCCGCTTGCCGTGATGACCAAGGATCACGACGATCGTCCGTTCGCGCTGGAGAGCGCGCACCCAGGGGTCGACATCGACGAGATCGTCGCGAACACCGGATTCAAGCTCTCGATTCCGGCTGAGATCCAGCGGACGCGCGAGCCAACCTCTCACCAGCTCGCGCTGATCCGCGATCAGATAGACCCCTTCGGCACGATCCGCTTTGACTTCATGAACGCGTCGGCCCGCTCGAACTACATCAACGAGATTCTGGAGCGCGAATGGAAGCGCGCCGAGACGGCGCTGATGCACGCGTGACCGCGACGCGATCGAGTACGCGTCCGGAGCGCGCGCTGTTCTATCGCCCCCTGCGCGAAGACGACGAGTACCGCCTGAAGCTCGGCGACCCTGGCGCGTACCCGTACACGAGGGGAACGCGGCCGCCGCGGCCCCGAACGAGCAACGAGCCGGCCGACGTGATCGTGCGCGAGCTGTCGGGCGAGGGTCCGCCGGAGCGCTCCAATGAGCAGTTCCGATACTTGCTCGGTCACGGAGCAACCGGACTGGATGTGATCGGAGACACGCCGACACAGGCGTTCATGGACCCCGACCATCCCTACTCTCGACATGCCGTCGGCAACCAGGGCGTCTCGGTATGCCGGGCAGCCGACTACCGCACGCTCTACGCCGGGATCCCCCTCGACCGAGTCAGCGTCGACCACTCGCTGCCTGGCGGCTTCGCCGTCGCCGGGCTGTTCATCGCCGCCGAGGCCCATGGCTTCTCGCCGGCAATCGTCCGCGGGTCAGCGATCCTGCCGCCACTGTTCGGCGAGGACACCGCCTACTCGTCCAACCTGCCGGTGGAGCTCCACATGCGGCTGGCGACCGATTCGATCGAGTTCTGCTCTGAGCACATGCCGAAGTTTCACCCGTTCGTCGAGGACACGTACTACATCTCCGATGGAAGCGTTGGAATCGTCGACGAAATGGCGCTGGGATTCGTAGAGCTGCGCGAGGTCACTCGGCGACTGCTGGCACGCGGTCTGGACATCGACCGGTTTGCGCCGCGGATCGCTCTGCTCGTGAACTGCCGGATGGACTTCTTCGATGAGATCGCCAAGATCCGCGCGTCGAGACGGCTGTACGCGCGGATGATGCGCGAGGAGTTCGGCGCCAAGGACCCACGGTCGTGGGCGATCAACGTGGCGGCTCACACCTCGGGAGCGACGATGACGGCCCGGCAGATCGCGAACAACATCGCTCGGGGAGCGATCCAGGCTGTCGCGCTGCAGCTTGCGGGCGTCAGGGCGATGGAGATATCTGCCTTCGACGAGGCCGTGCGCACACCATCCACCGAGGCGCACCTAGTCGGCCTGCGCACGCAGCAGATCGTGCAGCTCGAAACTGGCATCCCGGACGTCGCCGATCCGCTGGGTGGTTCCTGGTACGTCGAGGCGCTCACCGACGAGCTCGAGGCGCGGATCTCAGAGCGAATCGAGTTCATCGAGTCCCAGGGTGACGTCGTCGAGTTGGCGTCCAATGGCTTCTTTCGATCGATCTTTGCCCAAGCGATGGTCGATCGCGCGACCGACATCGAGGAAGGCGCTCTCAAGGTGGTCGGGGTCAACGTCCACGAGCTCGAGCTGGCCGATGACCAGCTGCTTCGGACCGTCACCGAGGACCGGATTGAGCCGGCCCGGGAGCACATCGAGGTGATCCGCGCGTGGCGCGCCAACCGCGACACGGCGCCAGTTGTGTCGGGCCTCGACGCACTCGAAGCCGTCGCGCGCGACGGCGCGAACGTGATGCCGGCGATCGTGGCGGCGTTGCGTGCGGAAGCCTCGATGGGCGAATGTATCGGCGTGCTGCGCGAGGCCTACGGCCGGCCGTTTGACCCGCTGCGCAAAGTGGAGCGTCCGCGGTGACGAGTTCGGCGCCCCCGCCGCAGCGACGGCTGAGAGCGCTGATCACCGTCATCGGTCTTGACCAGCACGAAGCGGGCGCTTTGTACGTCGCCCGGCTGCTGCGCGATGCCGGCATCGAGGTGATCTATGCGGGACGGTTCCAGGTTCCGGAGACGATCGCCGAAGCCGCTGAGCAGGAGGATGTCGACGTCATCGGCATCAGCGCCCACTCATGGGAGTTTCTGCACTATGCCGAGGAGCTGGTGCAGCGATTGAGCAGCGCCGATCCGCCGATCCCGGTCGTCGTCGGTGGTTCGGTGATCACGTCAGCTGATCGCACCGAGGTGCTGAGCAGAGGGATCAGCGAGGTGGTGATCGGAACGGCGTCGCCTGACGAGATCGTCTCGTGCTTCAGAACGCTTGGAACGCGCGTGGTCGACAACGTTCCATCGACTTAGCCCAGGCCCAGGCCGGCGACCGCCGGCGCGAGCTCCGTCGCCAGCAACTCGATGTGGCGCTCGACCAGTTCGTCGGGCATCCCGGCGATCGAATCCCAAAAGAAAACGTCGGTCACCGGCAGCGTCCCGAGCCACGCGCGCAAGCGCGCTGCCGCCTCGCCTGGCGTCGTCACGTCGAAGTTCGGTGGGCTCATTGCGGGTCCGCGCGACCGCAGTTGCTGGGCGTCGAACTCGCGTGAGATCTGCGCAACGGCGGCGCTCTTCACGTCACCGTCCTCTGCGCCGTAGCGAGCGTAGGACGCCCACTGATATGCGAGGTGCGGTTTGATTCGTGCCCACGCCGACTCGGGGTCGTCGGCCAGTATCAGGTTCGCCAGGCCGGCCAGACGCGCGGACTCAACTGGATGACCAGCCGCTTGGAGCGCGTCGCGGTAGACCTCGAACAGCTCCGATCCGAGCCACAGCAATCCTTCGCCGAGCCGGCCGGCGATGCGCGCGGCACGTGGCCCCCGACCCCCGATCCAGATCGGGGGTCGTTGCTGGACCGGCGGGGGCGTCGTTCGGCCCTCGCTCCACAGCTGCCGAATCTCAGCCGCGCGAGCCTCCAACAGCGGGTAGCGCGAGCCGATATCGGCGCCGAACGCCGAGAATTCGCGAGCCCGATAGCCCGCGCCGAGTCCCAGTTCGAGCCTGCCGCCGCTCAGGATGTCGACGATCGCGGCCTGCTCAGCGATGTCGATCGCAGGTCTCAGGCCTGCAACGATCACCGCCGATCCGATCCGCATGCGCTGTGTTCGGGCCGCGATCGCCGCGGCGAACGTCATCGGCTGCGGAAGGTAGCCATCCTCGAAGAAATGGTGCTCAGTCAGCCAGATCGAGCCGATCCCCAGCGCTTCGGACCGGGCGATCCGGTCCAGGACGGTCTCGTAGAACTGCGACCACGGACGCTGCCATTCAGGCGGATTGCGCAGGTCGAGATAGAGGCCGACGCGCATCATTCGACTCTATATAAACTGGCGTCAGTTTGTCCGTAGGAACCGACGACCTGGATGGGCTAGCGCAGATCCGCGACGAGGCCCATATACGGCGACTCCCGCTCGCCTATGCAGACGCGTTTCTAACGCGGGATGACAGTTCGATGCTGGCGCTCTGGGCGCCGCTCGACCCGCCCGCGCCGCCCCCGGCGCTCGACGCAACCTGGGCTCGCTCGCTGGTTGCCCGATGGCAGAGTCTCGGGACGACGATGCTGCACGTGACCAACCATCTCGTGTGGTTCGACGATCACAATCACGCTCGAGGGCGCGTGTTCTGCCTCGCACAGCTCGATCGCGGTGACACGTTCATCGACCAGTCGATCGTCTACGAGGACCGGTACGTCAATCTGGGGGACGGTTGGCGATTCGAAGTGCGCCGCCACCTGCTTTGGTTCGGCGCAGCCCGACCGGCACATCCGATGGACCAGCCTCCGGCGGACTGGCCTGCCTCACAGTTGGGCAGGGGTACGTTGCCCGAAGACCTCCCCGACCTGCGGCCTGCTTGACCCTACGCGCGGCGCCGGCGACCCGCTCGCACCGCTACCGCGACCGCGACGATCAGCGCGACGCCGTTGAACATGTCGTTGACCCAGACCTGGGCGCCGGCGAGCTGCAGACCCTTGACTCCCGTAGCCAAGAGGTACACGGCTATCAGCGTTCCCGGGACGTTGGCCCGACCCGGCTTGATCTGCGTCGCGCCAAGGAACGCCCCTGCAAACGCGGGCAGAAGATACGGAGATCCGGAGTCAGGCGATGCCGATCCCACCGTCGCTAGGAAGATCACTCCGGTGATGCTCGCGATCAGCGCCGATGCGACCAAAGAAAGGGTTCGAAGCCGATCGGTCCTGACGCCCGCCAGTCGCGCTGCCTCCGGGTTGGATCCCGTCGCGTAGGTGTAGCGACCCACCTGCCGGTACTCGGTTACGTACCACAGCACGAGCGCCAGCAACAGCATGTAGAAGAACGGGAGCGCGATCGAGAAGACCTGTTTGTTGGCGAGATCGGTGAAGCTCGTCGGGATTCCCTGCACGATCTGCTGGCCGCCGTTGATCACCTGCATGAGTGCCAACAGGATCGAGCTCGCACCGAGCGTCGCAATGAACGAGTCGACCCCCAGGCGCACGACCACAAATGCGTTGACGAGGCCCACAACAACTCCAGCGATGAGCGTGAGCACGATCGCGAGCACGGGCGCGATGTGCCCGACTGACTGCAGCCATGCGCAGAGCATCACTGCGAGGCCCATCGTCGACGCGATCGATAGGTCGAACACGCCGGCGGCCAAAGGCAGCAGCAGACCGAGAGCAAGCATCGCGGTGATCGCCTGAGCAGACAGCACGGAGTGCCACGTCTGGCTCGTGAGGAACGTGTCCGGCTCGAGGATGCCGAAGATCACGATCAGCGCGGCCCAGATGAACAAGCCGCTGTAGCGCTCTAGCCAGCCCGTCGACCACCCGCGTCGACTCGTTTGCGCCGTCGGGCCTGGGTCGATCGGTTCGTTCGGTGCCGTCGCCGGCTGTTGCGTGCTGCTCATTCGGTCGCCTCGGAGTACTCCGTAACTGATGCCAGGTTATACAAGAGCGATGACGATCGCCACTAGGTCATGTGGAAGGTCCAGTTCTGCGCCAATCGAGGCCGCAGACCCCCGCGCACCACTGTAATCTGACGCCAAGTTCATCCACAGGAGCACCGCTTGACCCGCGAACCGAACAACGATCTCGCCCATCTGATGCGACCTCAGCGCATCGGCGCGCTGTCGGTCGCAAACAGAATTGTCAGGACCGCCCATGGCACGGTCCTCGGGGGGGCGCAAGGGATGGTCACCGACGATCTGATCGCCTACCACGAGCTCGCCGCCCGAGGAGGATGCGGGCTGACGATCCTCGAGATCGCGACAGTCCACAGGAGCTCGCCAGGCGCGCTGCGCGCCAACGACGACCGGATCATCGAGGGATACGCGCGTCTGATGCACCGGATCAGGCCGCTTGGTACCAGGGTCTTCCAACAGTTGTGGCACGGCGGCGCCCAAGCGAGGTTCTATCGCGGCGGGCCGCCCTGGTCTGCGTCAGCGGTTCAGCCGACACCTGGTGGCGCGATTCCGATCGCGATGAGTCGCGACCAAATCGCAGAGATCGAGGCGGCCTTCGGCGAGGCTGCTCGGCGCGTGTGGGCCGGCGGTCTGGATGGAGTCGAGCTGCACTTCGCTCACGGGTACCTAGTGCAACAGTTCCTCTCTCCCCTCTCCAACCTGCGAACCGACGAGTACGGCGGCGACTTCGACGGTCGCCTGCGGTTCGCTCTGGAGGTTCTGCAAGCCGTCCGCGACGCCGTCCCCGCAGACTTTCCTGTTGGCGTGCGGCTCTCGCCCGAAGGCGTGGCCGGCGGACTGGGCGTGACGGAGAACGCCAAGATCGCCTGGGCACTGGAACGCACAGGGCAGGTCGACTTCATCGACGTCTCACTCGGCAGCTATTTCGCCTCCGAACGCCTGCTCGGAGGCATGGACGAGCCGTCGGGCTACCAGCTCGAGACGAGCGTGCCGATCGCGCAAGCGACGGACCTGCCGTCAATCGTGACCGGCCGGTTCACCTCGCTGGCGGAAGCTGAGCACGTCGTTGCGTCAGGCTGGGCGGAATTCGTCGGCATGACGCGGGCGCACATCGCAGATCCGGCGATCGTCGCCAAGTCGCTCGCCGGCCGGGTTGCGCAAGTGCGCCCGTGCATCGCCTGCAACGTCTGCATGGCGTCCATGAACGCCGGCCGCATCGCGTGCGCCGTCAACCCAGGTGCAGGTCGCGAACAAACGCGGGGCGACCATCTGCTCAAGGCCACGCTGCACCGTCGGCGCGTCCTCGTAATCGGGGGTGGCCCAGCTGGGCTCGAGGCCGCTCGCGTCGCCGCCAGCCGTGGCCATCACGTCACCCTTGTTGAGCGCGAGCCGCACCTCGGTGGCCAGCTCAGGATCGCGAGCCGGGCGCCGCATCGCCAGCGGCTGCTCGCCTTGCTTGATTGGTTCGCGTCCGAGCTCACACGCCTTGGCGTCGAGGTCCGAAGCGGTGTCGAGCTCACGCCGGAGTCGCTTGGCGAGCAAGGGGCGGACGCCGTCATCGTGGCGACCGGATCGATTCCGCGGCTTGACGGTATCCAGTGGGCGGCGCCGGGCGAGCCTGCCACCGTCACCGGTGGCGGCAGGCTCGTTTCGAGCTGGGAGGTGATCGGTCGCGACGCGCCGCTCGGCGATACGGCAGTGGTAGTTGACGATCACGGCCATTACGAGGCAATCGCAGCCACAGAGCACCTGGTCGAGCTTGGAGCACGCGTCACGTTTGTGACGCGCCACGGCTCGTTTGCGCCCCGCGTCGACGCGACCCTCGAAACGGGGCCGGCACTCGGCCGCTTGCAACCCACCGGTCGTTTTTCCCTCGCGACCAGACATGTGCTCAGTCGTGTTCGCGGCAATCGCGCGCAGATACGGTCACTGGACGGCGGCGCCGACAGGGACCTGCCGGCAGACATCGTCGTGTTCGTCTCGGCCAACAGGCCGGTGGACGAGCTGGCAGACGTGGCGCGAGAGACCGAGGCTGACGTGTTCGTCGTTGGTGACGCGTTGGCCCCGCGGGATCTGCGAAGCGCCACCGACTCCGGTAACCAGGCTGCTCTGGTGATCTGAGAAGCGATTCACAGCTCGCGGGGCTCAGTGGTCCGGCGAGCTGGTTTGGTAGGCGACATCGCCTCGCTTGCAAGCCGATGTCGCCTGGCTGTGCGCTGCGGCCGAGCGGCCCGTCGCGCAGCGGGCGCTCACGCCCGCGACGACGAGCACCGCAGCGATCGCCCCGGTGGTCACCGCGAGTGCGTACGCGGAACCGTGCGAGGCGGCGCCGAGGTAGATGCCGACGAATGCGGTCACGCCGGTGACCTGGCCGATCAGGCTCGCGGTCAGGATCAGTCCGCTCAGATCGGCGGCTTGGGCGGGAGCGATCGTCGTGGTCAGGCGGCTGGCGAGCGGCGAGAAGCCGAATGCGTGGCCGACTCCTGCGACGAACAGCAGCGGCGCGGTCGCCGCGGTCGGCCACCCGCCACCCGCTGCGATCAGACCGACCGCAAGCAGCGCGACACCCATCAGCGGAGGCCCGATCACGGGCAGGCGCGCCCGGGCCGTGTCACCGGCCCGCGTCCAGGTGAGGCTCGCGGTTGCAAACCCGGACGCGTAGATCGCGAAGATCAGCCCGGCGTGGAATGCCGAGAACCCAAGCGCGCCCTGCAGATGGAGTGTGAGCATGAACAGAAACCCCGCGTAGCAGGCCATGATCAGCAGCACCGTGAGCACGCCCGCCGCCACCCCTGGGAGCGTCAGCAGACCAAGGTCGAAAACGGGATTGCCGCCGCGCGCAGCCACGCGCCGCTCGTACCTGGCGAACGTGTAGGCGCCGATCAGGCTGGCGATCAGGCACGGCCACACCCAGACCGGCCAGTGGTATTGGCGACCGAACGTGAGCGGAACGATCAGCGCCACAAGTGAGCCCGCGAGCAGGGCGACGCCACCGAAATCAAGGCGCTGGCCGGTCGGCTCGATCGACGGCAGCCGCCTGCGTGACGCGACCAGCAGCGTCGCTCCGATCGGGGCATTGAGCAGCAGTGCCGGGCGCCACGCGGCAGCGAGCAAGTGCGCCGTGATCAGCAGCCCGCCGATGATCTGGCCGGCGGCGACCCCCACCGCCAGGATCATCGAGTAGGCCCCGATCGCGCGGGCGCGCCGCTCCCCTTCAAAGCTCGACTGGATGATCGAGAGCACCTGCGGGGTCATCAGCGCAGCCGCGGCTCCTTGAAGCGCACGTGCACAGATCAGCACCGTCGGGTTCGGCGCCAGGCCGCCGAGCAGCGATGCCGCCGTGAACGCGGCGAGGCCCTGCATGAACGCCCGCCGCCGCCCGAGGATGTCCCCCAGCCGCGCGCCCGTGACGACCAGCGCGCCGAACGCCAATGTGTACGCCGCGACGACGAGCTGGAGCTCGGCGCCGGAGGCGTGAAGGTCGACGCGCAGCGACGGCGCGGCGACCACCAGGATCGACCCGTCCATCGTCGCCATCGCCTGCCCGACGAGCAGGATCACCAGCACAGTCATGAAGGCATCGTGCTCGCCGCCGGGCCGGGCGTCTTGAACTTTCGTGTGCGATCCCGGCCGGGCCTGGAAGTGCCACCTGGAACAATTAGAGGATGCTCGAGAGGCGCACGCTGCTCGATAGCGAAGGCATCGTCGTCGAAGACGTCGCCTGTCACCACCCCGCCGGCGACGGGGAAACGACGGAGCCGTCGTGGGGTCACGCGCTCGTGTTTGTGCGCCGCGGTTCGTTCGTGCGCCGCGCCGACGGCGCAAGCGCTCTGCTTGATCCGACGGTTGCGTTCTGCAGAGTTCCCGGCCAGGAGCAGCGCTACGACCACCCGAACGACGGCGGCGACGATTGCACGACGCTCGCCCTCGACGCCCCGATCGCGGCGTCAGTCTGGGGCGGTGAACTGGACCTGCCCACTGATCTGCTGCCCGTCGCGCCAGGCGTCGACCTCGAACACCGGCGGCTGCTCACCGCTGCCCGGCGACACGCCGACGCCGACACGATCTACGAGCGAGCGCTCAACTTGGCTGCCGCCGCGCTCGAGCAGCATGATCCGCGCCCGGTGGCTGCGCGCAGGCCGCAGACCGAGAGCGCCCGCCGCCGGCTGGTCGATGACACCCGGGAGGCGCTGCTGACCGATCCCGGCCGCTCCCTGCCCGAGCTCGCGCACGACCTCGCCGTCTCGCCGCATCACCTCAGTCGTGTGTTCCACGCCTACACGGGGCATACGATCTCGCGCCACCGGCTGCTGTTGCGAGCGCGCGTCGCGCTCGAGCGGATCGCCGGCGGCGAGCGGCAGCTGGCCCGGCTGGCGGCGGAGCTCGGATTCTCAGACCAGAGCCACCTCTCGCGCGCGCTGCGCAGCCAGACTGGTCACACACCGTCGGCGCTGCGCGAGCTGCTGGCCTGACGGCCGTTCAGGAGGCCAGGACGTCGGGAGAGGTGGCGTCGTACTCGGGGATCCAGCCGGCGCCGCGCCCCTCGGAGTCCTTGGCGAAGCGCCGGCGCAGGGCGATCTTGAGGTCGCGCTTCCACGTGGCGAGCGGCGAACTGAGGTGGTTGCTGAGGCCCCGCTCGCGCGCGGCGAGCACGACGCGGCTGGCACGGGGCAGGCGGGTCCGCTCGTAACGCTGCAGGCCGAGCGTCGGGTCGTCGGGCTCGGCCGCGAGTGCGGTGGCGAGCACAGCGCCGTCCTCGATCGCCTGGCATGCACCCTGACCGAGGTACGGGAGCATCGGATGGGCGGCATCGCCGAGGATCGCGATCCTGTTCTTCATCCACCGCGGGATCGGGTCGCGGTCGTAGAGCGCCCACTTGTACCAGGTGTCACCGGCCTCGAACACGCGCAGCAGCGACTCGTGCCATCCGGCATAGCGGTCGAGCACCTCCTGCCGGTCGCACTCGTTGATCCACGACTCGTGGCGGTAGTGCTCGTCGTCGTAATGACAAACGACGTTGATCAGTTCCTCGCCGCGCAATGGGTAGAGGACGATCGTGCCGTGCGGACCAAGCCACTGGGCCTGGTCGGTCGCTGCTGGTTCGCCCTCGATCGCGTCGGTCCGAACCACGCTGCGGTAGCAAATCTTGCCCGTGAACTTGGGATCGTCGGGACCGAACAGAGCGGCGCGCACACGCGAGTGGATGCCGTCGGCGCCGATGATCAGGTCGGCTTCGATCTCGCTGCCGTCGTCGAACCGGGCGGTGGCGACGTCGCCGTCCGACTCGACGCTCGCGCAACGCTTGCCGAGCGTGACGCAGCCGTTCGGTAATGCCGCCGCGATCGCGTCGAGCAGGTCGGCGCGGTGGATCGTGGCGCCTGCGAGTCCAAACGACTGCGCCTGCTGCGCACGGCTGATCCTCGAGATCACCCGACCGGTCTTTCCGTCCCGCGTCACCGACCATTCGGTGCGGCCCGCCAGGCGGCGCACCTCCGGTTCGACGCCGATCATCTTCAGGACGCGCATCGCATTTGGATGCAGTGCCACGCCGGCGCCGATCTCCTTCAGCTCGGGCGCTGCCTCGTAGACCGAAACGTCCAGGCCAGCCTGCGCGAGTGCGCACCCTGCCGTCGCACCGCCGATGCCGCCGCCGATGATCGCCACACGCGTCACCTCAGAACGCGCCGGATTCTACGAGACCGCACGGGCAGCCGTAAGGCTCCCGATCCCCGGGACGCCAGGCGTCCTTGGAGGGCCAGCTAGCCGACTGGCTGGAGCGTCGGCGAGTTCGTGATCCGGTTCCAGGTTGTCGGGACCGTGTTCTTGCCGCTTCCGACGGTGCCCTGCAGGCCTGCGAACGTTCCGCTCACGCGCTCGGCGTCATCACCGGTCGTGCCCAAGTCCTCGATGTCGGTGATCACCACAGTCGTCAGCTCATAGCTGGCGACCTGGGTGAGCTGCTTGCCCGACGCGTGGTCGACGATCACCTCCATCGCCTTGATCACTGTGTGATGGGCGAGCGCCTTGAACAGCGCGCCGCTGGCTGAGTCCAGGGGCTTGCTGAACGTGAACGTTTGGACCGTGGCCTTGCCCGCGCCGGCTCCGGTCGTCGCGCTCCCGATCGTCGAGGCTCCGACAGCGCCGGCCGCGAACGCCCCAAGCGGGATGAAGCCCGGGCCAGTTCCCTTCAGGGTGGCCGGGCCGTCGATGCCGGCGAGGCGCAGGTAGAGCTTGCTCGTCTTGCTCTCGCGGATCCCGAAGCTCGTCTCGCCGATCAGCGCGCCCGCTTTGCCGGTCTTGCCGTTGGCGCCATTCGAGCCCTGCTGCCCGGCGTTGCCGGCTTGCCCCTGCTGCCCGGCTGGGCCGGGCGGTCCCTGCGGCCCGGGCGGGCCCTGCTGGTTCCACGCGATCTGCTTCTCGGTGGCGTCACACGAGGCGACCGAAGGATCCGTGCTCGTCAGGTTGTTCGGATCGATGATCCGCACTGTCCCGTACTCGAAATCCGACGCCCCGAACCCGACCGTGTTCACGCACGCCGTGATCGTCCCGCCCGACGACGAGATCTGCCCGATCGCCACCGCCGCCCCCACCCCGAGCACGAGTACGACCGGGACCAGCAGCTTCAGCGAGTCCTTCGAGGGACGCCGGGCACGGTCGACGATCGCGACGATCCAGCGCTTCACCGATGCCATCTCTCCTCCGGTCTTCGGCGCTTCCCGCTCCGGACGATTCAAACACATGCGCGTGTGTGGAGTCAATCGGCGTCGCCGATCTATGGTAAGCTGCGACTTACCGTAAGTGTCTGCTAACGCTACACCCGAATCTGCCTTGACCGCGCTGAGCGATCCGACGAGGCGCGCGATCTTCGAGCGGCTGGTGCAGCGGCCGTGGGCCGTCGGCGAGATCGCGAGCGAGCTTCCGGTCAGCCGGCCCGCGGTCTCGCAGCATCTGAAGGTGCTCAAGGACGCGGGGCTCGTCAGCGACGCGCCGGATGGAGCCAGGCGCGTGTATCGAGCCGATCCGGACGGGCTCGAGGCGTTGCGCAGCTACCTGGATGGATTCTGGAACCGTGCGCTCAGGAACGTCAAGGCGGTCGCTGAGCGCCCCACCGAGGAGGATTGATGAGCAGCCAAACAGCAACCGGCACCTCCGTGCGCGCTTCGATCATGATCGACGTGCCCGTCGAGCGTGCGTTCGACGCGTTCGTGCACGAGATGTCCAGCTGGTGGAAC
Source organism: Solirubrobacteraceae bacterium (assembly GCA_036490775.1). Classification (GTDB taxonomy): domain Bacteria; phylum Actinomycetota; class Thermoleophilia; order Solirubrobacterales; family Solirubrobacteraceae; genus Palsa-465. The sequence goes on along the minus strand of DASXDD010000145.1, from coordinate 286 downwards.
CCCGACCACCACATCCTCGAGGGCGAGGTGGCCGAGATGGTGGTCGAGCCGCGCGTAGGCGGCCACATCTACGACCGCGGCACGGATGGCAGTGAGTGCCGGTGGGCGCGCGTGCTCGCCTACGAGCCGCCGCACCGGTTCCTGTTCAGCTGGGACATCAGCGCCGAGTGGAAGCTCGAGACCGACCTCGACAAGACCAGCGAAGTGCAGATCGACTTCATCGCCGAGGGTCCGGAACGCACGCGCGTCGAACTCGAGCACCGCAACCTCGATCGCCACGGCGACG
>DASXDD010000144.1:0-6261 GCA_036490775.1 Solirubrobacteraceae bacterium | reverse complement strand
GCTGGCGCGATCGGCTGGCGTCGTGGCCGATCGCGATGACGCTCGACGGCACGCTGTTTTGCCACGGGTCGCCGCGCCGCGACGACGAGATGCTGACGCGGGCGACCCCGGACGCGGTGCTGGCGGAGGCGGTCGCGGGTGTCGACGAGCCGCTCGTCGTCGGCGGGCACACGCACCAGCAGTTCATCCGTCCGGTTGCTCCGGATCGCGTGATGGCGAATGCGGGGAGCGTCGGGATGCCCTACGAGGGCCGGGCGGGCGCATTCTGGATGGTCGTTGACGGCGGGCGCGTGGATCTCCGCGAGACTCGCTATGACTTTGAGGGCGCCGTCGACGAGCTGCGCGCCTCGGGCTACCCCGACGTTGACACGCAGATCGGGGAGGCGCTGCTGAGCCCCGTCGACCCCGACTGGGTGACGGCGTTCTTCGAGCACCTGGCCGGTCGCGGCGAGCACCCCGGGGAGCCTCCCGGCGAGCCCGGCGCCGCTTAGCCACCGACCGGCGGCCCCGCGCGATTCACCCGCCGGGGGTGATGCGGGATCACCTTCACGCTGAGGATCGTCCGCACATGCCAATTCTTGCGGACTTCACCTTCGGCGACGCGCTCCTCACCGGGCTCGAGTTCGCCCTGCTGTTCATCTGGATCTGGATCGCCGTCGGCGTGATCTTCGACATCTTCCGTAGCCACGACCTATCCGGCTGGGGCAAAGCTGCCTGGCTGTTCCTCGTGTTCATCCTGCCGATGTTCGGCGTGCTGATCTACCTGATCGTTCGCGGCCACAACATGCACGAGCGCGCGGCGCTCGACGCACAGCGCAAGGACGCTGCGGTCCGCGACTACATCCGGACGACGGCCTCCACCCCCGCCGACGACATCGCCAAGCTCTCAGACCTCCACACTCGCGGCGTGATCAGCGACGACGAGTTCGCGAAGGCGAAGGCGAAGGCGCTCGCGTAGGGCCCGACGCCTATTTGGACGAGTACTGCGCCTGCGTGATCGCGGGGATCTTGCCGGGCTGGGCGCCGGGTAGCGGCGGGGCGACCCAGCAGGACGGCACCATCGCGGCCGCGTTGCCGGGGGTCGAGCCGTTGCCGCCGGCGCCGGTGTTGTTGCAGTCCCACGACGGGAAGTTGCCCTTGATCAGGTTCTGCGCGTTGGCGAGCCACACCGGCCCCGGGTAGGTGTCGCCGCGGTTGTTGGGGTCGCGGGTGGGCGCCAGCGAGAGCGTCTCCGGCCCGACCGGCGAGAACTGGCGCAGGTAGTGGCCGACGCCGTCGCCGCCGAACGAGGTCGTGGTCGCCGCGATGCCAGCCGCGCCGTTGGAGATGAAGTCGGAGATCAGCTGCTGGTGCTGCGACAGCCAGCCGAGGATCGGGTTGAGCTGCTCGAGGAACGGACCGAGCGCTGAGAGCAATGGCGTGGCGCCGTTTAGCACGTCGCGGTAGGCCGGCAGGCCCGTCTTCGCGGCGGTGATCAGCGGGCCGAGGTTGACGAAGAACTTGCGCAGGTCGGGCGACAGCTGCTTGACCGAGTTAAGCGTCGGGCCGAGGTCTTGGGCAACCGGCTCGAGCTCCTTGACCAGCGGGTCGGTGTCGGTCGAGAACGACTGCAGGCGCTGCATCGTCAGCTTGGTCTCGTCCAGGAACGTCGGGAACACGTGGAACGTGTCGGCGATCGCCTGGTTGTTGGCGGCGGTCGTCTGGAAGGTCGAGTCGGCGCTCGTGATCAGGTTGCGCAGCGCGGGCTGGTCCTGGCTCAACGCCGCGAACACGGTGCTGCCGTTCTGCAGCAGGCGCTGGACCGAGTTGTGCTCGACATCGAGCACCTTCAGGATGTCGGTCGCGTCGGCGGCGAACGTGGGCAGGTTGCCGAGCACGTTGTTGAGGTTCTGGTCGTTGCCCTTGATCGCCGTCGCGAACTCCTGCTGCCACTGCTGGAAGGCCTTGCGGGTGGTCGGATCGAACGCGTCGTAGATGTTCGAGAGCTGCACCGCGTTCTGCACGTTGCTGCGCGACAGCAGCCCACCGTCCGGGATCGCAGGCGCGCTCGGCGATCCCGGGGTGATGTCGACGTAGGTCTCGCCGAGGATCGTCTTGGTCCGCAGGATCGCGCTCGCGTTCTGGTGAAGCGGCGCGTACTGGTTCTGCATCTGGATCGTCGCGATCGTGCGGTTGCCCTTTGGATCCAGCGACTTCGAGATCACCTTGCCGACCGACACGCCGGCGATCCGGACGTCGGCCTGGGTCGCGAGCTGGTCGGCGTTGGTGAACGAGATCCGAACCTCGTAACCCTGCGGGTTGAACGGGACCTTGCCACCAAACGACAGCCACAGGAACAGCAGCAATCCGACGCACGAGAGTGCGAACAGGACCATCGTGACGATCTTGGGGATTGATGGTGAGCTGGTTTCCATCAGTTCGTCGGGAGCTTGGGGAGGAACAGCTGGTTGTTGGCGCCGGTGTCGGCGTTGCTCGCGTTGCCCTCGAGCGCACTGAGCGCGCGGGTCACCGCGCCGGTCGCCGACGCGCCCTGGTTCTTGGCCTGGTACTTGCGGTACGCGGTGACGATCGCCTGGCTCTGCTGCGGGCAGAGGCCGGCGTTGGACAGGATCGGCGTCAGGTTCAGCACCGCCGCGGACGCAGGCGTGTCGTTGACGACTTGGGCGAGCGTCGCGCAGCTCGCCTGCAGGAACAGCGGGCGGAAGTCGCCGTTGGCGTCCTGCGTGGCGAACAACGTCCGGGCGTTGTGGTTCAGCCACGCCAGCCACCACAGGTAGCCATGCTCGACGTTGCCCGGGTTGTAGCCGACCATATTGACGAAGTGGTTGAGCGTGACGAACACGTTCGACAGCTTCGGGGTCGCCTTGGCGAGGTTGATCGAAGCCGGGCGCAGGTTGCGCACGACCGGGCGCGCAGCGACGACGAACGGGCGGATCTGGTTCTGGACGATTGGAGCGCTTGGCTTCGCCAGCGCCGACAGCGCCGCGTTGGCCGCCGGGAGCGCCTGTGCGGCCGGCAGTAGGTTCTTCGCCGCCGGACCAAGCTGCTGCGCGAACGTCTGCACCTTGGCGAGCGTCGCGGTCGTCTGGTTGAGTGTCGCCGGCAGGTCCGCGACCGCGCGGCTGATGTTGCCGTCCTCGGAGGCGAACGCCCGGAACACGTGCGAGCTGGCGTCGACGAGCGTGACGATCTGCGACTGCTTGGTCGAGAGCGCCGTGTTCAGGCGCTGTAGCGAGTTGACGAGCTGCCGCAGGTCGGCGCCGCGCTGAGCGACCGCGCCGTTGAGCCGTGCGAGGTCGCGGTGGGTCGGCTCAAACCGCTTGAGCACCTGCGCGAGCTCTCCGCCGCCCTTGCCCTGCAGTCCCGCGCCGGCGCCGTTGACGAGCAGGTCGAGGTACTCGCGCGAGTCGGAGTCCAGCGACGAGAGGATCTCGTCGGTGTTGATGTCGGGCGCGGTGTTTGAGACCGGGATCGTGAACCCGGGCTTTGCTTCCGGCGCTGCCTTGGTCCCCGGATCCAGCTCGATGAACATGTCCTTCAGGCCGGTGCGCGGACGCAGCAGCGCGGTCGCGTTCTGGCGGATCAGATGCTTGTACTTCTGATCGATCTCCATCTTCACGACCGCCGTGCCGTTCTTCAGCGAGACGCTGCCGATGTCGCCGACCTGCACGCCCGAGACCCGGACCGACTGGCCCTGCCCCGGGGTGACGGCCTGCGCCGTCTGGAACTCGGCGTTCATCGTGAACGGCGTCGACTGGATCAACGGGAAGCGCAGCCGCTCGTGGTTGAGGATGTAGCCGGCGACCACGACCGACAGGATCAGGAGCGCAAAGATTGCGGCAACGTCGCTGGCGTGATTCTTGATTGCGAGCTTCACTTGCTCACACCCGGGGGCGCCGCGGTGGACAGGTTGAACTTCAGACCCTGGGACTGCGCCAGCGCGCGCGCTTGGCGGGCGAGCACGATGCCGGTCGACTGCTGCAGCAGGCCCGCGCCCGGGGTGTTCAGGTTCGTCGACTTCTGCTGGATCGGGGCGCCCGTCGGGGTCGACAGGTCGGTGATCGGTGCCTGGGTCTCGCACGGGACGTTGGGCTGGAGCGGCGGGCGCTTGCCACCGGGCGGCAGCTGCGGCTGCTCGGACTCAAGCGGCGCAAGCGACTGGCCGATCAGCGGCGTCTGGCTCGGGGTCGAGAGCGAGTAGGTCGCCGTGCCGCCGGTGCCGAGAATCCGGACGTAGGGCCCGTTGGCGTCGAAGTCGCGTGACTCGCCGGCAAGGCCCGGCAGGAAGTCGACGGCCTCGACGTACACCGGCCGCGGCGGGAAGCCGTTTGACGCGTTGAAGTTCGGGTCCTGGAGGGTCAGCTGCGACCACGGATAGACGACGTTGGCGACGCAGCTCGACGCGGGCCGCACCTCGTTCTTCATGAACGGAATCGTCTCGTTGGTCAGGTGCGCGAGCGCCGGGATCGTCGGCACGAGGTCGTGTGTCAGCCCGCGCAGCTCCGAGGGCTGGACCAGCAGCCGCAGCTGGGTGATGAACGGCAGGCTCGCGTCGACCATCGGGCCGGTGCTCTTGACGCCTGGGACCAGCGCCTTGGCAAATGTGCGCAGCGGGGGGAACGCGGCGTTGAGCGCGTTGAATGCGGGGATCGCGGCAGCGAGCGTCTTGGGCAGTGCGGCAACCGAGCGCTCGAGATTGACGTTCTGGCGCGCGAACGCGTTGGCCGTCGTGTTGAAGTCGGTGATCAGGTTCTGCAGGTTCTGGGGATGGGCGTCGATCGCACCGGCGACCGGACCCTGCGCTGCGATCCAGTTGGACAGGTCGTGCGGCTGGATCCCGAGCGCGTCGTGCGAGACGATCGCCGAGTACTTGTAGGCCGGCAGCCAGAACTGGATCGACTTCTTGTAGGACGGGCCGCCCTGCTTGACCGCCTTGCCGTATTGCTGGAGCAGCGTCTGCAGGTTCTTGCGGGTCGGCGCTTGGAGCGAGCTCAGGACCTGGTCGGTCTGGACTGGCTCGGTCCCCTGCTGGATCGGGAACGTGTGACCGCTGCCGGCGACCGCCGCCTCGGGAGTGCCGGGCGACACGTCGACGAAGAAGTTGCCCTCGAGGAAGATCCGTGGGCGGATCGCGAACTTTGCGTCGTCGTGCAACGGCAGGCCCTGCTTGGTGATCACCATCGTGACCTCGGCCGCGTTGCACTGCTGCGAGCCCGAGACCTTGCAGCCCTTGACAGTCGAGATGTTCTTGACCGTCCCGACGTTGACGCCGGCGATCCGCACGAACGAGTTCGGCCTCAGCCCGTTGGCGCTCGCGAACATCGCGTGGACCGTGTATGGGCTCGCGAACGGGTTGGCGAACTGCGTGAACCCGAGGTACGTGAAGACGACGATCGCGACGATCGCGATCAGCCCCGCCATCAGCGTGCTCATTCCGCTTCTGCGTCGTCTTCTGCGTCTCATGGGTTCGACGGGTTGGCCGGGAGCTGCGGGCCGGTCTGGGGGTTGCGCGAGAAGGTCTCGCCAGCCGGAACGCGCGTGCGGCCGGCGAAGGTCGTGCCCTGGCTGCCCGGCGTGTGCGGATCGACCGCGAGGTTGCGGCCCTGCGGGTCAAATGAGTTGAGCTTCTTCGGGTAGCCGCGCTGGCCGGTCTCGCAGTCGGCGTTGCCCTGGTTGTCGATCGCCGCGCCATACGGCTGCGCGTGCAGGAACTCGTTGCCGCCCAGCGGCGAGTCGGGTACGCCACCGTTGACCGGAGCGGTCGCACCTTCGCTGCCGACGTTGTTGGACTGCGTCCCATTGGTCTGGTTGAGCAGAACCCGCTGCGCGAACCCGAACGCCGTCTGCTCGGAGATGTGCTCTGACAGATACGTCCACCAGTAGTTCCAGTCATCGCAGACCGTCTGGTACGGGCCGAGGTAGCGCACCATCGGATTCAGCGTGTTGACCGTCGAGACCAGCCCGTTGAGCGCGATGTTGGTGCCGGGCGACTGCGCCAGGTTCTTCAACGCGGTCATCACCTGCTGGAGGTTGCGATTCAGCGACGGAGTCTTGGCGAGCGTCTTGGTGCCCGCCTCAATCGCCGGGTTGATCTGCGGCAACGCATCGTTAAGCGACGCGGTCGCCGGCGTCAGATCCTGACCAAGCGACGTCAGATCGACCAAGAACGGCTGCTGGACCTTCAGCGACTCAGTCGAGGCCGCCAACGTCGACGGTGACTTCGCGATCGTCGCCTTCAGGCTGTTCGGATCCTTGTCGATC
>DASXDD010000143.1:0-9384 GCA_036490775.1 Solirubrobacteraceae bacterium | reverse complement strand
AGGCGCCGGTGGCGTTGTCCCTCCAGAAATCCTCGGCAGTAAACCCGTTGGCGATCCCCGCGCTGCTTACGTCGCCGTTCGCGGTCCACGCCTGGTTGATCGTGATCCCAGGCGGAGCGGTCGTCGACCACGAGGCGACAGTCCCAAGGGGCATGTCGCCGTTCACCTGGACTGACATCGGACAGACGGATGGAACGCTGACCACGGCAAGGTTGCCGCCGAAACCAAAGGCATTGCAGCTCCCCGTTTGACCTGCGTTCATGTTGCCCTCGGTCACCCAGATGGTCCCGGCACGAGCTGCCGGCGGTGCGATTGCAGCGAGTAAGCACGCGGCGAGTCCCGCGGCAACCGCCAACCCCATGGATCCGAGCGCCCCTCGATTCATCGGCCCGCTACATGCAGGTATCCATCACCGTGAATGTGTGGTCGCTCGCGCTGAACGACCCACCTACGACATCGCCGGTGAACACCATGAACTGTTGGTTGAGGCTAGTGCTTCCATACCAAGCGACAGGGAACGCCCCTGCGGCGCCTCCGGCAGGACCACTCGAATCCGAGACGCTCACCGTCGGCGCGTTGGATCCCTGCGCACAAGCCGGAGCCGTGATCGTCACCTGGTAGGTGCCGGCGCCCACGTGCTGCACGGCGATTCCCCGGCCGAAGACGACCGATCCGTCGTTTGCGACGTTTGCCCATGCATTGATCGCCGGCGTCCCCGGCTGTCCCGCCGGCCCCTGCGCCCCCGCCACCCCTTGCGGCCCCTGCGGTCCTCGCTGATTCCAGGTAACACGCGTTTGGCCGCGCTTGCACTTGCCGTGCGTCTTGAGGTGCAGCACGCCGGTCTTCTTGTCCGCGCACACCGTGATCGTCTTGACCTTGCTCGCGGCGAGTGCGTATCCGCCACCAACGGCGAGCACGATCGCCATGGCAAGCAGTAGATACGGGATGGGGTTTCGTCGCGCGTGCGCGAAGCGGTGGCTCATCGCTGCTCCTTAGCCATTCGGGGATTGGATCGGGCCAAGCGCGCCGGACTGCCCCGTCGCATTGACGGTGGCGCGAGACGCGACTGGCCGGCTCGCCGAGCGAGGCGGCGCCGATCTGGTGGCCGGAGGGGTTTCTGAGTGCGTCTCGGTGCCCCCGGTGTCCGTCGCCGCGTAGGAAACGATCCGCGGGGACGCGCTGACCGAGGGCCGCGGCCGTGGTCGAGCACGCTTCTGACTCCGCTTCGGAGCAGACTCATGGCGCGTGCGCCGGATCTTGGGGGTGGCGACCCGAGCCACAGCGGTCCGCCCGAGGTCCAGTCGCAAGATGCTGGAGATGCCGCCGCTGAACATGGTCGCGAAGCCGATCTTCGACCCGCCCACCTGCGTCGGTGTCCCGCCCGGGCCGAGCGAGTTCGCCACCACCGCGACGACGGTGGCGGCGGCAATGATCAGAGCCGCCGCCACGCCAGTCATCGCCCGCCGATCGACGTGGCCGAATCGAATCGCCGGTGCGGCGTCCGGGCCGTCATCCGGGTCTTCGCGAACCGCCGGCCCCCGGAGCGCGCTCTGGAGCTCCGCCGACTGCTCACCCCAGAAGTCCGCAGGACTCGGTGGTGTCTCGTCGCCCTCGGGGGGTGCGGACCGGGGACCGAACGGCACCAGTTCCTCGCGGGGTCCGAGCCAGTCGCGAGGGAGGCGCACGATCTTGCCCCGCGGGTCAGCCGCTCGCTCTCCTGACTCGGTTTGGTGACCCTCTCCCACCGATGACGACCCTTTTCCAGCGATTTCTCCGTCGACTGCATCAATGCTGTCGGAACCGCGCGGTAGTATAACTCTGAATTAGTTCCAGTTGGACTCAATTAGCAAACTTTCGGTGAATCCCGGGGATCCTCAAGAGTCATTCCTCACCGTGGCTGAGGTCGCGGGCATGCTCAAGCTCAACCAGCAGACGGTCCGCAACTGGATCGACCAGGGTTCGCTGCCGGCGCTGCGCGTCGGCCGGCGCGTGCGGATCAAGCGCTCGGACTTCGAGCGCGTGCTGGCGGAGGCGTCCACCGCGGCGCCGAGCGCAGCTGGGCAGGACGCCGGGCCGAGCGCCGAGGACTTCTGGGGCGGCGAGGCGATCGGGGTCGTCGATCCCGGGGTGGGGGTCGACGGCGAGTGAGCTTCCGCGACGACCTCGACCGTCAGCGGGCGCAGATCATGCGCGCCGTCAGGCAGGCCGGCAACGACTGGGCCGAGGCGATGCGGGCCCACAAGCTCGCGCCGCCCGATGCCGGATTTGCGGGGAGATTGCGCGCGCTGGCCGAGGCGGCCGCGCGCGAGCAGGTGGCGTGGGAGCACGCGCACGCCGTGGGGCTGCTGTGGCGCCCGATTCCGGGGGCCGAGACCGCCGAGCCACCATACGAGCTTCGCGCGGGTACCGGCCGCCGCGGCCCGGCCGACCTGTGGACGCATTTCGATGAGACCGTGACGGCGCTCAATCGTGCGATCACCGGGTCGAGCGCCGCCGACGTCGCCGATGCGTTCGGCGAGCTGTCTGACGCGGCGGGGGTGATCGCCGACGCTGTCGCCGGCCAGGGCGAGGCCGTCGCCTCAGCGCCCCCTCGCGCCGCCGCCTAGATCCTCAGGAGCGTTGCTGAGTTTTGGTTGCCGGGGCCCCAGCCCGCATACGGGATCGAAACAAGATGTTTACGCGGGCTGAAGGTGGACATCCCAGAATGGGGCAGGACACGACGAAGGAGAGAGCAATGCCTCAGATCATCGTGACCGCAGATCGCGCGGCTGCCTTCAGGGAAGGGGCCGTGACGCTTCGTGAACGCGTGACCGTCGCCGACCTCGAGAGCGAGCATTTCGCGACGCAGCTGGTCGAGCGCCTCGGGTGGGCTGTCGCCGACGCCGATGAGGTCGAGCGTGTCGGCGACCCGATCGCCGGGCCGCCGGAGCCGGACACCGATCCCTCGGAACCGCTTACCGTTCCGTCGCCAGCGTAGTCACGACCGCTTCGTACACGCCGGCGCCGTACGACTCTGTGCTGACGCGGACGGCTTGACGGCCCGCGATCTCGGAAGCCAGATCCGGATCGCGCTCGAGCGCGTTGGCGACCAGCCAGAAGGTCCCGACGACCGCCGCGGCGTCCATGTCCTCGCGCGAGTCGCCGACCGCGATGCAATCGGCGCGCGTATAGCCGTGCGCCTGCATGTGGCGCGCGACCGCGCGCGTCTTCGAGGCCCCGGCCGGGATCAGGTGATAGGCGTGGATGACGGGCAGCCCATCCATCTGCTCGGACGGGGCGCGGACGACACCGTTGTCGACGAGCCGTAGCCAGTCGAAGCCCGCGCCGGCCAGCAGGCTTGCGACCTCGTCGAGATCGAGCGCCCCGCGGAACAGGTGGGATACGTCCCGGTTCACCGCCCATGGGGTGTGGTACTCGAGCCTCCCCGCGAAGCGGTCGAGCAGCAGCGCGGGCGCCCCCGATCGCTCGATCTGCTCGTAGATCGTCCCGCCCTCGGTCGACGGGACGACGCCATCGGTCAGCCACTCGAGCTCGCCGTCGACGACCAGCCCGCAGCCGAGCTCGAAGATGTAGGAGTTCGAGCCGATCAGCCGGCTGTCCTCGAACACGCTCGTCTGCCGGCGGCCCGAGTACAGGACGACCTCGACTTCGGCCCGCCAGCAGGCCTGCAGGGCGCGGACCCCGTCGAGCGCGAAGCTTCCGTCGGCGCCGTGCAGCAGCGACCCTCCCGGCCCGAGCAGAGTGCCGTCCAGATCGACGTAGAGGCAGCGCATGGCGGGCGCGACCGTAGCACCCGGCGGGCCACCGCCATACTGGCCAGCGGTGGCGATTGCGCACGAGACCGAACCTTGGGCGGCCCTGCTCGAACAGGGCCGCGCTGATCAACGGCTTGTGCACGACAGTTTTTATGGGGCGCGCTCCGCGCGCCTGGCTTTCGTCCCGGGCGAGCTGGGCGCGCCGGTCAGGGGAGCGCTCGCTAACGCCGGGATCGACCAGCTCTACTCACACCAGAGCGACGCGCTGTTCGACGCGTTCGAGGGTCCGACGATCGTCACCACCGGGACGGCGTCGGGTAAGTCGCTGTGCTTCCAGCTGCCGACGCTCGAGGTGCTGACGTCAGATCGCACCGCGCGGGCGCTGTACCTGTACCCGACCAAGGCGCTGGCGCAGGACCAGGCGCGCGCGCTCCATTCGTTCGGGCTGCACAAGCAGGTCCGTCCGGCGATCTACGACGGCGACACGCCGCGAGCGGAGCGGTCGGCGATCCGTAAGCGGTCCAATCTGATCCTCACGAACCCCGACATGCTCCACGTCGGCATCCTGCCCCACCATCCCGCGTGGGGTGATCTGTTCGCGAACCTGGCGTTCGTCGTCGTCGACGAGGCCCACGTCTATCGCGGCGTGTTCGGCTCGCACGTCGCCAACGTGCTTCGCCGCCTGCGGCGCGTGGCCGCGATCCACGGCACCGAGCCGCGCTTCCTGCTGGCCAGCGCGACGATCGCCAATCCGGTCGAGCTGGCCGAGCGCTTGACCGGGCTGACCGGGTTCAAGCTCGTCGACCAGGACGGGGCTCCGCGGGCGAGCCGCCGCGTCGCGATGTGGAACCCGCCCCTGCTCGACGAGGAGCTCGGGACCCGTGGCTCGGCGCTGTATGAGGCGGCCGAGTTGTTCTCCGAGCTGGTCTCGATCGGGGCCCGGACGATCTGCTTCATGAAGTCGCGCAAGGGCATCGAGCTGATCCTCCGCCACTCGCTCGACCGCCTCGATCCAGAGATCGGTGAGCGGATCGCCCCTTACCGGGGTGGGTACACGCCCCAGCAACGAAAGGAGATTCAGCGCCGGCTGATGGCCGGCGAGCTGCTCGGGGTCGTAGCCACCGACGCGCTCGAGCTCGGGATCGACATCGGCGAGCTCGACGCGGCGATCTGCGTGACGTTCCCAGGCACCGTTGCGAGCCTCAGGCAGATGTGGGGCCGCGCCGGCCGTCGCGGCCGCGGACTCGCGGTGTACGTGGCCGGCGAGGACGCGCTCGACCAGTTCTTCTGCCGTCACCCCGAGGAGTTCCTGGGCCGGGCGGTGGAGGCCGCGATCCTCGACCCCCACAGCCCCGAGATCTTCGCCGAGCATCTCCTCTGCGCCGCCCACGAAGCGCCGCTGACCGACGCCGACGCGGAGGTGCTCGGGCCTGACTGGCGCTCGCACGCCGAGGGGCTGACGCGTGCCGGCCTGCTGCGCGAGCGTGCCACCGGGTTCGTGCCCCAGCGCGCCGACGACTACCCGGCGGCCCGGACCGCGCTTCGCTCGGCCTCGGCGGACGGGATCGCGCTGATCGACTCGAGCTCGGGAGAGCTGTTCGGCACGGTTGAGCTCGCGCGCGCGTACGGGACCGTTCACGAGGGCGCGGTGTACCTCCACATGGGACGCTCCTACCTCGTGCTCGACCTCGACCTCGCCGGCCGGCGCGCGCTGCTCGAGCCGTTCACCGGCGACTACTTCACTCAGGCCAAGCGCGAGAGCATGATCTACATCACGCGCCTGCAGGCCCAGCGCGAGCCGTGCGGGGTCATGCTGTCGTTCGGCGAGGTCGTGTACGAGGAGACCGTTCTCGGCTATCAGCGCAAGGGTCTGCAGGACCATGCGGTGATCGACTTCCAGACGCTCGATCTGCCGACTGTCGAGTTTTCGACCCGCGCGCTCTGGTACGAGCTCGACGAACTGATCGACGGCGAGCCGTTCCCGCCGGAGCTCCTGCTCGGCGCACTGCACGCGCTCGAGCACGCGCAGATCGCGGTCCTGCCGCTGATCGCTATGTGCGACCGCTGGGACATCGGGGGCCTGTCGACCAACGCCCATCCCCAAACCGGTGGACCGACGATCTTCATCTACGACGGCCATCCTGGCGGGGTCGGAATCACCCGCCGCGGTTACGACGAGTTCGAGCGGCTCGTCGGCGACGCGCAGCGGCTGATCGGCGAATGCCCGTGCCGCGCGGGCTGCCCGTCATGCGTGCAGTCGCCGAAATGCGGAAACCTGAACGAGCCGCTGTCTAAGCGCGGCGCGCTCGAGCTACTGCGCCGTCTCGCCCAGCCTCGCTGAGCTCCCGCGGCGTCAGGAAATCGGTCAGTTTGGCGCGGCCGGTCGCGAGCTCGCTCCAGCTCCCCTCGAACGTGAGGGTTGCCAGCGCGCCGGTCGGGAACTTGCGCTCGACCGCAGCGCGCTCCGGACTGGCGGCGCCGCCGCCGTTGCGACGGCTGAGTCGCAGCACGAGCATCTGGGACGCCGGGTTGTGCCCGACCAGCATCACGGAATCGATGGCGTCGGGCACCTGACGGAGCCGGTCGATCACCTCGTCCGTGGACGCCGAGTACAGGGCCGCCTCGATCACGCGCTCGCCGGGAGGATCGACGCAGTCGAGCGTCTCGCGAGTACGCCGGGCGTTCGAGCACAGCACCAGCTCGGGCGCGATCCCGGTGGCGCGGATGTACTCGGCCATCAGCACGCACGCTCGCTGGCCCCGGGATGCGAGCGGCCGCTCGTGATCCTCGAGCCCCGGATTGTCCCAGCTCGATTTCGCGTGACGGAGAACGAACAATCGCTTGGTCCCAGGCATCCCCGATCTCGATTCTGCCGCCGCCGGCGGCGTCAGTGATGTGTCAGGCGGACGAATACCCGTTCGTGGCGTCCGCGAGGCGCCCGTTCGTACAAATCAACAAGCCATCAATCTTTAGAGGCAGGTCCGGACGCCCACGCGGTTGCCCCGCAAATCGCTACGATCGCACCGCCACGGCGAGATAGCTCAGTTGGTAGAGCACACGACTGAAAATCGTGGTGTCCCCGGTTCAAGTCCGGGTCTCGCCATCGCCGAAGGGCCTGCAAATCGGGGCATTTCCGGTTTTGGGTGACGGAGACGCCGGACGGCTTCGCAGGGGGCTCGTCGGCCTCTTCCGGCCTTTTCAGCGGTCTCATCAGCCGCTCCGAGTTCGCGGTGCCGAGCGAGGCTCAACGCGCTCGCGCACGTGTGGCCACGCCTTCCGCCGCTGCAACACATAGCGGTAGATGCGGTTGGTCGCCGTGACGTCTTCGTGCCCGACCTGGGCGGCCACGTACTCCGGATCGGCGCCCGCGGCGAAGAGCGAGGCGATGCAGGTGTACCGCAGCGTGTGCGGGGTGACGTCGTCGCGGATGGCCGGGAGTCCGGCCCGGGCGCGCTGCCGGTTGGCCTCCTTGAGAGCGGGCGGGATCACGTGCTGCGCGATGGCGTTGCGCGTCCAGCGCTTGCCGCGCGCGTTCAGGAACGCCGGTTCTCCTGGTTCCCATGTTTCACCGCGTGCGACCTTGAACGCGGCGAGCTCTTCTTGGAGGTCGTCGTGGATGTCGACGCGGCGCACTCCCGCGGGCGTTTTGGCGTCGAGCACTCGCAGCTCGCGCCGGGCGAGGTCGACGTGCTCGCAGTTGAGCTCGCACAGCTCGCTGACCCGTAACCCTCCGAGCGTTAGGGTGGCGACGACCGGTCGGTAGCGCGGCATCCGCCGGTCGCCGATGCGGTGGGCGTGGTAGATCGCCGTCGACGCGGCGATGCCGAGCTCGGCGGCGAGCGTCGTCCATGCCGAGCCCGAAGCGCGCATGCCGACGATCCGTCGGCGCAGCTCCTCGCTCGGCGCGGGGCGCTGGGAGTGTGCCCGCCGACTCCACGAGTGACATCGCTTCGTCAAGCTCAAGGCCGTACCTCTTCTCGCGGCGCACCTCCAGGCGCAAAGCCTCGCCCTCAGCGGGGTTGGGTCCGAGCAGGCCCTCGCGCACGGCGCGCGCGAGGATCTCCGAGAGCAGATGCAGGTGTGAGTTGATCGTCTGCGGCCGCAGCGGCTGAAGCGCGCGCCCGCGGGCGTCGATGAGCGGTTCGCCGATCGCAAGGCCGGCCTCGATCCGACGGTTCTCGGCGAGCTTGCGGTCCAGGTAGGCCTCGACATCGCGACTCGTCAGCTCGCTCACAGGGATGTCACCGAAGTGGAGCAGCAAGTGGATCTCGAGCTTGCGCTTCATGTCCGCCAAGCTGTTCGGGCGCAGGCCCTTGCGGATCTTGCGTTGGTAGTGCTCGTACGCGAGTTGCCCGACCCTCGGGGCTTCGCGCTCGACGTAGTCAGCTTTCAGCGGCGGGCTCCAGCTTCGGGCGAGTGATCTGGCTGGCGATCAGCCGTGCCTCGTGTTTGGCACCTGCACGGGTCATGCCCTCGTCGCTGCGGCCGAGGCGGATCGTCTCGGTTGGGTAGCCGCGGCCGCGGAACCGCACGCCGTAGCTCACCACCCCGTCACGGTCGGTGTGCTCCCGGATCTGACCGGTCGGCTGGCGGGACAAACGTCACAGATTGCTACAAGCGAGGACGAGCACGCAGGTCGCCGTTCGGCCTCTCGGCCTTGCGGGCGCGCCTCGCGGGGAGCCACCGCTGTTCTCGCCGCGGGAGAGCCGCGCCGAGGATCCGGCGCACCTCGTCGCGCGGGATGCGCAGCGGTGCCGTCCGCCCCCGTCCGAGCTTGATCGCGCCCAGCTCGGTGGCGTGCTCGTAGACCCAACTGCGTCCCACGCGGAGGACCTCCGCGGTCTCGCCGACGGTCAGCAGCGCGGGCAAGGCGTGCAGCTCAGCCGGCATTGCCGCGGTTCGATCCGTGCTCATCGGCCGCGTGAGCTGAGCAGCCGCTGCGTCGGGAGGATCGGTGGTGGCATCGCCGTTGGCGCCCGTGGGTTGCGAGTGGTACATCATCCGCTCGCCTCCCAAGTCGCGGCCCCATCGTCGCGATCAGCAAGTCGAGCCGGAGCACCCGGGCGTTCGCACACACCGCGCTCCACGCTGCGCGCGGGCGCGAGTTTGCGAGGCGCGGTGTTCGGCAGGGGTGAGGAGGTCGATGCCGCGTTCGCGCGGCTGGCCCGCAAACTCAACGGCGCGCACAACCACCTTATGCGCGCGATCGATCGGCAGCTCGAGCTCGCGGGCAAAACGACGGGTGCGGCGCGGGGTGCCTCGGCGTGATCGGGTCGGGTTCGTAGCCACGGCGCTGAGTATCCTACTAAGTAATGCTATATATTGTTAAGTATTGTTATCGGCTTCAACTAGCGTAACGGACAACATCCTGGCGCGGTCAGCGCTTCGAGGAGGGTGCCGCTGCATTGAAGGCCTCGGGGCCCGGGGCGGATATTGACCCTCGGATCCACGAGGCGATGATCGAGGCCAACGAAAGCCAGCGCGGCGAGCTTCGCGAGGAGCTCGAGCGCTACGACGACCTCCGCTCCGGGCGTGTTGCGCAGCGCACGCTGCACTCGTGGCGCGAGCTGCCGATCGCGCTGATCGAGGCTCGCATCGCCGCTCGGTTGACTCAGCGGGAACTCGCCCA
>DASXDD010000142.1:0-51733 GCA_036490775.1 Solirubrobacteraceae bacterium | reverse complement strand
CTGCGTCAGCAGCCTTGCCGCTTCACGCGGATCCAGTCCGCGCTCGTCCTCGTGGGTCTCGCTCTGGCCTATGTCGCGCGTCACGCTCATCCCTCCTCCTTCGCAGCCTTTGTGGCGCAAACTCTACTACGCTTTACGGCGCAAAGTCAAGATGAAACCCGAGGAGCGGTTCTAATCGAGGTGCGTTCGCCGACGATCGTTGCGCGACCGGTACCGGCGCCGAACGATTCGCCAGTGAGGTCTTGGCGTGTGATTCGAACCAGTTCGCCAAGCGCGGCGCGGACGCTCTCGACGGTCAGCGAGTGCGGTTCGGTCGCGGTTGGCGGGTGGTCGGTGTCGAACGTCAGGATCAGGACGGCGCCTGCTCGGAGTATGCGAGTCATCTCACCTAGGGCCACGACGGGATCGTCGACGTGGTCAAGGCTGTTGCGGGCGATGACTACATCCGCGGATGCGCTCAACACCGGGATCCGTTCGGCGCCTGTCGCCAGATAGATCGCGGGCGAGCCGGCAAGCAACAACCCAGCGGCGGCGTAGCGCTCGGCCAGCGGTTCGACGCCGATGCTTACTCGCGCGGGGCAGGCATCCGGAAATCCGAGTGGGCCCGGCCCGATATCGACGACCACCTTTCCGTGGAAGAACGACTCGTTGCCGAGACCGGCCTCGCTAGCGACGCGGCGAACTTCGGCTCTGGCTTGCTGCCACCGCCGACCCTCATAGGTCGTCGCGACCGGCTCGCCGTCCAGAAACGCCGGCGCGTCCCCTGGGTTAAACCCACCGGCCCGGAGGATCGGATCCCAACTCTCCAGCCACCACCTCAGCTCGGCGTCGTGCTTGACGGCTACCGGGTCACGGAAGCGGGTCCTCAGCCGCACGTGGGCTCGAAGCTTTCCCGAGGGGTTCATCGTCACGCACCGAGTATCGCCGCGACCTTCCGGCCGCGCTAGGCCCGTCGTTCGGGCGCTAGCCTCCGTCACCGGTGTTCTCGGGGACCGCGACATCGCCGCCGCACTTCTCGTTTTCAGAGCAACTGCCCGTGACCCAACAGGCGCTGAGCTTTGCGAGCTCGCGTCACCGCGGTCAGCATCGCGATGCCGACGGGGCGACCTTCCTGGTCCACCCGGCCGAGGTCGCATCCCTACTGGCTCGCTTGGGGTACGACGATCACGTGGTGGCCGCCGCCGTTCTGCATGACGTGCTCGAGGGGACCGATACCCAGCACGGCGATCTGGAGGCTAGGTTCGGATCTCAGGTGGCCGACCTGGTCGCATCGGTCAGCGACGATCCGCGGATCCCCGACGAGGGCCGACGCAAGGACGAATTGCGCGAGCGTGTCAGCGGCGCCGGCGACGAGGCCTTGGCCGTCTTTGCTGCCGACAAAGTCAGCAAGGTCCGCGAGCTGCGGCTGCTGCTTGCCACTGGCGCGCCGGCGCAGAACGCGCAGGTCAAGTTCGAGCGCTACCGCGCGGCGCTCGAGATGCTCGATTCCCGCCTGTCCGACAAGCACCTGCTGGCGCTGCTGCGCTTCGAGGTAGAGGCCCTCACGCAGCTACCGCCGAGGCTCGGCTCCACGGGCACGACCGCCGCCGATCAAGCCTGACGCGCGGCGTGGAGACGAGCGGCTGAGACGGCTGTTGCTGATCCGGCACGGTGCGACATCTGCCGTGCGAGGCGCCGCGTTTGGTGACCGGGAGCCGCTGGAGGAGGCGGCGTGTCGGCGGGCGCGGGACCTGGCGGGGAACCTCCCGTCGGTCGCAACCGCGGTGGCCGGTCCCGAGCCGGCGTGCCTTCAGACGGCGGAGTGCCTGGGGTTGGAGGCCGAGGGAGTCGCGGAGCTCGGCGGGTGCGATGTCGGTCGGTGGCGCGGTCGAACGCTTGACGAGCTGGAGACGTCGGATCCGATCGGGCTGATGGCGTGGTTGAGCGATCCCGATGCGACGCCGCACGGTGGTGAGAGCCTGGCCGATTTCGCGCGTCGGGTCGCTGCCTGGATGGACACGGCGGCCACCGGAAAGGGATTTCTCGTTGCGGTGGTGGACGCGGGCGTCGTGAAGGCGGCGGTCTGTGCCGCGTTACGTGCGCCGTCGAGCGCTTTTTGGCGGCTGGATGTCGCGCCGCTGAACCTGACCGAGCTGCATGCGCGGGACGGCCGCTGGACGGTGCGGAGTCTCAACGCGCCACTGGCGTAGAGCGAGGCGGTTCGATATCGTGCGCGCCGACTTCGTCCGTAAGGAAGCCGGTGAGAACCCGGGACGGTCGCGCCACTGTGATCGGAGCACACCCGCTCCGTAGTCAGATACTCGCGACGAGGCCACCCATCCATACAACCGAGACGCTCGATCTCGAAGGAGGGCCCGCTCATGGCCAACACGTCGTCCCACGCGCTTCAAGGCGCATCTTCAGCAGTCCGTCGCGGTGCGATCTCGATCTCCGGCGGCAACAAGTGGCTGATCGGCACGGTGCTGATCGTCGCGGTGGTCTACTACCTGATTGGCGTGGACCAGGGCGCTTACTCGATCTTCGGGAACAGCATGTTCATTCACGAGTTCGTGCATGACGCCCGCCACTTCCTCGGGTTCCCCTGCCACTAGGTCGGGGTCCTCATGGAAAAACGACTGATCCTGCGCGGCATCGCCGCGGGGGGATTCGCTGGGCTGCTCGCCGCCCTGTTCACCCGGATCATGGCCGAGCCCGTGATCCAGAAGTCGATCGACTACGAGAGCGGCCGCGATGCGGCGGTCAGTGTGCTGCGCAAGGCGGCCGGGCTTGGGCCGTACCCGCCCGACCTGACCATCTTCAGCCGGGGTGTACAGCGTAACGTCGGCGCACCGATCGGCCTGGTGCTGTTCGGGATGGCGATGGGTGCAGTGTTCGCGGTCCTGTTCGTGCTCGTGTATCGCCGCTACGGCGAGCAGCTCAACCCGCGGGTGATCGCGGTGATCATCGCCGGTGCCGCGTTGCTCGCCGTCTACCTGGTGCCGTACCTGAAGTATCCGGCCAACCCACCGGCGATCGGCCACCCAGACACGATCCATGCCCGCGGGAACCTGTACCTCGGGCTGGTCGCCGTGTCGATCGTCTCGCTTGTCGCGGCGTTCTTCCTGGCGCGCTACCTCGCTGCGCGGTGGGGTGGATGGAACGCCGCAATCGCGACCGCGATCGTGTTCATCGCATGGATGGCGATCGTGATGGCGATCTTCCCCCCACTGGGCCACTTGCACACCAATGTCGTCCAGTACGGAAAGGTGGCTACGGAGACCCCGCTGCCGCTGAAGAACCCGCACGGACAGATCGTCTATCCCGGCTTCCCGGCCGACGTCCTGTTCAAGTTCCGGCTCTACTCAGTGCTCAACCAGATCATCCTCTGGAGCACGATCGGGCTTACCTTCGGGCTGCTCGCCGAGCGCGTCGTTGCACCGGCCACGAGTCGGGCTGCACGAGCTGAGGGCACCCCCGTTCCGGCGCGAGGTAAAGGCCGGGCGCCGCTAGCGGCTGAGTAGAGCCTCGAGCGGCCGCGTGTTGAGGACGTTTGCGGCCGTGGCCCACCCGCGGCGCGCAGTCGCGACCGACAAGGTGATGTTGTCCAGGCCGGCCGCTGAATGCGCGTCGGTGTTGCAGATGATTGCGACGCCGGCGTGTAGCGCCTCGCGCACGTGTTCGGCGCTGAGATCCAGCCGGGCGGGCAGGCCGTTGACCTCCAGCGCGACTCCCTGCGCCAGCGCGACCTCGAAGATCCGGTCGAGGTCCAGTGCGTTTTCGGGGCGCCGGTTGATGAGGCGGCCGGTGGGGTGGCTGAGACAGCGGACGGCGGGGTGGTGGAGGGCTTCGGCGACCCGCTTGGTCATCTCTGCGCGGGGCGTTCGCTGCCCGGCGTGGACGCTGGCCTGGACCCATTCGAGCTCGGCAAGGACGTCGTCTGGGAGGTCGAGCCGCCCGTCGGGAAGGATGTCGCACTCGATTCCGCGCAGCACCCGGAACGGCGCCAGCGCGGCGTTGGCCGCCGCGATCTCCTCACCCTGGCGCTGGACGTCGTCCGGGGTCAGTCCCTTGACCGCCCCGACGGCTGGGGTGTGGTCGCAGATCGCCAGGTAGTCATAGCCTCGTGCGCGGGCGGCGCGCGCCATGTCGGCGACGCTGGCGCGGCCATCTGACCAAGTCGTGTGGCAGTGCAGGTCGCCGCGGATCTGCGCGATCTCGACCAACGGTGGCGGCTCTCCGCGGAACGACGCCTCGCGCAGCTCGGGTGGGCACCACGGCACGCCGAGGGCGGCATATACCGCCGCCTCGCTTGGTGCGGTGGGCAGCGGCTCGAGCGCCGAGACGTAGTCGCGCGAGCCGGTTGCACGAATCAGCGCGGTCCCGAAAGAGCTGGGCTCGGGGACGCTCAGCTCGACGGGGATCCCGTCGATGGTGACCCCGACGGCATCGCGCTCGCTCTGCTCGATCACGGTGACGACCTGCGGCAGCGCCGCGAACCGCGCCAGCACCGCCTCGGGATGTGACGCCGCACACACGACGGCGAGCTGATGGCAGGAGTCACACCAACGACGTGGGTCGCCGGCGGGCTCGGCGTCGAGCGCGTGGGCGATGCCGTCGACGAGCTCCAGGGCACGGTTGAGCCACAGCCCCTGTGGCGAGCGGGCCTCGGTCTCGCGGCTGAGCGCCGACAAGATCTGTGCCTCGATCTTGGGGCCGATGCCAGGTACGTCGCGCAGCCGGCCGGCGGCGGCTGCCTCCCGCAGCTCGCCCGCGGTGCGGACTTCGAGCGCGCGGGCGATGTCGATCACGCGCCGCGCGCTCAGGCCGAGGTAGCGTCCGAGGCCGACGAGGTCGGGCACGAGCTCGCGCTCGAGCTCGGCGAGTTCCGCGATCTGTCCCGTGTCGACGAGCTCGCGCAGGCGGCCCTCGATCCCGGAGCCGATCCCTCGGAGCTCGCGGCCGCGTCCGGCGGCGACGAGCTCGCCGACCGGCGCAGCGTTGTGGCGTACCGTCTCGGCCGCCCGCCGGTAGGCCCGGATCGTGTACGGATTGGCGTCCCCGAGCTCCAGCACCGCTGCAAACGCGTCGAGTCGATCGGCTATCTCAGCGTTGTCCACGACGTCCGGGGGGTAGGCGAAGCATCTCCGGGACGAGCATGTCTGATTGCGGGCATCCGATGACTTCTGGGCTCGGCGTTCGTCCTTAACGACATGACCCAACGAGATCCCGGCCTTGAGCCGTTCGAAGCGCTGATCGGTACGTGGGACACCGAGGCCAAACACCGCCTGGTCGACGACGTCGTGCTCGGCAGCGTCACGTTTGAATGGTTGGAGGGCGGCCACTTCGTAGTTCAGCACTCACACACCGACCACGAGTTGTTCCCCGATGCGATCGGTGTCATCGGCACCCCCGAATCGGGCGACGGGCTCGTGCTGGAGTACTTCGACTCGCGCGGCGTACGTCGCACGTATCGCGTGTCGATCGAGGACGGCGTGCTGCGGTGGTGGCGCGAATTCCCCGGCTTTGACCAGCGCTTCTCCGCGACGCTGGGGCACGACGTGTTCGAGGGCCTGAATGAGTTCGCCGAGACGCCCGGCGACTGGCAGGACGACATGAAGGTGACTTACCGCCACCGCGACTGAGCCGCGGCGGGCAGCCGCTAGAGCTGCGAGATCCGCCAGCGGGGCGGCCTCAAGCGCTATCCGGAGTTGTGGCCGGACTCCTGCTGCGACGCCGCGCTGTCGCCCGCGGCCGAGGCGTTCCTCGAGATGGCGCTCGGCGGCTCAGCGCTTGCTCTTGCCGGGGCTGGCCGGAGCCGGAGCCGGAGCCGCAACCGGGAAGGCCGGGAAGCAACCGAGTTTGGCGGCCCTCACGGCCGCCACCAGCGCCGGCGGTGCCGGCACCTGGACGCTCTTGCCGTGCCTGTTCTGCATCCGGATCAAGCCCTGGGGCCCGACGCGAGTGACCACTCGTGCGCGCTCGAGCTTCATCACCCGAACGCTGACGTTGGCCCGCGGTACCGCGGCGAACACGTGACACTTCGACGTGCGCGCGCCGACGATCGCCTTGACTGCTTGAGGTGAGAAGACGGCGAGGCACGGCGGCGCGGGGCCGCGCACAGCACGCACCCGGGCGATCCGTACCTGCTTTCCGGCGCTGACGGCCGGAAGTACGAGCGTGCGGTCGGACGGGATCTCCTTGGGGTCAAAGCGGGCGGTCACGACCTGTCTGACGCCGGTCCAGTTGCCGTGGACCTTTGGCGCCGCGATCAGCCGGCCCGGCCTGACGGCGACCCCGGCCGGGGGCTTGCATCCAGCGGCGACCGCCACGGCGCGTGCCCTGACCCCGAGCGCCGCGAGCCGCGCGTTGGCACCCGCGATCCCGTCGACGCGCCTGATCCAGACCGTGACCGTGCCGTCGTTGTTGCGCGTCACCGCGAACGCGGGCGAGCTGCCGGCGGCACTGACGATCAGTGCGACCGCGGTTCCGACTCCCGCGAGGCCGACCGTAGTGCCGGCGAGCAACTTCGGGCGCGGCCGGCGACGGTGGTTGGTCGCCGGCCGGGTCATCTCTGCCAGCCGCGCGCCGTGCTCCTGCACGAGCTCACGCCACAGTCGGTCCTGGAACTTACTCATAGCGGCAATGCTCCTTTCTCAGCCTGGCCCTTCCCCGGGACAAACGCTTGCGCAGGACCACGCGAGAGACGCCGAGCGCCGCCGCGGCCTCCTTTGGGCTGAGGCCCGCGAGGTCGACGAGCTCGATCGCGGCTCGCTCGTGTTCTGGAAGCTGCAAGCAGCGCTCGATCAGTTCGCGGCCGGCGCGTTCGGAGTCGATCCGACCGGCCAGCTCATCGATCTCGTCGATCTCGAGCGATCGGCGACCAGCGAGCCTGGCGACGGCAATACGGCCGTTGGCTGCTTGCGCGCAGTGGTGCGCGTAGACGTGGACGGCAATCCCGAACACCCACGCCCGGGCCGAGCCCCGACTCGGATCGAAGCTGCCAAACGCCCCGGCCGCGCGGACGAACGTTTCCGACGTCAGATCCGCGACTGTTTGTGGTTCCGAGCAGCGCCTCGCGAAGTAGCCCATCACGACGTCGGCGTTGCTGCGGTAGATGTGCTCGAACTCGGCGAGCGCTGAGCCCGCCGGTCCGCCGTATGTCGCGGCCTTGGTGCCTGCCGAGCCTCCCAGCATCGCGACCATGGCGCCGGCTTCTGTCGTCATATGTCCCTAGTTGCCGACTGAGGGCGGATCTGTGACATCAACGCAGCCGAAGCGAACGGCCATCCGAGATACGGTAAGGGCTCGCGGCTCGCGGCTCGCGGCGCGAACTACGGCTATTTAGTACTGTCGGCCGCCGCTCAGCGCAGGTAGGCCGGCTTGCGCTCCCCGGAGTCTGCAATGGAGGAATACGTGGGACCAAGTTCGCAAGGACGCTCGCGCGTCATCGCTCTGTCGATCGCCCTTATCTGTCTGTGTGCGCCCGCCGTGGCGCAGGCCAAGACGCTGACCGTCTGTAAGCACGGCTGCGTCTACACGACGATTCAGAAGGCGGTCAACGCCTCAGGGCGTCACGACACGATCCAGGTCAAGCCCGGCAAGTACGTCGAAGGCGTGCTCGTCCAGGGCCACAAGCACGACGGCCTGAAGATCGTCGGCACCGGCAAGAAGCCGGCCGCGGTGCTGATCGAAGGCCGGCACGCGCACGGCCCAGGAGGCGCGGCACAGAACGGGATCGAGGGCCAGAACGTCAACAACCTAGATCTCGAGAACATGAAGGCCGAGCACTTCCAGGCCAACGGCTTCTTCATCAACACCTGCAAGGGCTACCTGATGAAGAACCTGATCGCCGGCTTCAACCGCTCCTACGGCCTGTACGTGTACAGGTGCGTCGGCGGGCGGATGACGCAGTCGGTCGGATTCGGCAACGGCGACTCGGCGTTCTACGTCGGCGGCACGCCGTTTGAGAAGCACCCGGTGACGACGACGCTGGACCACGACACCGGCTACGAGAATGTGCTCGGCTTCTCGGGCACGAACTCGAAGTACATCGTGATCCGCGACTCCGAGTTCTATAACAACGGCGCCGGCGTGGTCCCGAACACGCTCGCTTCAGAGCCCGACGAGCCCGCGACCTCCGGGGTGATCGAGCACAACCTGATCTACTGGAACAACTTCGACTACTACCGGCCGAACTCGCCTGTCAAGACGGTCTCCAGCGGGGTCGGCGCGCAGAGCGCCAACTATCCGATCGGCGCCGGCGTGATCCTGTTCGGCACCACCGGGTGGGTGGTCAAGCAGAACTCGATCTTCGGCAACTTCCTGTGGGGCGGCGCGGCATTCTCCGATCCGACGAACACCACTGGCAAGGCCGAGAACAACGCCAACAAGTTCATCGACAACAAGATGGGCGCCCCGTTCCACGACGCAAACGGCGTCGACTTCTACAACGACGGCTCGGGCAAGGGCACCTGCTTTGAGGGCAACTCGGCTGGGTCGACATTCGACACAAGCACCACCGAGCCGACCTCGCAGCTGTATCCGAGCTGTCCGAGCAGCGCCGGCACCGGCACGGTCAGCGGCGACCCGACGCAATTCGGGAAGCTGGCGGCGATCGTGCTCGCGTCGCCTCCGACCGCGCAGGAGAGCTTCTGGCATGTGCACTCGCATCCGAAGCGTCCCGGCCGCAAGCCCTTTGAGGGCTGAGCGATGCGGATGATCAACCGAAAGGGGTCGATCGCGGCGCTCGTCGCCGCGATCGGCTGTGCGATCGCGGTGCCGGTCGCGAGCGGCGCCGGTTCGGCTCACCAGGCCAAGGTCGTGGTCAAGAAGGTGAGCGTCGCCGATGACGTGTTCGCGCCGACGAAGCTGACGATCAAGAAGGGCAACCAGATCAAGTTCGTCTGGAAGAGCTCGAACTACGACACGCACAACGTGACGTTGCGCAAGGGACCAAAGGGCGTGCGCCACTCGAAGTTCACGTCGATCGACGCGGTGCGCGGGATCGTGTTCAAGCGGACGTTCCTAACGCCGGGCACGTATCACTTCATCTGCACGATCCATCCCGGCACGATGAACCTAACGGTGATCGTCAAGCGGTAGTGGTGCTCCCCGCCGTGGATACGGTCGCATTCGAGACGCCTCGGGCGGCGCCTGGCGTCGTCCTCGGATCTCGCTGTAGTTCCACTACACCTTCGATCCTGCGTCCTCGCCAGTCATCCGCCCGAGACGCCTCTCGGTGCGACCGTATCCACGGCGAGAAGCACTGATGCCGACCCCACCGATCGGCCGACGCCAGTTCGTGGTGAACGCCGGCGGCGCGTTCCTTTGCACGCTCGCCGGCCACCACCTGAGCAAGGACTCGAAGGTCGACCTAGACCATCTCGGCTCGAAGGTTCCGGTGCCGCCGAAGGTCAGGGCCGCGGAGAACGGGAGCGCGCAGTTCGTCAGCCAGACGACGGCGCACGCTGCCAGCGGCCAGACCCACGAGTACTGGATCAAGGCCGTAAAGACCCCGTGGAACATCGTCCCGACCCATCACGACGGGATGATGGACATGCGCGTCAGAGGCAAGACGAAGTTCAAGGCGCTCGCCTACCAGAGCTTCAGCCCCGGCTTCGCCAAGCCGCTCGGTCCGCCGCAGATCCCCGGGCCGCTGCTCGAGGCCCAGACCGGCGACACGATCGTCGTCAACTTCCGCAACGAGACCGGTTCGCCGGTGACGATGCACCCGCACGGGATCTTCTACACGTCCGACATGGACGGCTCCTACAAGGGCAAGTACACCGACCCGGGCGGCTTCGTCCAGTCCGGTCACACGTTCCAGTACGTCTGGGAGGCGCGGCCCGGGACGGAGGGCGCGTGGCTCTATCACGACCACGGACCGCTTGACCCGGTGCCGGTCTTCAAGGGCCTCTTCGGACACCTGATCATCCGCAAGCCGACCGATCCGATTCCCGACCGCGAGTTCTTTCTGGCGTTTCACTCGTTCACGCCGCTCGCGACCGGGCTCGACAACAGCTTCTCGTGCATCAACGGGCGCGCCTATGCCGGCAACACGCCGACGCTGCGGGCCAAGGTCGGTGAGACGGTCGCGTTCTACGTGTTCGCGCTCGACGATGACTTCCACACGTTCCATGTGCACGGCCATCGCTGGATCGACCCCGATGGCGGCCTGTTGATCGACAACAAGACGATCGGCCCGGGCGACATCATCACCGTGAAGTTCGTCGAGGACAACCCGGGCCGGTGGTTCTACCACTGTCACGTGTTCTCGCATCTGCACATGGGGATGAACGGCTGGTACCTCGTCAGCGCCTGATCGCCTGGGTGGCGCTCGGGCTCGCCCTGCTCGCGACCCTCGCGGTCACGAGTACCGCGCGCGCCGCTGACGCCAAGGTCGCGATCGGCCACTACCGCTGGTCGACCGACGTCGTCCACGTCGAGCTCGGCCAGCACGTCACCTGGTACTGGGTCGGCCCGGACACGATGCACTCGGTCACTGGAATCTCCGCCGACGACCTGACGCTCGACTCCGATCCGAACACCCACCAGCCCGATCACCGGATCGGCGACCACTTCAGCCTGACGTTCGACCAGCCGGGCGTCTATGAGTTCCAGTGCAAGCTGCATCCGGTCGTTCACGGAGAGGTGATCGTGTCGGCAGCGCCAGGCGACCCAAACGACGACCCGGATCCGATCCCGCCGCTGAGCATCAGTCTGATGCGCCCGACGCTCAGCGATATCGCACTCGCTCCGCGCCACTTTTCGCTGAGCGGCACGACGCTTCACTACGCACTCGACGACTCGTCGCTGATCGATGCCGAGATCTGGCACTTCAGCCATGGGCGTCGGGGAACCTACGCCGGCTGGGAGCAGTGGCGCGGACACATCGGCTTCAACCAGGCGCAATTCGCGTCGCGCCGGCCGCATTTCAGGCCGCGACCCGGACGCTACGTCGCGTACATGACGCCGACCGACCTGTTCGGCAACGTCGGGCGCGCCAAGGCGGTGCATTTCACGATCTCGCCGCCGAGCCGCTCGCACAGCCGCTGAAAGGTTTCGCAGCCCGGCCGCGTCATAGCACGTAAAGGACGATGAGATTTCAGTTCGCGTCGGGTCTCATCACCGAGTGACGCGACCACATCTTTGAAGCTCAGGAGAAGATCATGGGCACCATCTGCGAGACACCGATACGTGAACTTGACCATCGAAGCGAAGACGGCATCGACGTGACGCTGCTGTGGGACAACCGGACCAACCGCGTGTTCCTGAGGGTTGTCGACTCGCGGCTCTACGAGTCGCTTGAGTTCGACGTCATCGCGGGCGACGCGCTATACGCGTTCCGCCACCCCTACGCGTACGCAAGCCTCGACCGCGGCGACCGCGCGCTCGCGGCGTGAAGCACGGGCGGGCTACTGGTAGTAGCCCGTCAGACCGTCGAGCTGGCCGCCGTGGATCTTCTCGGCGGCGATCGCGGTGAAGTACGCGTCGTCGGGAGTGAGCGAGTCGATCGGCGGGATCGACGTCTGGGCGACGGCGGCGAGCAGGTGCTCGTTGCCGAGCTCCTCAGGGTCGTCCCATGGCTTGTCCGGTCGCAGCGTGACGCGCGGCGTATCGGTGTGATCGCGCTCGAGCGCGCGCCGGCGCGCTTCGGCCGGGTTCTGGCGC
The DNA here is from genome assembly GCA_036490775.1 of Solirubrobacteraceae bacterium. GTDB lineage: Bacteria > Actinomycetota > Thermoleophilia > Solirubrobacterales > Solirubrobacteraceae > Palsa-465. The sequence continues at coordinate 40,084 of DASXDD010000142.1, read as the reverse complement.
GCGGCCTCGAGCGAGTCGAGGACCTGCTGCCAGTGCATGTCCGCATCGGGAATCCGCTGGTCGATCAGGTTGATCGTCCGTGTCAGCGACGGGGTCACGTCGATCGGCTCGGGGTTTACGGCGTTGGCGGCCTTCATCAGCGCGTCGGTTCCGTACATCGGGTAGCCGTTGATCGCGACCAGCTGGATATCGGATTCGGTCGCGTCGATCAGCGTGCGGTAGGGGTCCTTGCCGGCGTCGGGGAGCACCAGGAAGTCGCCGTGCAGGCCCGTCCTGAGGCGGCCAAGCTGCTGGTCCCACCCGAGCGCGTCGGCCGAGTTGCAGGTCGCCATCGCGCAGATCGCCTGTGGCGGGAACTGCTTGGTCAGCTTGGCGGCGGCGATGTGGAGGTCGGCGACCTTGAGCTCACCGAGCAGGCTCTTGGAGCCCGACGGTGACCAGTCGGCCCCAAGGCAGATGCGCATCCCGTTCTTCTGCGCCGTGGCGACATCGGTCGTAGCGCCGTAGAGCCACAGGTTGCTGAACGGCGACCAGACGAGAGAGCCGGGCTTGGCCGACGCGTTCCACTGATGGAACTGCGGTTCGCCAAGCGCGGTCGAATGGATCCCGATCCACTTGTGCTGGAGCAGGCCATGCCCCTGCACTCCTGCGTAGTCGGTCGTCAGCAGCTTCGGATCGGTCCCCTCGCACAGGTGGTAGAGGAACGCGTTGCCCTTGGCGAGATCCTTGTTGGCCGAATCGAACTGGTCGGCTTCGGTGAACGCCCGGACCGACTGGTTGACGGTCTTCTTCTTGGTCCCGAATGTCTCGAACTCGACGTTGCGGACCATGAAGCCCTCGAACGGGTGGCTCAGCTTCGCCGAGCCCTGGATCGCGGTGACGCCCCCGATCACCGCCTTGGTCTCGACGTACTTCAGCACCGCTTTGGCGTCCGCGTGGCAGAGGGCGTTGGCAGGTAGCGAGATGTCGGGCTTGTAGTTGTGGTCGCGCGGCCACTGGTCGCGGCTGGTCCACGCCGTGTCGCGATCAGGAGGCACCCACAGCGACAGGCAGTTGTATGCCATGTGGTTGTGCAGGTCGATCAGGCCGGGGTAGACGAGGCCGTCGGTGTCGACCTCGGTGGCGTGATCGAATCCCGCCGGCGGCGCCGACGCGCGCGGGGCGACGCCCTGGATCAGGCCGTCGGCGTCGATGTACAACGCGCCGTCCTCGATCACGTTGCCGCCGTCGAAGGTGACCAGGCGGCCCCTGACGATCAGCGGACTCGGCAGCAGCGGCGGAGGCGGATCGGGCATGCGAGCGATCCTATGAGCGGAGGATCGGCCCGCGCAACCGTGCACCCACGAGGATCGCTGCTCGCCCGGCCTACACTCAAAGGCGATGGCTGGACGATTCGTAACCTGGTCACTTGGCCACTCGGTAACTCGCGTTCCGGGCTTGCGGCGCGTGCCCGTGCTGAAGGTGCTCGTGGCCGCGGAGATCGCGCTCCTGGCCCGCGATCACGTCACGCGGCTCGACCGCCATGAGCGACGGCGCCTGATCGAACTGATCCGGATCGGCCGCGGCCGCCCCCGCAATCTCTCAGACGACGAGCGCGCTGAGCTCGAGACTTTGGTCGCCAGGATTGAACCCCGGCTGCTTGCGGGTCATGCTGTAGCGAAGCTGTCGCCGGTACCGATACCGCGACGCATCGTCTACGGACCCCGCAAATAGCGTGAGCACAACCAGCAGCGGCCCAGGCCAGGTCTCGGAGGCCGAGCAACCGTTCGTCGATGCGATCGTCGCCGCGGCAAAGGCGGCCGGCAAGGAGACTGCCGGCGACCCTATGGTCACTGCCGCGTTCGGACTCGGTTGGCTGATGGGAGACATCCTCGCGGGCAGGCCCGGGCCGCCGTTCCCGGTCGACTTGCCGCTGCCCGAGAGCGCCGGCTTCAAGTCGCAAGGTCTCGCGCTGACCACGCTCGCCGGCAAGCTGAAGATCGACGGCCTCGATCCCAAGGCCGTCACCAGCGTGCTCGGCGCCGGGACCAAGGCCGACTCCCAGGCCGCGGCATGGCAGCCGGACCTGGCGGCGGCGCTCGTCGGCGCCGATAGTCGCCTGTCGAGGGCCTACGGCCTCGGGCAGCAGCTCAACCGCCTCGGCAACGCGGCCTATACCTCGCAGCTGTTCGCACAGCCTTGGATCGCGGCGATGATTGAGGCGCTCGACGCGCTGACCAGCGCACTGGCGCCGCACGCGGCGCGCTCGGTCGCGATCTCGATCATGCGATGGGAGGCGCTGCAATCGGCGCCCGCGGGCGTCGAGACACTGCTGCCGGCCCAGTGCGAACTGTGGCGCACGATCCTCGCGGGCGAGAAGAAGGGCACCGAGCTGCTCGAGCCCGACAACTATCTCGACGCCGCCGAACGCCTCGGCGACAAGCTGCGGATGATCGGACGCAGCGCGCTGAAGAAGTTCCCGTGGCTCGTCGGTGCAATCGTCGTTCTGTTCGTCGGCGGCATTGTGTTGCTGATCGTCGGCACCGGTGGCGGTACGACCGCGGCGGCGGGCCTTTCGGCGGTGCTGGCCGCGTTCGGGCTGACGTGGAAGGGGGTCGGCGGTGCCGTCGGCAAGCTCGCGGGCAAGCTCGAGGCACCCCTGTGGGGCGCCGAGCTCGACGGTGCGATCGCCGACGCGATCACGCTGGCGCACGAAAAGCCGGCGATGCCGGGCGCGAGTGCAGCCGCGGTCGGCGACTACGCCGCGCGGACGGCACGCGTATTCAAGGCCGCCGGCAAGCCGCTCGGCTAGCAGTTCATGCCGCGGCGCGAACAGGCCACCGACATCGAGATGCTGCAGCGACTCGCGGACCCCGGGGGTAAGGACCTGGTCGACATCGGCTGCGGTAGCGGCGCGCTTGTTCGCGAGCTGACTGGGCTCGGCGCGCGGGTCGTCGGCGTCGAGATCTCAGAGCAACAGCTCGCCACGGCGCTCGCGCGAGACGACGGGCGCGGCGCGCGGTATCTGGTCGGCGCCGGTCAGGATCTGCCACTGCAAACCGCGAGCGTCGACGTCGCGGTGTTCATGCGCACGCTGCACCACGTGCCAGCAGCCGAGCTGCTCACGGCGCTGAGCGAGGCTCGGCGCGTGGTTCGAGACGGCGGCCTCGTGTACGTCGCCGAGCCCCTCACCGAAGGTGACTTCTTCGAGCTGGTGAGTCTCGTCGAGGACGAGCTCGAGGTGCGCCGCGCCGCGCAGCAGGCGATCGACCGCGCGTCCGAGGTGGCCCTTCAGCGCGCGCTGACCGTCGATTACGACGTGCACGTGCGGATCGCCGACCTCGAGGCGCTACGCGCGCGCGTCGTCAGCGTTGATCCGGAGCGCGCCGCGACGTTCGACGGACGGCGAGCCGAGATCGCCGACGCGTTCGGGCGACTCGGCAGAGCGGGCGATCGTGACGGCGAGCGCTGGTTCGTGGCGCCGATGCGCGCCGACGTCCTGCGACCCGTCTGAGCCGGCTACTTCTTGCGGCTCTGGCGTCCGGCGCTTGCAATCGTCGCGACTGCCTTGCCGGCCTGCTTGGCGGCGGTGCCGGCTGAGCGTGCTGCGGCCTTGGCGCTGCTGACGGCCGTGCCCGCGGCATCCCTGGCCTTCGCAGCGGCGTCCTCCGCCGAGTGGGCCTGGCGTGTGCCGGCGGCCTTCTTGCCGGCGGTCTGTGACGTCGCCTTCTGCTGGTTGCGCTTCCGAGTCGCTGCCGCCTTCTTGGCCGCCGCCGATCGGTCTGCCTTGGTCTGTGGCATCAAATCTCCCGTTCGCTCGATTTGTCCTACTCCAAAGGCGTACCCAACGTTGGTTGCGTCCAACCAGGGCTTCGGGGTGAGAGCATGTGTGCCGTGAGCGAGCTCGAGCGAGTAGCCGTCGTCACCGGCGCTGGATCGGGGATCGGCCGGGCGGTGACCGTCGGCCTGCTGGACGCGGGCTACCACGTCGCGCTCGCCGGTCGCCGCGACGATGCACTGCGCGACACGCTCGACAGCGCTACAGACGCCGCGGAGCGTGCGATCGTCGTGCCGACGGACGTCACCGATCCGGACGCGGTGCACGAGCTGTTCGCGAGGGTCGCCCGCGAGTGGGGGCGCGTGGACCTGCTGTTCAACAACGCCGGCGTGTTCGGATCGCCGGCCGCGTTTCACGAGGTCGCGCTCGAAGACTGGCGAACCGCTGTGGACACGAACCTGACCGGTTGCTTTTTGTGCGCGCAGGAGGCGTTTCGGGCGATGAAGTCCCAGCGCCCCCAGGGCGGGCGGATCATCAACAACGGCTCGATCTCGGCGCACGTGCCGCGGCCGCACGCCGTCGGTTACACGGCGACCAAGCACGCGATCACCGGCGTCACAAAGTCGATCTCGCTCGACGGCCGCGAGTTCTCGATCGCGTGTAGTCAGGTCGACATCGGCAACGCCGTGACCGACCTCAGCGCCGGCATCGGGCGCGGGGCGCTTCAGCCCGACGGGTCGGTGAAGGTCGAGCCGATGATGGACCTGCGCCACGCCGCCAACGCGGTCCTGTACATGGCGGGCCTGCCACTCGACGCCAACGTCCAGTTCCTGACCGTGATGGCGACGAACATGCCCTACATCGGACGCGGATAGCCGGCCGCGATGGCGTACGACGAGGATCTCGCCAACCGGATCCGTGAGCTGCTCTCCGACGAGCCCGGGGTGGTCGAGAAGAAGATGTTCGGCGGCTTGGCGTTCCTGATCGGCGGGCACATGTCCGTCAGCGCCAGTGGCAGGGGCGGCCTGCTGCTGCGATGCGAGCCCGACGAGACCGACGCCCTGCTCGCCAAGCCGCATGCCGGTCCGTTCGAGATGCGCGGTCGCGTGATGGACGGCTGGCTGCGGGTGGACACCGAAGGCGTCAAGACCAAGCGCGAGTTGCAGCGATGGATCTCGCGCGGTGTGTCCTACGCGCGCTCGTTGCCCCCTAAGACGTAGCTCTATCGCCCGCCGCGCGAAAGAAAAAGGGCCCGGCGGATGCCGGGCCCCTCTTCATTTTCGGTTGCGCCGGGCGCTAGGAGACGCGCACGTTGTGCGAGATCGCCGCGACCTGGCCGGCCGAGTCGACCGACAGGCGGATCGTGTACCGACCCGCCTTCGCGTTCTTGCCGAGCCGCAGCGTGAACCGTGCGTGGTGCGAGCGCACGCGCGCGGCCTGGTTGCGGACCAGCTGCCGGCCATGGAACAGCCGCACGCGGATCACCGTCGGAGCGTTCGAGCTCGTGACGCAGTTGACCCTGATCGTGTGGTGGCTGCTCGACTGGTGGCAGGTGACCTTGGGGGCCTTGGACTTGCTGCCCTTGTTGGAGCTGCCTTGGCTACTGCTGTGGCTGCTGCCCTGGTTGTTGTTGCTGCCGTTCGAGCCGCTGCCGGAGCTGCTGCCCTGGTAACCCTGACTTGCCTGGTTACCGGGGCTCGCGTCCGCCGAGGCGCTCGAGTGAGGCGCGACCACCTGCTCGACCTCGCCGGTGCTGTCGTTGAGGATGACCGCCGGCGCGCGCTTGTCCTTCGTGTTGAAGTCAAACGCGTTGTCGAGCGTGCCCGCCGACGCGTCGGCCGACTCGCTGCCAGCTCGGCCGAGGTTCCAGTTGTCCTCGATGAACTGGAGGACCGATGCCTGCTCCGTGAACGTGTTGTCCACGAAGTTCTGGCGAGCCCATGGTGAGATCACCAGCAGCGGCGTACGCGGACCGACGCCGCAGCGGTCATTCTGGGCCGGCGCGGTCGTCAGTGATCCGCACTTGCCCGGGCCGTTGAGCGCGTCGTTGGCGTCGAGCGACTGGCGGATGATCGGCCCCATCTGGTGGTCGTACCAACCGTCGGAGTCGTCGTAGGCGATGACGATCGCCGTGCTCGACCAGTCAGGCGACTGCTCGATCTGGTTGATCGTGTCGACCAGGAACTTCTGCTCGTCGAGCGGGTCGGAGTTGCCGGCGTGGCCGTTCTGGTACGCCGGCGGCTTCAGGAACGAGACCTGCGGCAGGTTGCCGTTGTCAAGCGCCTGGAAGAACCACGACAGGTCGTACTGGTGGTTTACCGCCTGGCCGGCGGGCGTGCTCGTGGGATCGCTGAGGCCGACCTGCGAGACCGAGCTCGGCGAGACGTGGAGCGGGTTCGACGTTGACTGGTAGTACTGGAACGGCTCGTGGTGCTCGACGTAGTCGTTCTGCGATGCGCCCGCCAGGTTGGCGTGCTTGGTGCCACAGACGATCGGCTGACCGGGAGGCGAGGACGGCGTGAAGCCACCCTGGAACCATCCCCAGGTGACGCCCGCGGTGTTCATCAGGTCGCCGACGTTGCGGCCCGTGAACGAAGCAGTGACGCCGCCGGGAGTGCCGTCGGGGTTCAGCGGCGTCGACGAGTTCGAGCAGGCATCAAAGAACGGCTCGGCGTCGCCGATCAGCGTGTTGTTGGCGACGTTGCCGCTCGTGCCACCGTGCACGACCGCGCCGTTCGTGTTGCCGCTGACCAGGTTGATCGCGCCCGGGGTGGACGGTCCGAACTGAGTGCCGTAGGAGTTGTCGCCGAGCGTGTAGTGCTGGGCGTAGTTCCACAGCGCGGTGACGGTGTTGCCGTCGTAGTAGTCCATCACGATCCCGTTCGGTCCGTAGTTGGACTGGTCGGGGAACGTCGACTGCGAGCAGCCGCCGCCGGTCACGTCCTGGACGAACTTATCCATCAGCCCGCCGTCGAACGACGCCTGCTCGGGCGAATAGGCGTGGTTCTGGTCACATGTGATCGCCTGCGTGCGGTCGAGCCGCTCGGGCTCGTTGACGTTGGGATTGGCGGTCAGCAGGGCATTGCTGAGGCCGTTGACGTTCGGCGTGCCCGGGGCCGCATGGAACTGCGACTCGTTCGGCGGGTTGGTGGCGAACGGGTAGGTGCCGAAGTAGTGGTCGAACGAGATGTTCTCGTCGAACAGCACGACGACATGCTTGATCGGAGTGTTGGCCTGGGGGAGGACCGGGCCGGAGGGAGAGGCCGACGAAACGGATATCCCGATCGCTGCAGCCCCCACCGCGACTGCGGCCCCCGCCGCGGCCACAAACTTCTTCTTGCGCGTTACCACATGAGCTCCTTTGCTCTCGAAAGGACGGCCGATCCGCGGCCGTCACGCAGGCAGCGCTGGCATCCTCTGCTTCGCCCGAACCTCCGGTGTGAACGAGTCGTCACCGGCCCGTGACGATCTTGTGTCGGGCGTTTGGGCCGCCTTCACAGCCGGTCTGCGACACAAGCTGGTAACAACCTCCGGGCCTCGGCTCACTACTTTCCGCGCTTGTCGCGACCTGCACGGTCGCGGCAGCCGTATGTCAAGTTCGGAAAGCAATCCAGGGGCACAGCCGCCAGAAACCGGTCCGCGCCGTCGCCGGCGGCGCGCGCTGTGGTTCGCCGGGCTCGCCCTGCTCGCGGTGCTCGCCCTGATCGGCGCCGCGGCGTCGCCGTGGTCTGGAGGAGATGGAGGGAGCTCGGCTACGGCCTCGCCGTTCGGCGTCGCCGCACAGGCCAAGCCGTCCAACGGCGCCGACCAGCTACCGGTCAGTGTCACCAAGGTGTTCGGCTCGAACATCGACGCCAAGACCTACGGCGAGCTGATCGCCGCCCAGGAGGACCAGGGCGTCGACCTCGAGGGGCGGATGACCTCCGACCTGTCGCCGATCCCGCCACGAGCGTTCGTACGGCCGACCGCCGACTACATCCACTACTCCGAGGGTTGGGCGGCCAAGCTAGCCACGCAGGTGCCGGCGCTGACGAGCGCGCTGCAGAGCAACGACCGCGCCGCCTCGCGGCGCGCGTGGAGCGTCGCCTACGACGATTACCTGCACCTCGGCGCCGTCTACCTCGAAGGGCCGGTGTCGGATCTCGACCAGCGCATCGATGGGATGCCGCTGAAGCTCGCGGGTGCCTCGAAGAACCCGAACTTCACCGGACTGCACCGGATCGAGCTCGGCCTCTGGACTGGAGCCGACCCAAGCTCGTTGGTGCGCTACTCGGTGATGCTCGAGCACGACGCCCGCAAGCTGCAGAACGTGCTGCCGAAGGTCCAGATCGAGCCGCTCGACTACGCGACGCGCGCGCACGAGATTCTCGAGGACGCCCAGCGCGACCTGATGAGCGGGACGAACGTCCGCTGGAGCGGTGCCGGCGTGCTCGGTACGGCGGCCGGTCTTGCGGCGACCCAGGAGGTGATCGGCACGCTGGTCCCGATGCTCCAGGGACGCGACAACACGCTCGGTCAGGTGCAGGTGTGGCTCGGTCGACTTCAGAAGGTGCTTACGCAGGTTCGCGACGAGCATCACGGCAGCTGGCCGTCGCTCGCCCAGCTCTCAACCGCTCAGCACGATCAGGTCAACGGCACGCTCGCCGGGACGCTCGGCGCGCTGTCGCTGGTGCCGGGAACGCTCGAGACGACGACGTTGCCGAACATCCCGTCGATCAAGGCGACGAAATGAGCCCCGTCGACCGCCGCCACTTTCTGAAGGGCTCGCTGGCGACACTCGGTGCCGCCGGGATCGGCGCCGCGGTCAGCGCCGGCGTGGCCGGCCACGGAGCCGCGGCGGCATCGCCGCCTGTAAACGCGGATGCCGAGGCGCAGCAGGTCGATGTGCGAGCGCTGAACACGCGGGTGCCGTTCGACGGGGCGCACCAGGCGGGGATCCTGACGCCGGCGCCCGCGCAGGCGACGTGGCTCGCGCTCGACAGCATCGCCCCGGACCGCTCGACGCTGTTTCAGACGCTCCAGTCGATCTCGACCCAGGCGCGCCTGCTGACCCAGGGCGAAGCAGTCGGCGTAACCGAGGTCGACGACCCGCCGCCGGACTCGGGCATCCTCGGGCCGCTCGACAGCCCCGACTCGCTGACGGTGACGATGGCGTTCGGGCACACGCTGTTTGACTCGCGCTACGGGCTCGGTTCCGAGCGGCCGAGGCGGCTGACCGAGATGCCGACGTTCAACAACGACCAGATCGACCCCGCCCGCGCCGGCGGCGACGTGCTGCTGCAGGTGTGCGCCGGGCAGCGCGACACCGTCGTGCACACGATCCGCGAACTGCTGCGAACGGTCTCGGGCAAGCTCGTCCCCCGATGGACGCTCGACGGCTTCCAGGCCGCCCAGCGGGGACCGACGGAGCGCAGCAGCAAGCGCAACTTGTTTGCGTTCCGCGACGGCACGGCCAATCCCGAGGTCACGGACGCGGCGCTGATGAACCGGCTGATCTGGGTCCAGAGCGGGACGTCGGGCGAACCGTCTTGGACGGCGGGCGGGACCTACATGGTCGTGCGCGCGATCCGCATGCACGTCGAGTTCTGGGACCGCGTCGGGATGCTCGAGCAGGAGCAGATGATCGGCCGCGACCGCGTCACCGGTGCGCCGCTCGGCGGCACCGGCGAGTACGAAGATCCGCGTTACGACCTCGATCCCAAGGGCGATCGGATCCCGCTCGACGCTCACATCCGGCTCGCGAACCCGCGCACCAAGCCGACCGCCGAGCAGCGGCTTCTGCGCCGCGGCTACAACTACCACCGCGGCGTCGACGAGTCCGGCGACCTCGACCAGGGCCTGATGTTCGTCGCGTTTAACCAGGACCCGGTACGGCAGTTCGTCACGATCCAGACCCGCCTCTCGCAGGAGCCGATGGTCGACTACATCACGCCGGTGGGCGGCGGCTACTTCTTCGCTCCGCGGGGCACCAACGGGCAGGCCGACTGGGTCGGGTCCGGACTCGCCGTCTAGAGGCGGTTTGCGGGCTCAGGCTGCGGCGAGCGACATCACGGCCGCGGTCACGACCGATGCGCCGCGCGGGTCGCCGAGCAGGCCCGCTTCCATCCGGTTCATCACGTAGGCGACGGTCACCTTCGCGTCGAGGTCGCTGACCACCAGCGAACCGCCGTAGCCGCCCCACGCGCACGTGCGCGGGCCCATCGGCATCGTCTCGCTGCTGAGCCCGAAGCCGATCCCGAAGCGCAGCGGCACGCCGAGCACGAGGTCGCGTCCGTTGGACTGCTCCTGGAAGATCGCCTCGACTCCCTGTTGTGAGAGCAGCCGCGTGCCTCGCGCCTCGCCGCCGCACGCGATCACCGACTGGACCGCCGCGACCGAGCGGGCGTTACCCTGGCCGTTGGCGGCCGGGATCTCGGCCTGCTGCCACCACGGCTCGGCGGTGACCGCGCCGGTGATCGCCGGGTTGGAGAGCGTCCGGATCCCAAGCTTCGGAAGACCCGCCTCGCCGAGGTCGGCCGGTGGTGGCGAGATCAGCGCCACCACCCGTTCGCTCTCCTCCGGCGGCAGGCCGATGTGGAAGTCGGCGCCCAAGGGCTCGGCGACCGTCTCCTTGAAGAACTGACCGAGCGATGTGCCGGTGATCCGGCGCACGACCTCACCGACGAGATAGCCCTGGGTGACCGCGTGGTAGCCGGAGCTCGTGCCGGGCTCCCACCACGGCTCCTGCTCGGCCAGCAGCGAGGTGCAGAGCTCCCAGTCGGCGAGCTGCTCGAGCTCGAGCGGCTGCTGCCAGCCGCTCAGCCCCGAGGTGTGGCCGAGCAGGTGGCGCACGCGGACGTCGTCCTTGCCGGCCTGGGCGAACTCAGGCCAGTAGCGAGCCACTGGCGCGTCGAAGTCGAGATCGCCGCGGTCGGCGAGGATCAGCGCGCACAGTGCCGTCATCGTCTTGGTCGTCGAGAACACGTTGACGAGCGTGTCCTGCTGCCACGGCCGCGTGCGCTCGGAGTCGGCGTGGCCGCCCCAGATGTCGACGACGAGCTCGCCGCCGACCGCGACCGCGACCGATGCGCCGACGTCGAGGCCCTCGTCGAGGTTGCGCTCGAGCGCCTGCGCTACCGGCGCGAACCGCTCGTGGAACTCGCCCCCGATCTCGGCCACCGGCACACCCTATACAGGTGCGGGCAGCTCTAGCCGTGCGGGCGGGCGCATGATCCAGGTGCGCAGTTGTTCGTATACGGCAGGATGGTTGAGCAGATCGAAGTGCGTGAGCCCGGTCAACTCGATGCCGTTGTCGACCTCGAATGGAATCCGCCGGCCCTTGCCGTTGCCGCGGCCCGCCGCACTCGGGATCCGCACGAGCAGGTCGCCGAGAAGATTGCCGACGGGTCCCTCGTTGAGGGTCGCGGCGATGAAGTAGTAGTGGGCGCGCGGGAGGAACGGGACCTCCTGGCAGCGGTCGCGCAGGTACTCGTCGGGATCGCAGTCGCGCCAGTCCTCATCGATGCAGGAGCCGTAGCGCAGGTCCTTGATGCCGACGCTGCGGGCGTTGACGAACTTGCCCAGCGCTCGCGTCTCGGGTAGCCGCTGCAACGCCCAACCGAGCGCGTTCGCGCCCCTTTCGAGGTCAGCGCCGAGGTGCGGGGTACCGAGGCAGAACACGTGACGAACGGCGTCGGTCCAGCGGCGGCGGTCCTGCTCGGCGTAGTGGCACGCGCTGCGGGCGACCAATCCGCCCATCGAGTGGCCGACGAGCACGAGCTCCTCGACTCCGCACGGCCAGGCATCGATGAGCTCGTCGAGCAGCCCGGCGAGCCGGCGGCCGTTCTGGGAGATCCGCAGGCCGGTGTTGTAGCGGAGGTGCACTGGGGTGAAGCTGAGCTCGTCCTGGAGGCGCTCGCCGTACGTGCGCCGGCCGGTGCGGTCGCCACGCAGGGGGAAGTGGCGCCAGGACTCGTCGGTCTCGCACAGTCCATGGATGAACACGACGATCCGCGAGGTCGCGTCGGGGAACGCTTCATCGACGGCGTCCGGCGTCGTTGGGATCTCGGCGCCGTCGCGGCGGATCTCCATGTTCAGCGTCAGCCCGCTGCCGCGGTCGTCGATGTGGTTGCCGTAGAGACCGTGCAGCGCGCCGAGCGCGAGCGAGCCACCGGGCGTCGCCGCGAGCGCGGGGCCGGCGTCGCCCGCACGCTGGGCCAGCAGCGCGGCGCTGCCGCGCGCGGCCGCCCGAAGCCCGGTGCGCACGCCGCCGTACACGGCACGCGAGACGCCATCGTGGATCGCCCGTGCCGGCGCGGCCGACGGTCCGAGCACTTCGAACGGGCGGCTTGCGATCCCCTCGTGCATCTCCTTGATCAGCCCGCCCCCGGCGGCGAGCGCCTCGCCCGCGAGTTCCCCGATCCCCTCGATGTCTGTCCTGCGCACGTGCGCCTCCTACGATGGTGAAACAGCGATGCAACAGATTCTATGGTTTGTTGCATCATCATGTGTGAATCATGAGCGGTCGTCCGGATCTGGAAGACGCGCTGCGAGTCGCGCGCGAGACATTCCTCGCGGCGGAGCGGGTCGACATGAGCGCGCTCGCCGACGACCTCGGCATCAACCGCGTGACCCTGTACCGCTGGTTCGGATCGCGCGACCGGCTGCTGGTCGAGGTCGTGTGGTCGCTTGCAACCGAGATGCTGGCCGAGGTCGTGCGCGGCACCCGCGGCCGTGGCAGCGAGCGGATCGTGCGGGTCGTCGGCAGGTTCCTCGACGCATTGATCAGCAACCCGGGGATGCGCCGCTGGCTCGAGGAGGAGGGCGAGCACGCGATGCGGCTGCTGACGCGTCGCGAGACCGACTTTCAACCGCGCCTGATCGCGGCGATCGAGGAGCTGCTGCGCGGCGAGGCGGGGGCCGGCGCGCTCGACGTCCCGGTTGACCTGCACGAGCTCGCCTACGTGATCGTGCGGTTGATCGAGTCCTACACCTACCTGGACCTGATCACCGGCGAGGCGCCGGACGCCGGGCGCGCCGAGCCGATCCTGCGGATGCTGCTGCGCTGAGATGAGTGCTGCCCGCGGGGAGCACTTCGGTACGGCATGCTGTTGGGGAATGTCCAGGAGGGCTCTCGTTATCGGCACGGTGCTCGTCGGGTTCGCGACGTTCGCGGCGTCGGCTCTTGGCCGCACCGTCGTGATCGGGCACTCGGTGCGCGGGCGGGCGATCACCGCGATCGTCCGTGGCCCCGACACCGCCAGGCGCAAGATCCTGGTGGTCGGCTGCATCCACGGCAACGAGTGCGCCGGCCTACGGATCGTCTCCGCGCTCGAGCGCGCGCGGGTCCTCAAGGGCGTGCAGCTGTGGCTCGTGCCCGAGGCGAACCCCGACGGGACCGCCGCCGGCACCCGCCAGAACGCCCACGGCGTCGATCTGAACCGCAACTTCCCTTATCAGTGGCAACGGGTCGCCAACCCGATCTACAACTCGGGGCCGCGGCCGGCGTCCGAGCCCGAGACCCGCGCGGCGATGAAGCTGATCCGCCGCCTGCGACCGGCCGTGACGATCTGGTACCACCAGCACGAGGATCTCGTCGACATGCCCGGCGGCGACCGCGGCGTCCCGCGCCGCTACGCCCAGCTCGCCCACCTGCGCGCGACGTGCCTGCCGTTCCTGCCGGGGACGGCGACCGGCTGGTCAAACCATACGTTCCCCGGCACGACCGCGTTCGTCGTCGAGCTGCCGGCGGGGGCGGTGGGTGCTGCTGCTTTGGCCGACCACGTGCGGGCGGTGCGGGCGATGGAGCTGGGGCAGCGGGCTGGGTCGCGGACTAGCTGCGCGGGGTAGGGCCGGGGGGGCTGGGCTTTCGCGGGGCGGGGCGGGGCTGGGCTGGGCTGCGCGGTGCGTGGCGGGGCGTGGCGGTCCGTGAGCCCGACCGCGCGTGCGGAACCGCGCACTCCTTTCGTCGGAGGGCGAGCTGCGCTGAATCGTCTCCGAATGGCGGACAGGATTCAGCGGACCTCGGGTCCGGGCGCGGACTGTGGGTGATTTTGCCCGCTCGTCGGCGCTCGGATCCGTGAGCGCCCCGGGATCCGACTGACGCAGTTTGTAGCCGACATACGGACACAAACTGCGTCGGTCGAACGCCCGCCCACGCCGGCGCTCGCTCGGCGCTCGGCGCTCCGCGCTCGGCCACCATCGGATCGGAAGCCTCCGCGTCGATCACTTGACATGTGACCAAATGGTCACGTATACTCCCGTCCCATGGAGATGGATGCAGTCTTCAAAGCCCTCGCAGACCCGACGCGACGGAGCCTGCTCGACGAGCTGTTCAAGCACGACGGGCAGACGCTGACCGCGCTCGAGGAGCGGCTGCCGATGACCCGCTTCGGCGTGATGAAGCACCTGAAGGTGCTCGAGGAGGCGGGGCTCGTCGTGGCGCGCAAGCAGGGCAGGGAGAAGCTGCATTTCCTCAATCCGATTCCGATCAGGCTCGTCCACGACCGGTGGGTGAGCAAGTACGCAGAGCCGTGGGCCGCGGGCCTCTCCGAGCTCAAGCACAACCTAGAGGAGAAGACGATGGAAAAGGTATTCGAGATCTACATCAAGACGAGCCCGGAGCGTCTGTGGGAGGCGATCACCGATCCTGAGATGCGCGCCAAGTACAGCTTCGGCGTGGCGGTCCAGTCCAACTGGACCAACGGCTCGGCCTACGAGGGGATCACATCGGCGTCGGCATCGCCGATCGTGGCCGGCGAGAACCTTGAGGTGGACCCGCCGCACCGGCTGGTGCAGAGCTTCAACGCGTTGTGGAGCGACAACGTCAAGCGGGAGGGCACCTCGCGTGTCACCTGGGAGATCGAGCAGGTCGAGGACTCGTGCCGGCTTACTGTGATCCACGACCAGCTGCGCGAAGGCGCACACGGCGAGGTCTACGGCGGCTGGCCCCAGATCCTGTCCGGACTCAAGACGCTGCTCGAGACCGGCGAGACGCTGACGACTCCGGGCTCGCTGATCTACACGCAGACGCCGCTGACCGCGAGCTGAGCGGCGGCGCCGAGCTGACGTCGAGCGGTGCGCGGGTTCGCCGGCATCGCTCGACGTCGACAGGCAGACAACTACTTCGGCTGCGGCACGATCCGAATGTAGGGCTTCGGAGACTCCCAGCCGTCAGGGTAGGTCTCGCGAGCCTGGTCATCTGACACCGAGCCCGAGATGATCACCTTGTCGCCCGGCTTCCATTGCGCCGGGGTGGCGACCTTGTGATTGGCGGTGAGCTGCAGCGAGTCGATCACCCGCAGCACCTCGTCGAAGTTGCGACCCGTGGTCATCGGGTAGGCGAGCACGAGCTTGATCTTCTTGTCGGGCCCGATCACGAACACGTTGCGGACCGTCTGGTTGTCCGCGGGCGTGCGCGACAGCGGGTCGCCGCTTACGTCCGCGGGCAGCATGTCGTAGAGCTTTGCGACGTTGTAGTCCGAGTCGCCGATGATTGGATAGTTGGGCGCGGTGCCCTGGGTCTCCTCGATGTCCTTGGCCCACTCCGCGTGCCGATCGGTGGGGTCGACGGACAGGCCGATGATCTTGACGTTGCGGCGGTCGAACTCGGGCTTGATGCTCGCCATGTAGCCGAGCTCGGTCGTGCACACCGGCGTGAAGTCCTTCGGATGCGAGAACAGGACCGCCCATGAGTCCCCGATCCAATCGTGGAAGCTGATCTTGCCCTCGGTGGTCTCGGCCTCAAAGTCCGGGGCAGTGTCCCCGATTCGAATACTCATGACTCCTGACCTCCTTTGATGGGTTTAGAACATGATCTAAGCACGCGGCGCGATCTGGCCCTGGGCGATCATGGCCCCCGGGCTCGCCGGAGCGCTCGCGCCGCGCTCCTCGAGCCTCCGCGCGTCGAGTGCCACGAAGGTACGAAAAATCTCAATTAACCCCTTGCAAACTGGTGAACGGTGAAGTACTCTGGCGACGCAGCGACAGTTAGGACTTCTAATGCCGATGACCGCTAACAACAATTCACTCCAGATTGATGCCGCTCCGGCAGCATCGATGACGACGCGCGGGCACGGCTTCGATCGTAAGGCGCTGCTCAGCTGCGCTCCAGCTCTCGTGAGGTATTTCGGCTAGCCGTAAGGGATTCAGCCGGGCCTGACGAGGGCGACCCAGACGGGTCGCCTTTTTTGTTGCCCAAACGCGCCGTCGTCTCATAAGCCGATCCAGACCGCAGGATGTGCACCGAAATCGGGTGTCACATTCGGCATGCATTTCCGTGCACTGACACAGTGACACTGTGACGTGCCGGGGAACGAACGCGCCGCAGGCGAGCGGGCGTGCGCCCGTGCGCGCGCGTGACCGCGTGCGCGCGCCAACGACACGACAACGACACGACACGCAGAGAGGAGGAACAGCGGATGGCAAGCAATCAGCTGGCAACGAGCGGGCAGCTCGCCCCGGCCATGAGGCGACGGGCGTGGCTTGCAGCGTTGCCGCGGATCAAGCATCGGCCTCGTCCGATCGCCGGTGGCGAGATCGAGTTGCTCGAGCAACTCGGTGAGCTACCGCGTGGGACGCGCGAGCCGAGCGTGGACCGCAGCCTGACGCGGTGGCGCTGGCTGTGATCGAGCGCCACACACGCAGCACAGCTCTGGCCAGGTCCTCGGCGCGATCGAGCCCGAGGACCTGGTCTCAGCTCAGCAGCCGAACGATCGCGAACACCCCGACGGCGACGATCACCGCGCGCAGCGCGGACTCCGGCAGCTGCTTGCCCCAGCGCGCGCCGAAGAACCCGCCGATCGTCGAGCCGACCGCGATCAACAGCGCCGCGCCCCAGGCGATGTGCGCGGCGAACACGAAGATGATTCCGGCGACCAGGTTGACCAGCCCGGCCAGCACGACCTTCAGCGCGTTGATCCGCTGCAGCTCGTCGTTGAGCGACAGGCTCAGGATCGCGAGCAGCATGATCCCCTGGGCAGCCCCGAAGTAGCCGCCGTAGATGCCGGCGGCGAACACCCCCGCACTCGCGAATGGGCCGGCATGCTCGCGCTTGTGCACGCCGCGAGCGGCCAGCGCCGCCGACAGCCGCGGCTGCAGCACGATCAGGACCAGCGCGACCGCGATGAACGCGGGCACGATCGCCTTGAACGCCGAGGCGGGCAGCGTCAGCAGCAGGACCGCCCCGGTGATCCCGCCGGTGAGCGAGGCCGCCGACAGGCGCAGCAGGCGCCGGCGCTGTCCGCGCAGCTCTTCGCGGTAACCGATCGCTCCCGCTACCGACCCGGGCACAAGCCCGACGGTGTTGGAGACGTTGGCCGTGACCGGCGGGTATCCGAACGCCAGCAGCACCGGGAACGTGAATAGCGTGCCGCTACCGACGACCGTGTTGATCGTTCCGGCGACGATCCCGGCCACGAAGATGCCCAGTGCGTGCAGCGGGGTCAGCGCTCAGCCGTCCGCCGGCGGCCCCAGCGACGGGCTCGGGCGCCGCGATGGGGACCTGGGTCCATCGAATGAATCAAACCAAACGGGCGTGCGCGGTAGTGTCCGCCCGTTCCCAGGTCCCCGACCACACGGAGGCGCAGTGAAGCTCAGCGCTCGCAACAAGCTCGACGGCACCGTTACCTCGATCCACAGGGGAGAGGCGATCGCCAACGTCATCCTTGACGTCGGCGGTCAGCGACTTGTCGCCTCGATCACCGTCGAGGCGGTGGAGGAACTAGGGCTGGCGGAAGGGTCCAGCGTCAGCGCGATCGTCAAGGCGTCCGACGTGATCATCGCCACCGACGACTGACCGGCCGGCGGGCGTCGTCGGCCGCGTCGCGGCAGCTTGGGACCTCGCCGAGACGGGGGCCGGCTGTACGCGCGGCGGGGCCGCCGGGTGCTGTGCCCGCGGCTGCTGGGCGGGGCTGCTCGGCTGCGCGGCCGGAACGCTCGGCTGCGACGCCGGAGTACTCGGCTGCGACGCCGACGCGCTGGCGGGCTGCGACGCCGACGCACTGGCGGGCTGCGACGGGGCCGGGCCCGCGGCTGCCGCGCCGCCGCCCCGCTTGTCGCCCTCGGCCGGGAAGCGGTCGGTCGCTTCCTCGGCGAGTGAGAACAGTGCCGTCGCGACGCTGCGGACGTCGTCGATCAGCCGCGAGCGCTCGCGCCAGACCGAATCGGTCTCTGAGTCGAGCGTCCGGAGCTTGGTCTTGGCGTCGTCATTCATCGCCAGCGCATTGGCGGCGGCGTCGGACAGGCACTTCTCGGCCTCCTCGCGGGCCTTGCGCGTGGTCTCGGCGGCCTGCTGGTGAGCGGTCTGAAGGATCGCGGCGGCCTGCTCGCCGATCTTCTTGATCTCGTCTGAGACCGTCGGCTCTGGCTTGCGCTGGATCCGGAGCTCGTCGATCTCCTGCTCGAGCTCGTTGAGGTAGTGGTCGACGGCGTGGCGATCGTAGCCGTGGCGCACGATCGGGAACGTCGACTCGTCGTCCTCCCACGGTGCGTCCGCGCCGTCGCTGACGGCAAAGTGCGCCTCGGTCGCGACATCCCACGGCTCGGCGGGTGTCTTCGGCGTTCGCTCCACTCGCTCCACGGGTGCGAATGTGCGGGCCAGCCGGTCGCCCAGGTCGGCGAGCTTGGAGCTGGCTTGCTTGTGCTTGGCGGGCCGGTCAGCAGTGGCGCCGGGCCTGTCGTGCTCGGTCATTGAGATTCCTCCGCGCGTGTTGGACACACGGGGCATTTCGGCACCATCAGCACGATCCCTGTCCGGGCGCGGAGGCCTGCCAGGGATCGTGCAAATTGCGAGCGCTCAGGCGAGCGCGTGCGAGCGCTCAGGCGAGCGCGGTGAGGCCCGCCTGTGCGACTTCCATGTCCTGCGTGTAGTGCCCGCCGCTGACCCCGATCGCACCGACGGTGGCCTCGTCGACGATCACCGGATAGCCGCCTCCGAAGATCACGAGGCGGTCGATCCCGCCGACGGCACCGGCTGCCAGCGGCGGGTCGTCCTTGATGAACTCGTGCCAGGCGTCGGTCCCCATCCCAAACCCGGCCGCCGTGTGCGCCTTGTCCTGAGCGATCTGAACGGAGAGCAGCGCGGCCCCGTCCATTCGGCTGAACGCCTTGAGCACGCCCGACTCGTCGCACACGGCGATGACCATCGGCACGCCGATCTCTGCGGCCTTCTTCTCGGCGGCGGCGATGATCCGGCGCGCGAGCTCGGTGCTCACGCTTGCCTTCTGGATGAGGTCGCTCATCTCGACAGCTCCTAGCTTGGGGTGGATGGTTGGTCTGCGCCTGCTGCATAGCGGCTCTCGAGTTCCCGGATCTCGGCCATCCCGATGAACTCGAGGAAGTCGTTGAACGGCAGCATCGACGGCAGTAGCTCGATCGGGCTGCCGTCCTGCTTGATCCGGTGAAGGGCGGACCGGATCGCCGCGGTCGCGACCAGCAGCGTGCTGATCGGGAAGATCACGAGCTTGAAGCCCAGCCGGCGCAGGTGCTCGTGGCTCACAGCCGGCGTCTTGCCGCCCTCGGCGTAGTTGAACAGCAGCGGCACTCCGTCGAAGGCGGTGGCAACGGTCTCGATCTCCGCCACCGATTGCGGCGCCTCGATGAACAACACGTCGGCGCCCGCCTCTCGGTAGCGGCGGCCGCGATCGATCGCGGCGTCGAGACCTTCGACCGCGCGCGCGTCCGTGCGCGCAATGATCAGGAAGTCCGGCGACCGTCGCGCCGCGACCGCCGCCTGAACCTTGGCGACCATCTCATCGGCCGTGATCAGCGCCTTGCCCTCCATGTGCCCGCACTTCTTCGGCATCGCCTGATCTTCGATGTGCACGGCACAGACGCCAGCGGCCTCGTATTCGCGGATCGTGCGGATCACGTTGATCGGATTGCCGTAGCCGGTGTCGGCGTCAGCGATCACCGGGATCTCGACCGCCTGCGCGATCCGCCGCGCGTTGTCGGTCATTTCGGTCAGCGTCAGCAGACCGACGTCGGGGCGTCCGAGCCGGGCCGCGGAGGTGCCGAAGCCGGTCATGTAAGCGGCCGGAAAGCCGGCCTCCTCGATCAGCCGGGCGCCGAGCGCGTCGTAGCAGCCGGGAGCGAGCACCATCTCACCGGAAGCGAGCAACTCCGACAGCGAGGGCCGGGCGGCGTTGGCAGAGCTGAGCAGGCGAGCCACTACGACCCGGAACCTACCTCAGCGCGGCGGCCGAACACGGCCAGCGACCGCCACGGGAGCGCGACGAGCGTCAGCGCGCACAGCCCGGCGGTGACGGCCATCACCAGCCCGTCACCGGTCGCCTTGGCGACCGCGCCCCCGGCGCCGGAGCCGACTACCTGTCCGGAAGCCCAGGCGAGGTTCATCAGTCCCGCTGCGAGACCCTGGTCGAGCCCGGACGTGTCGGCTGCGTCGGACAGCATCGCCATCGCGGGTGCCCAGAAGATCCCCAGCGCCGAGGCGATCGCGACGACCACGGCCGCGAGCAGCACAACGTCGGTAGGCAGCGTGAAGCACAGCAGTACGCCGGTCGTTGCCGCCAGCCCGAACCGCAGCGGCAGCAGCCGGCCGCGGCGATCCGACAGCCGGCCGATCGCCGGGCTCACCAGCGCCTCGAGCGCTGCCGCCACAAGGTAGGTGGCGCCGATCGCCGCGGCGGTCGCCCCGAGCCGGTGAAGCCGCAGGGGCCCGAGCACGCTCAGCGCTCCCGACGCGATCGCGGGCAACGCGACGAGCCACATCCCGACGATTACGCCGCGGTCGCGCAATGCGGCGACCAGCTCGCGAAGCCCCTGCTGCGTGGTCGACTCGGGCGAGGGCTGGCGCAGCGCCTCGACGATCAGCACGACCGACACGAGGACGACGACACTGAACGCGGGCGCCCGGCCGATTCCGGCCGCGAGCGTGCCGATCACCGGGCCGAACAGCGCACCGACGATCGCGGCGCCCAGCGCTCCGCCCATCAGCGCCCCGCGTCGCTCGAGTGGCGCCTCGGCGATGATCCACGCGAGCCCGCCGGCCCACGAGAAGGCGCCGCCGACGCCCTCGGCGAAGCGCGCGATGTCGAGCAGCAGGGCGCTGTTGACGAGCCCGAACGCGAGCGTCGAACATGCGAGCAGGGTCAGCCCTGCGCAGACCGTCAGCTTCGGCCCGAACCTCGCGGCGAACAACCCTCCCGGAATCGACCCGATCAGCGTGCCCGCCGGGTAGGCCGCGGTCATTGCGCCGGCCGACAGCTTGGAGAGGTGCAGTTCGTTCGCCAGCCCGGGGAGCAACGGCGCGATCGCCGCGTAGAACATCGTGTCGACGAACACGACGGCTCCGACGACGAGCACCAGTCGGCGCTCGGTGCGATCCGCCGTCGTGGCCACGTCAGGCCGTCGTCGTGCCGACCCAGTCGGCGGTGCGGTCCCAGAGTTCGGAGGCGAGCTCCGGCGTCGTCGCTGGGCCGGGCTCCTTGCGGCTGGCGTCTTCGTAGTAGAGGCCCGTTTCGTCGGCGACCTCCGGCGACGTCGCGCAGTACAACGTCGTCTTGGCGCCGTCGTCGGGCGAGCGCATCCGCAGCTTCATCAGCGGCCGGACCGGCCACGGCACCGAGCGCCAGATGTCAGATGCGATCACCCCGGGATGCAGCGAGTAGGTCGTTACGCCGGCGCCGTCGAGGCGGCGCGCGAGCTGCTGAGCGTGGAGCACGTTGGCGAGCTTGGAGACCGCGTACTCGTGAAACCCGGTTCGCGTTCTGGTCGGCTCGCGCACCGCCTGGAAGTCGATCCCGTCGACGCGGTAGTGCGCTTCGCTGGCGACGTTGACGACCCGCGCCGGGGCGCTCTGTCGCAGGCGGTCGAGCAGCATCGCGGTCAGCAGGTACGGGCCGACGTAGTTGGTGCCGAACGCCAGCTCGAAGCCGCTGGGCGTCGTGCCGCGGCGGCCGGCCATGCCAGCGTTGTTGATCAGCACGTGCAGCGGCTCGTCGCGCTCGAGAAACGACCGTGCGCCATCGCGGACCGAGTTCAGATCGCCGAGGTCGAGCGACACGAACTCGAGCTCGGAGTTGGCGGTCTGCGCGGCAATCTCGTCGATCACGGCACGCGTGTTGGGCTCCGAGCGGCCGGCGAAGAAGATCCTGGCGCCACGCGCCGCGAGCGCCCGCGCGGTCGCACGCCCGATTCCCGTGTTGGCACCCGTGATCAGGAACGTTCTCGCTTCGAGGTCGCCCACGGCTCGGAGCATACGTCGCCGCGTTCGGGGGAAGCACCAACTCAATGCCATACGCAGCCAACCCAATGCCGACGCCCAGCCCGCCGACACCGCCGGGCCCGGCGCCGCCGGACCCGCAGCCGCCGACGCCCACCCCGGGTCCGTCGCCACTGCCGCCGGACCCAAATCCGCCGTCGATCTAGGTCGCCGCACCGACAGCAACTAGCGATCCGCGGCGCGGAGTGCAAGCCGCCTTGCAAGATGTCTGTCAACTGACCCGCGGATGCAGGAATCCGGGCCGGTTGTCGATAGCACGGGCATGCCATACATCTCTGCGCGCCTTGGCGCACGCTCAATCGTCGCCGCGGCCGCAGTCGCGTGCTGTGTTCTTCTCCCGGGGCGCGCAGCCGCCTCAGTCACCCTCTCCAACTGGGACGCCACCCAGCAGCGCCAGGTCCTCAGCGCCGGCCTGATGACTAACGTCGGCCGCTCGTTCCAGGGCGGCAGCACGCTCTCGGCCTCGCAGGCAAACGCCGCGATGGCGGCGCTGAGCACGCGTCTTGCGCGCCAGACGGGCGCCGCCCAGGCCCGCGTCGCGGTCGCGACCCGCAGCACCGTGAGCGTGGTCACGTTTGACCGAATGGTCGTTCAGCAGCTTGGCCTGAGCGACGTCGCGTCGCACGTCCAGTCCGCGGCCGCCGCCGGCGGTCTGCAGCCGCCCTCCTACTTCGGCTCGGAGGTCGTTGCGCGGTTTCTCGGCCTTCGCTACGACCACCCGGCCGGCACCGACCAGCTCGAGCTGTTCCCGACCGACCTGATCACGCGCGCAGAAGCGGCATGGTCGCTCGCACAGGTGGCGCACTTCGGTGACTGGACCGCGTCCTACGCCCGCGACACGCTGATGGGCTTCAGTCTCCCCGCGATGACCGGCAGTCAGCGCCAGGCGCTGACGATCGCCGCCTCGCGCATCGGATACCCGTACGTCTGGGGCGGCACGACCGACGACACATCCGACGGCCTCGCGCACGGCGGCTTTGACTGCTCGGGCTTCGCCTGGCGCGTGTTCAAGGTGTCGGGCCTGCCGTGGGGCCGCGAGATCCGCGGCCGCACCGCCGCCCAGCAGGCAGGCGAGATCCCGCGCAGCCAGCGGCTGCGGATGACTCAGCTGCGTCCCGGCGACCTGCTGTTCTTCGGCACCGCGAAGTTCAACAGCACCGCGACCGAGGCGAACGTCATCCACGAGGGGATCTACCTCGGCAACAACTGGGTGATCCACTCCTCCGGCCAGGGCGTCTACGTCGAGCCGCTGAAGGGCAGCTGGCTCGGCAACGAATTCACCTGGGGCCGGCGGGTCATCAACTGACGCGGCCCGCGTCGCGCAGATCAGGGCACGACGCAGATCAGGGCACGAGTACGGCGCGCCCGAGGATCTCTCCTGCGCGCAGGCTGTCGAGCACGTCGTTGATCGCCTCGAGCGGGTGCGTCTGCACGAGCAGCGTCAGCCTGCCGGCGGCGTGCAGCGCCACCAGCTCGTAGAGGTCGGTCCAGCTGCCGACGAGGTTGGCGATCACCGCGTGCTCCTGACCGACCAGGGCCCCGGAGGGCGCCGACACGGTGCCACCGTAGCCGATCACCGAGTACGTGCCGCCGCCGGCGAGCATCGCCAGCGAGTCGGCGTGCGTGGCATCGGTGCCGACGAAGTCGAGCACGACGTCGACGCCACGTCCACCCGTCAGCTCGCGGATCCGGTCGACCGCGCCGGAGCCACCTTCGACCGCCTCGTCGGCGCCGAGCTCGCGCGCCAGCTCCAGCCGCTGCGGCTGCGTGTCGACCGCCAGCACGGTGCCCGAGCCGAGCTCGCGCGCGAGCTGGACGGCGATGTGGCCGACGCCGCCGATCCCGATCACGGCTGCGGTCGAGCCCGGTGGCATCAGATGGGCGACCCTACGGACCGCGTGATACGCCGTCAGCCCCGCGTCGGCGTGCGGCGCCACCGCCTCGGGGGTCAGGCCGTCGGGAAGCTTGATCACTGAGCGTTCGCGGACTACGACGTACTCGGCAAAGCCGCCATCCACTGACAGCCCGGTGAACTGATGGTGGACGCAGTGCATGTCGTTGCCGTGGCGGCACGGGACGCACAGCCCGCAGCTCCACGGCGGGTAGATGATCACGGCGTCGCCCTCGGAGACCGTCGAGACGAGCTCGCCGGCCTGGTGTACCCACCCGGCGTTCTCGTGTCCGAGCACGAGCGGAAGCGACACCCCGGCGGGCTCCATCAGCCCCTCGATCGCGTGCAGGTCGGTCGCGCAGACGCCGGCGCCGCCGATCCGGACGATCACCTCGTCGGGACGCTGGAGCTCGGGCATCGGGCGCTCGATCAGCTCCAGCGGCTTGTGGTACTCGCGCATCAGCGCCGCTCTCATGGCGCGATCATTTCACGCCGTCGATGACGTCGTAGGCGCGGCCGGCCTCGGTGATCATCTCCCGCGCGACCTCGACCGCGTCCTGTCCGGCGGCGATCCGGTCCAGGCCACAGGTCAGGATCGCGGCGTTGACCGAGCACAGCACGCGCGCGAGCGCGTGGCATGAGGGATCGTCGCCTGGCAGCTCGCGCTCGTCGGCGAGCGCACCTGCGACCGCCCGCGCGTGGCGCGCGAATACGACCTCGGCGTAGTCGCGAAGCGACGGGCTCGACTGCACGACGCGCCAGAACGCGGCCGGCGCGACGTCACCGTCGCCGCCGCTCTCGATCCGACGCCAGAACGAGATCGTATGACCGCGGAATGCATCGACGAGCGACCCATCGGCGCGGCCTCGGATCGACGCGAGCAGTGCGTCGAGGACCTCCGAGTCACGGTCAAACAGCATCTCCTCCTTGGTCGCGAAGTAGTTGAAGACCGTCTGGCGCGACACGTTCGCGGCCCGCGCGATCTGCGCGACCGTGACCGACCCGAATCCGTCGCTGGCGAACAGCTCGGTCGCCGCTCGCGCGATCGCGTCGCGGGTCTGCTGTTTCTTGTGCTCGCGCAGTCCAACCTCGCGGCCCGACGAGTCGCTGCGCGAGTCGCCGGGCGAGGAAGGGTCGCTCATATTTCAAGTGTAATGTGGGTCGAGTCCATTAATCGACTCGGTCCACTATTCTGAAAAATGTGAGCACGACGGTCGACGCATCGGTCATCAGCCAAGAGGCGGTCAGCCTCCGATCGATCGTCAAGACCTGGAAGGGGCCGGCGGGCCCGATCCACGCCGTGCGGGGCATCGATGTGTCGATTACCCGCGGCGAGACGGTTGCGCTGCTCGGCCCCAACGGCGCCGGCAAGTCGACGACGATCGACATGATCCTCGGGCTGGCGCGCCCCGAGAGCGGCAGCCTGTCGGTGTTGGGTCGCGCTCCCGCCGACGCCGTGAAGGCCGGCCTCGTCGGCGGGATGCTCCAAACCGGGGACTTGATCCGCGGGCTTTCGGTGCGCGAGCTGGTGGCCATGGTCGCGTCGCTGTACCCCGACCCGCTTGACATCGATGACGTGCTCGAACTCGCGGGGCTGGCGGAGGTTTCCGAGCAGCGCACGCACAAGCTGTCGGGCGGCCAGACGCAGCGCGCCCGGTTCGCGGCCGCGGTCGTCTCAAACCCCGACCTGCTGATCCTCGACGAGCCAACCGTGGCGATGGACGTCGAGGGGCGGCGCGCGTTCTGGGTTGCGATGCGCGCCTTCGCTGCCCGGGGCAAGACCGTCCTGTTCGCCACGCACTACCTCGAGGAAGCCGACGCGAACGCCGACCGCGCGGTGCTGCTGGCGCACGGCCGCATCGTCGCCGACGGGCCGACAACCGAGATCAAGGGCCGCGTCGGCACCCGGACGATCAGGGCGACGCTGCCCGGTGTCGATACCGACGAGTTGGCCGAGCTTCCGGGCGTCAGCACCGTCGAGCGCCACGGCGAGGCCGTGATCCTCGTCTGCGCGGACTCCGATCAGGCGATCCGCGCGCTGCTCGCGCAGCACCCCGACGCGCGCGACATCGAGATTACGGGCGCCGCCCTGGAGGATGCGTTCCTGCGCCTCACGGGCGAGCCCGACGAAGAGGCCGCCGTCCCAAGCCGCGAGATGGAGTCCGCGCGATGACCTCGGTCGCCTATACGCGCTATGAGCTGCTGCGGACGGTCCGCGAGCGTCGGGTGATGTTCTTCGGCTTCGGCTTCCCGCTGGTCCTGTACTTCGTGATCGCAGTGCCCAACCGGCACATGACCAACTTCTCCGGCAGTGGCGTGTCGGCGCCGCTCTATTACATGGTGTCGCTCGCCTCGTTCGGGACGATGATGGCGATGGTGTCGCTCGCCGGGCGGATCGCCGGCGAGCGGGCCGTGGGGTGGACGCGGCAGCTGCGGATCACCCCGTTGTCACCGAGGGCCTACATCCGCGCCAAGGTGCTCACCGGCTACATGCTGGCCGCGCTCAGCGTCGGCCTGTTGTACCTCGCGGGCGCGTCGTTGGGCGTGAGCCTGTCGGCGAGCACCTGGATCCAGACGACGCTGCTGATCGCGATCGCGCTGATGCCGTTCGCGGCGCTCGGGGTGGGCCTCGGGCACCTGTTGACCGTCGACTCGGCCGGCCCCGCGATCGGCGGCACGGTCTCGCTGCTGGCAATCATCAGCGGCACCTGGTTTCCGGTGACGAGCGGGTTCCTGCACGACGTCGGCCAGTTCCTGCCGTCCTACTGGCTCGTGCAGGCGAGCCGCGTGTCACTCAACGGCCAAGCCTGGGGCGCGATGGGATGGGCCGTGGTGCTGGGGTGGACGGCGGTGCTCGTGGTGTTCGCCGGTTGGGCGTACATGCGCGACACCGGCCGCGTCTGACGGCTCGGGCACTACCCTCACGGGAATGGCCTACTCAGCGGCAGAGGCTCGCCAAGAGCTGCTTGATGATCTCGCGGTCGGCGCCGACCAGCTCGCGTACGCGCTCGCGTGCGTCGGCGAGGCGTACGGCGAGCTCGACGAGCGGGCGGCCGACGTGCTCGAGGACGAGGTGTTCAAGCCGCTACAGGTCGCCTACGGGCGTGCCCGACGGACGCATTCGGAGTTCGCTGACCGCTTCAGCCTCGAACACCGGACGTTCGAGCCGCGCTCGCCCGGGACGCACTCCAATGACCCGCGGGTGTACCTGGAGCGCGGCGTCGAGGCGATCGAACAGGCTGATCACTCGATCTCCGAGCTGCAGGACTCGATGATGCCGGTCGAGGTCGGTGACACCGAGCTCCGAGCGGGCCTGTCTGAGACCCGCTCGCTGATCGCCGAGCTGCCGGCGCGCACCGGTCGGCTGCTGCGCGCGCTGGGCCGCTAGCTGTCCTGGCGGCACTTTCTGCGGCTCATCGCGGGTGTCGGGCGCCAAAAACGCCGGGTGAGCGGCACGCCGACCGGGTAGGCGAACTGGATGACACTCGAAATGCCGACCGCACCACACGTCCTGATGGAGGTGCCACAGCCCTCCGACCCGTCGACGCCGGTGGTACCCAATGCGCCGATCACACCAATCGATCCCGACCCCGGGACGCCGGCCGATCCGGAGCGCCCGGCGACCGTGCCGGGCCCCGACGAGCCGGCCGAACCGATCGTTCCCGAGCCTCAGCCCGACTCGGAGTAAGAGCCGCCGTTCGTCGCCGCCGCGATCGCGGCGGCGACCTGGGTCGCATGTTGCTGCGGCAGCAGATGACTGGCGCGCTGAACCACAGTCAGCTCGGCGCCGGGTATCTGCGTCGCCAATTGTCGAGCCGACTCGATCGGAACCACGCGATCGGCGCTGCCGGCGACGATCGTCGTCGGCGCGGCGATCTCGTGTAGGCGCGACTCGAGCTCGGGAAGCCCGGTGACGAGCGCGCGCTGGTCAGAAGCGAATGCTCGCCACGTGGACGGCGTCAGAAGCGCGCGCCCGGCAGCGCCCAGATAGCGCTCGTCGAGCGCCATCATCCCGGCGAGCCGCCGGCGAAGCGGTGGCACGCTGAGCGCGAGCCCCGCGGTCGACAGCGTTGTCGCGCCCGCGATCAAGCCAATGCCCGGTGACGCCAGCAGCCGATCCCATTCATACAGCGATGCCACGTTCGCCGCGGGCGCGATCAACACGAGCGACGCGACACGCTCGGGGTGAATAAGCGCCAGCGACACCGCCACGGCCGCGCCGAGGCTGTGGCCGGCGATCGTTGCGCGCTCGATTGCGTGGTCGTCGAGCGCCGCCACGGCAGCCCGCGCGTTGCCCTCGAGGTCGGCCGGCTGGCTGCGTCCGTCCCATCCGGGGCGGTCGATCGCGACCGTGGTCGCCGTCGCACCAAGTCGCGTGCGCACGCGCGCCCAGTCGCGAGCGCCGCCCGGCTGCCCATGCAGCAGCAGTACCGACGGTGCGATCAACCCTTCAGCCGGTGGCGCCGGTGTCGCCGTGCGCCTGGCCGTCGACCGCCTGACCGTCGCGGCCGACGTATCCATCGGCGCCGCCGGCAACGACGATGATCGCATCGGTGTCGCCGGCGTTGCGCATGCAGCGGTGCGTCTTGGCGTCTACGCGGGCGATCCCGCCCGGCTCGAGCAGGTAGGTGTTCCCGTCGCCGAAGCGCAGCTCGACCTGCCCCTGATGCACGAAGTAGGTCTCCTCCTGGCGCTCGTGATAGTGCGTCGGCGTCTGATAGCCGGGCGGCAGCACGATCGCGTTGATTCCGAACGCGGTGATGTCCAGCTCGCGGCGGACCTTGCGAAACCCGTAGCCATCGCCCATCTGCTGCAAGCTCGAGACCGCGTAGCCATCGCCCTGCGCAGGGTCACTCATCCCCGGCATACTAAACGCGTGACGTCTGCGCTCCTCTCAGAAGCGCTAGCCCCGCTTCGCAACGACCCACAGCACGGCGCAGTTCTGCTCGACATCGACGGCACGCTTGCCCCGATCGTCCAGCACGCCGCCGATGCGCACGTGCCCGAGGGCACGCGCCAGCTGCTGATCGAGGTCGCCCGCCGCTACCGCGTCGTCGCCTGCGTTAGCGGGCGTCGGGCATCGGAAGCCCGCGCAATGGTGTCGATCGGCACGATCTCGTATCTGGGGTCCCATGGGACCGAGCTGCTGCGCGCCGGATGGACCGAGTCGGTCCTCGATCCAGGCATCGAGGACTGGGTCCGGCGGATCCACGAGTTCGGACGCGAAGCCGACACGTCGGATCTGCGGCGGCGGCGAGTGCGACTCGAGGACAAGGGCGCGATCGTCGCGTTCCACTGGCGCGGCGCGCCCGATGAGGAGGCCGCGCGGGCGGCGATCGACGCGCTCGCATCCAAGGCCGAGGCGGCGGGGCTGCGCACGCATTGGGGACGCAAGGTCCTCGAGGTCCGCCCGCCGGTGAAGATGGACAAGGGCGCCGGGATCGTCTCTTTCCTGGAGGGCCTCGACGTCGACGTGGTCATGTACGTCGGCGACGACACGACCGACATCGACGCGTTTCGGTCGCTGACCCAGCTTAAGGAGCAGGGCCGCGTCTCCAGCGCGATCCGCGTCGGCGTCGGCTCCGACGACGGGCCGACGCAGATCACCGAGCAGGCCGACGTGGTCGTCGACGGGACCACCGGGGTGCAGGAGTTGCTCGCGCTGCTGGTCGCAGACTAAGTGCTCCCCATCCGGAACCACTGAGGTGCGGTTCACCGAGTTCCTCCGGACGACGGTTCTGCTCAGTGCGGGCGCCGCCACTGCGCTTGCGGCGGTGACGCTCGCCGCTCTTGCAAACGACGGCGACGCTCTGATCGTCCCGGTCGTTGCGGGCTGGTGGGTGATCGCCGGGATCCTCGGCATCTGGCTCGGGCGCCGAGCCGAGACCTCGCCGCCGATCGCGTCGCTGCTCGCGAGCGCGCGCACGCAGACGATGCTGCCCGAGGTCAACCCCGGTCGTACGCTGATCAACCGCCTGTGGCCGCTGCTGCTCTCGACGGTCGGGGCCGGCGGGCTTGCGTTCGTGTTCCCGCAGGCGCCGGCGGTCGCCGCCGGCTTCGCGCTGGTCTGGGCGCTCGCATGGCGACGGCAGTCCTCGGCGGTCGTCGCGATCGAGGAGCGCGACGGCGCGCGCTTCTACGTCGAGCGGACCTCGCCGCTGCGGGCGATCAGGCTCGTGCGCACGCCCGGCTTTCGCTCCAACATGTTCGAGCTCAACGGCGCCTCCGGCCACTCGCGCCGGGCTCGCCCGCGAGCCTAGGGCCCACGCGCGCCTGTGCCACGCACCGACGTCCTCGTCGTCTCGGTCGGGAGCACGACCGGCTGGCGGGCGGCGGCCAACGAGCTGGTTGGCTCGCTGCGACGCGCCGGCGCGACCGTCGCGATCGTCGACACCGGGCGACTTCCGCGCGTCCGCACGTTCGCACTGACGGACTTCGTCGAGGCCCGGGCCGCCCGGCGCGCCACGATCCGCGGGATCGCCGAGCACGACCCGGCGGCGGTCATCTACTGCTCGATGACTGCCGCGCTGCTTTGGTCGACGCCTGGCGCCGTGTGGCTGGACTCGATCGCGGCCGAGAACCGCCCCGGCCGTCACGGCATCTGGCAGCGCCTGGTCGAGCAGCGGCGGCTGCGCCAGACGCCGATCGTGCTGGCGATGAGCAACCGGGCGCTGGCGCCGCTCAACGGCAGCGCGCGGCCGCGCGACGTCGTGGTCGTCCCGGTTCCGGTCGGGCCCTCGGGCGCCCCGCCCGCCGTCCGCGATGTCGACGCGGTCGCCTATGCGGGAAACCCCGAGAAGAAGCGACTGGACTACGTGCTCTCGGCGTGGGCCCGAGCGCAACGCGGCGATGAGACGCTCGTCGTCGCCGGTACCGACGAGCTGCCTCGGGCGGATGGCGTGCGACTCGCCGGCCGCCTGGCGCCGGCCGAGTACCGGGCGCTGCTGCGGCGCGCCCGGATGTTCGTCGCGGCGCCGCGACGCGAGGACTATGGGATCGCGCCGCTCGAGGCGCTCGCCGACGGCTGCATGCTCGTGACGACTCCGGCGCCCGGTCCCTATCCCGCGCTCGACCTCGCCCGCGAGCTCGATCCACGGCTCGTCGACGAGGATCTGGCCCGCGCTCTGCGAGTCGCACTCGACGATCCGGTCCCGGGCTATGCGCAGCGCGCAGCCGAATTGCTCGAGCCGTTCTCCCGCGAGGCCGTCGATCGGACCGTCGCACAGGAGGTGTTGCCTCGATTGCTGACAACATAGGGAGCCGGGTGTCAGCTGCGTTCATTCCCAGCCCGTCGCAGAGCGGCTTCCACCTGGGTCCGCTGATGGTCCACGTGTACGGGCTGATGTACGTGCTCGCCGTGCTCGCGGCGGTCGTGATCACCCGCCGGCGCTGGAAGGCCGCGGGCGGCGACCCCGAGCTCGTCTACGAGGTCGCGATGTGGGGATTCCCGGCTGGACTGATCGGCGGGCGGATCTACTTCCTGATCACGACGCCGAGCCAGATTCCGGACCACTGGTGGGGTCCGTTCGCGATCTGGAAGGGTGGGCTCGGGATCTGGGGCGGCATCGCGGCCGGCGTCGCAGCCGGGCTGTGGGTGCTCTACCGCCGCCTGGACCGCTTCGACGTGCGCCGGTTCATGGACGCGGCCGCGCCGTCGCTGCTGGTGGCGCAAGCGTTCGGGCGGGTCGGCAACTACTTCAACCAGGAGCTGTTCGGCGGCCCGACCACGCTCCCGTGGGGCCTGAAGATCGATCCCGCCCATCGCCCCTCGGGCTACACCCAGTACGCGACGTTTCATCCGACGTTCCTCTACGAGATCGTCTGGAACCTGTCGCTTGCGGCGTTCCTGGTGTGGCTCGGGCACCACCGCCGGATCCGGCCGCCCGGCCTGTTCGCGCTGTACGTGGCGGGCTATTCAGGCTTCCGGATCTTCGAGGAGACGCTACGGGTCGACTACTCCAACCACATCCTCGGTCTGCGGCTGAACTTCTTCGTGGCGACGCTGCTGTGCATCGCCGGCCTGGTGTGGTTCGCGGCGATCCAGCGCCAATGGTCGTGGTGGCCGGGCGAGCCCCCGCACGCGCCCGGCGCGTCGGGGTCCTCGCGGTCGGGTCAGCGTGGCGGGCAGCAAGCGCCCGCCCGCTCAACGGGGCGCGTAGCTGCCAAAAAGGGCGCCGGTCGCAAGGCCGGACGTCGGTAGCCGCAGCCTCAGCTTCGAAAGCGCTTGCGCAGCGCCGCGACCTTTGACCACGGGCCGGTGTTGGCGACGTCGTCGGCGGTCAGCCAGGCTCTGCGTGCGGTCGCGATCCCATAGCGCGCCACCTCAAACCCCCCGACCCGGTGCGCGTCGCAGTTGATCACGATCGGGATGCCGGCTGCGACGGCTGCCCGCGCATTGACCTCGTTGAGGTCGCGGCGGTCCGGGCTTGAGTTGATCTCGAGCATCGTCCCGACCCGAGCGGCGGCGTCGATCACTTGCTCGGCGTCGAACTCATACGGCGGGCGACGTTCGATCTTGCGGCCGGAGAGGTGGCCGATCGCGTCGACGAGCGGGTGCTCGATCGCGCGCACAATCCGTTTGGTCATCGTCTCGGAGTCCATCCGGAAGGACGAGTGCACGCTCGCGATCACCCAGTCGAGCTGCTCGAGCACCTCGTCGTCGTAGTCGAGCGAGCCGTCGGGGAGGATGTTGACCTCCGAACCTGCCAGCAGCTCGATCCCGTCGACGGACGCCGCGCGGATCTGGCGGATGTGGTCGCGCAGCCGCAGCGGCGAGAGGTCGTCGCCGAACCCGAAGCTCGCCGAGTGGTCGGTGATCGCCAGGTACTCGTAGCCTGCCTCGCGGGCGGCCTGCGCCATCTGCTCGATCGAGGCGGTCCCGTCCGACGCGGTGGTGTGGCTGTGGAGGTCGCCGCGCAGGTCGCCGATCTCGATCAGCTTCGGGAGCTTGCCGGTGGCGGCGGCCTCGAGCTCGCCCCGGTTCTCGCGCAGCTCGGGCTCGATGTAGTCGAGGGCGAGCAGCGCGTACACCTCGGCCTCGGTCGCGCACCGGTGGGTCTCGCCGGTGGCGTCGTCGAGCACGCCGTACTCGGACACGTGCAGACCCTTGCGGACCGCCGCGTCGCGCAGCGCCATGTTGTGCTCCTTGGACCCCGAGAAGTGCTGGAGCAGGTTGCCGAACTGATCGGGGGCGACGATCCGCAGGTCGACCTGGATGCCGGTGTGGGTGCGCAGCCGGACGCCCGCGTCGCCGGGGGTGCCTGCCTGCTCGACGACGTCGAGCTCGGCCGCCGCGCGGGCCAGCGCGAGCGGGTCATGCGCGGTCGCGATCACGTCGAGGTCCTTGACGCTGTCGGTCATCCGTCGCGCCGAGCCGGCCAGCTGGACCTGCTCGGACGCAGGGTGCTGCTCGAGCGCGGCGATCAGCGGCTCGGCGATCGCGAGCGCCCGGTTGAGCACGTAGCGCGTGCGGCGCTCGCCCGCGCCCGCTGCTTGCAGCCCGGCGAGGATGCTCTCCTCGGCCTTGGGCCCGAACCCCTTGAGCGATCGGATCTGCTGCTGCTCGGCGGCCGTGCGCAGGGCGTCGAGCGAGTCGATCCCGAGCTCGTCGAACAACCGCCGCGCGCGCTTGGGCCCGAGGCCCGGGATCCGCGTCATCTCGATCAGCCCCGGAGGGAACTTCGCCCGCAGCTTGACGAGCGCCGGGATCTCGCCGGTGTCGGCGAGCGCCATGACCTTCTCCTGGATGATCGCGCCGATCCCCGCAAGCTCGGTCGCGCGGCCCTGGCGCGCCAGGGCGGTGATCGATACCGACGCGTCGCGCACCGCTTTGGCGGCGTTGCGGTAAGCGACGATCCTGTGGATCACGGCGCCATCGAGCTCATACAGGTCGCCGAGCTCGTCGAGCGCGGTAGCGATCTCGAGATTCGTCGGTTCGCTGGCCTGCGCAGTGGGTAGCTCGGCGGAGTCTGTCATCGGCGTTGCCTCATCGTTGTGTCTGGTTGAAGGCTAGCCTGGACAGCCCTTCCTGCTCGCTTGATCCACTCGCTATACTTTCTGAAGTAAAGATCACGTTATCCCTCCAAGGAGCCCACATGGCTGGCAACGTCACTGACGTCACCGACAACAACTTCCAGGCCGAGGTCATCGAGTCCGAGGTTCCCGTGCTTGTCGACTTCTGGGCGCCGTGGTGTGGGCCGTGCCGGATGGTCGCCCCCGTCGTCGAGGAGATCGCCAACGAGCGCGGCGACCAGCTCAAGGTCGTCAAGCTCAACATTGACGAGAACCAGCAGACCGCGATCAACTTCAACGTGATGTCGATCCCGACGCTGATCCTGTTCCGCAACGGACAGCCGGCGAAGACCGTGATCGGCGCCTACCCCAAGCGCAAGCTCGAGGCTGAGCTCGAGCCGGCCTTGGCCTAGCGCGAGCCTCAGGCCAGCGCTACCGCAACACGCAGCTCGAGGCCGTCGATCCGCAGCGGTTCGACGCCGCCGTCGAGCGACTCGTAGCTGACCCGGACCGCAAGCGTCTCGTCCGCGATGTACGCCTCGCGCGTCCGGGCGGCGTCGAGCAGCGCGCCGTCGCCGTCGAGCGTCAGCGCGATCCTGTCGGTGATCTCGAGACCCGCGTCGCGTCGCGCCGCCTGCACCGCGTGGACGACCTCGCGCGCCCAGCCCTCGTCACGGAGGTCGTCGTCGATCGCGAGTTCGAGCGCGACCGCGTGCGAGCCCTCGCGCTCGAGCTCGTAGCCGTCGAGCGGCTGCATCGCGATCAGCACGTCGTCGGCTGACAGCTCGTGGTCCTGGCCGCCGATCGTGATCGCGACGCGGCCGCCGTCTCGCAGCCGCGCACTCGCGTGCGCTGCGTCGAGGCCGGCGACGGCGGCCGCGACGAGCGGCATCTGCTTGCCGAACCGCGGCCCGAGCGTCCGGTAATTGGGCTTGATCTCGACCTTCACGAGCTCGTCGGCGTCTGACACGAGCCGCAGCTCACGCACGTTGAGCTCCTCGCGGATCACGTCGGCCGTGCGCTCGATCGCCTCGCGCTCGAAGCCCGTCGCGACGACGACCGCTTCGTGCAGCGGCTGGCGCACCTTGAGCTTTGCCTGACCGCGCGCCGCGAGGCCCAGCCGCACCGTCTCGCGCGCGACCGCCATCGAGCTCTCGAGCTCTCGGTCGCGCTCGCCCGTCACCGGGAACTCGCACAGGTGCACGCTGCGCTCGGAGCCGTCGAGGTTGTCGTAGACCTCGTCGGCGATGAACGGGCAGAACGGGGCAAGCAGCTTGGCGACGGTCAGCAGGCACGTGCGCAGCGTGGCGAACGCCGCCGGGTCGCCGTCCCAGAAGCGTCGGCGCGACCGTCGCACGTACCAGTTGGAGATCTCGTCGACGAACGTCGCGATCGCGCGCCCGGCGACGGTCGCGTCGAAGTCGTCCATCCGCTCGCGGACGACCTCGACCGTGGCCTGCAGCCGCGACAGCGCCCAGCGGTCGAGTTCGGTGAGCTCGACATCGGCGACCTCGACCGGCGCAAGCTCGTTCGCGTTGGCGTAGAGCACGTAGAACGCGTACGTGTTCCACAGCTGCAGCAGGAACTGCCGGACAGCCTCGCCGATCGTGTCGAGCGAGAACCGGTATCCGTCCCACGGCTGCTTGGAGGTGAAGAAGTACCAGCGCAGCGCGTCGGCGCCGTAGCGGTTGATGACCTCCCACGGCTCGACGGCGTTGCCCAGCGACTTGGACATCTTGCGGCCCTCGTCGTCGAGGATCAGCCCGAGGCAGACGACGTTGCGGTAGGGCGACTGATCGAACAGCAGCGTCGAGACCGCCAGCAGCGAGTAGAACCAGCCGCGCGTCTGATCCAGCGCCTCGCACACGAAGTCGGCGGGGAAGCGGCGCTCGAACGCCGCGGTGCCCTGCTGCGGCGAGTGGTACTGGGCGAACGGCATCGAGCCCGAGTCAAACCAGACGTCGATCACCTCCGCGACGCGGCTCATCGTCTGCCCGCACTCGGCGCAGGGGAACGTGACGTCGTCGACGAACGGCCGATGCGGGTCGGTGAGCTCGATTCCCGACAGGTCCCGCACCTCGGCGAGCGATCCGATCACGTGCAGATGACCGTCGGCACAGCGCCACACGGGCAGCGGCGTGCCCCAGTAGCGCTCGCGCGACAGCGCCCAGTCGACGTTGCCCTCGAGCCAGTTGCCGAAGCGGCCGTGCTTGACGTGCCCGGGGTACCAGTTGACGGTCTCGTTGGACGCGAGCAGCCGGTCCTTGATCTGGCTGGTGGCGATGTACCACGACGGCTTGGCGTAGTAGAGCAGCGGCGTGTGGCAGCGCCAGCAGTGCGGATAGGAGTGCTCGTAGCTCTCGGCACGCAGCAGCCGGTCGCGAGCGCGTAGGTCCTCGATCAGGTCGGCGTCGGCGTCCTTGACCCAGCGGCCGACGTACGGTCCGATCCGGTCGTCGTAGGTGCCGTCGGGGCGGACGGGGTTGATCACGTTGAGCCCGTACTGCTCGCCAAGCCGGAAGTCCTCATCGCCGAACGCGATCGCCGTGTGGACGAGCCCGGTGCCGTCGTGCGCGGTGACGAAGTCGCCGAGCAGCACGGTGTGCCCGCGCTCGCCGTACTCGCTGCCCGCGATGAACTCAAACGGCGGCTCGTAGCGAGCTCCCTCGAGCTGCGCCCCGGGGAACCGATCGAGGATCTCGGCGCCTTCGCCCAACACGCGCTCGACCAGCGCCTCGGCGACGATCTGCACCGGCCCGTCGCCGGCCCTGGCGCGCACGTAGGTGAGTTCGGGGTCGACTGCGACCGCCGCATTGGACACCAGCGTCCACGGGGTCGTCGTCCAGACCACCAGCTCGTCGCCGGCATGCAGGGGGCCGAGTGCCTCGGTCACGGGCAGGCGCACGTACACCGACGGGTCGACCACGTCTCGGTACACGTCGGGCTGGCCGAGCTCGTGGCTCGACAGCGCGGTGCCACAGCGCGGGCAGTAGGGCACGACCTTGAATTTCTCGAACAGCAGGCCGCGCTCGTGGATCTGCTTGAGCGCCCACCAGACCGATTCAACGTAGGCAGGGTCGAGCGTCCGGTAGGCGTCGTCGAGGTCGATCCAGAAGCCGATCCGCTCGGTCAGCCGGTTCCAGTCCGCGACGTGGCTGAGCACCATCTCCCGGCAGCGGGCGTTGAACTTCGCGATCCCGTAGCGCTCGATGTCGTCCTTGGAGGTCGAGCCGATCTCTGCCTCGACCGCCAACTCGACCGGGAGTCCGTGGCAGTCCCAGCCGCCCTTGCGCTCGACGTAGTACCCGCACATCGTGCGGTAGCGAGGAAAGATGTCCTTGAACACGCGCGACAGCACGTGGTGGGTGCCAGGCGGACCGTTGGCCGTCGGCGGCCCCTCGTAGAAGCCCCAGGACGGCGCGCCCTCGCGCCGGCGGATCGACTCTGCGAACACGTCGCGCTCGCGCCAGCGCGCGAGCACCTGCTCCTCGAGCTCTGGGAACGACGTGCGCGTGTCGACCGGGCGGTGCGGATCAGCCATCGGCGCCGATTGTAGGAGCCGACCCTCGTCGTCCCCCGTTCGGCCCGGCGGCGATCAGCGCCCGCGATGCGCCGCGGCGACCGCGGTGCGGGCTGCGGGCGCGGCCGACGGGTTTGACGCCGCGGCCTTGATCCGCTTGCGGGTGCTCGGAGCCCTCGCCCACAGCTCGGCATCCAGATGCGCGACGATGGCGTCGCGCGCCGCCAGCGGGCGCTCGCCGAGCCGAGTTACGGCGCTCGCCCCGGTGTCGGGTACGGCGCCGCGGTAGTCGAACACCTTGACGTTGTCGACCGCGCCGCGGACTGCGTAGACGAGCCGGCTGATCGCGTCCAGCGAAGCGCGGCGCCCGGTCAGGATCACGGCCCGTGGCTCGAGCACGCGCACGGCGCGCGCGAGACGGCCGGTGTCGATCGCCGGTGTCAGCGCCAGCGTGCGTAGGCCGGCGCGCCTGAGCAGCAGCTCGACCGCCTGCGCATGCAGCATGTCGAGGTCGAACATGACCGAGCCGTCGAACACGAGGATCCCTTCCGAGCGATTCGCCGGTGGGGCCAGGCGCTTCACGGCCGACAGCCAGCCGGTCGCGTGGCGCCAGCCGAACTCGAACTCGGCGGTGGTCGTGTCGCGGTCGTCGTGCATCGAGATCGCGTCGAGCAGCACGTCCTCGATCGTGCGCTCGATCGAGCGGAGCGTCAGGCTCTCCTCGAGCAGCCGGTTTGCCTTGTCCTCGTCGAACGCCGAGTAGGCGGCTGCGAGGCGCTTCGGTGAGGACGGCCCCTCGCCGCGCTCGCACGCCAGCGCGACGGCGGATGAGACGTTGTGGGTCTCGGCCAGTGTCATCCGCAGCGCCTCGATCTCGGCGAGCGCGTAGTGACGGTGGCCGCCGGGAGAGCGCACCGGGCGCGGGAAGCCGTACCGGCGCTCCCAGGTGCGAAGGGTCGATGTGCTTACGCCGAGCATCTCGGCAGCAGCATTTGTGCGGATTCCGCTCACCTGTGGAGTTATAGGAATGGTTTGGATGTGGATGCAACTGCCGCAAGCTGACGTGCAACTTGGGCGATCGCGTGCATGGGCAGGATTGCCGCCGTTATTCGAAAACGAGCAGCGCCGCGCGTGGCGGCCCGCAGCCGCCGATCCGGGCCTTTAGACGGACGCCGAACGTGTTCGCCGGCCGGACGACCGTGTAGGTGACACGGGTGTCACCGCGGGCTGACCACATGATCGCGGCGGCGAGGTCGGCCTCGGCCGTCGACTCGGCGTCGGCGGGCACCAGCAGCTGGGTGATCGGCCGGTGAATCGCGTCGAGTTCCTGCGTGGCCAGCAGCCGCTCAGCCGCGTCGGACATCGCGCACACCGAGAGCGTGTGGTCGAGCACCAGATATGCGTCGCCCGGGTTCGGCGCGACGTCGCCGTCGCATTGGAGCAACAGGCCGAGGCCGCAGCTCGAGCAGACACGCGTGGGGCTCGCCGCCGCGTCCGGATCGGGCCGGGCCCCGCAATGGCCGCAGAACGCAACCGGTGCCGCTTTCGGCAGCGGAGGTACCAGAGCGAGTGCTGGTCGCCCGTTGATGCTGTGAGTGCTCATCGAAGTCCCTTTCGACGTGTCTGACCGTTACGCCGTCCGCGTCCGTGCGTCCGGGTTTACCCCGCGCTGATGGCGGGGCGCGGAGACCGGCGTGGCGGCCTCGTCGTGCTCGGTCTCGAGTATTTCAACCAGGCGCCGCTGCGCTTCGGCGGCGCCCACTGGCAGAACGTTGGCGGCGGTCGTGCGCACGCGTGCGCGCTGCGGACCACGCCTGTACAGCGCGACCGGCGTCGGGCCGACAGACAGCCTGATCGAGTACGCCCAGCGCGCGACGGTGTCGTCATCGAGATGGCCGCCGGCGACGACGACGAGATTCGGACGGTGCACAGCGACCGCGTCGCCGATCCCGGCGATGCCGCGGGCCGAGAGGCTCAGTACCTCGACGCCGGCGCGTATCGACAGAAGCTCGAACGCGCGCAGGTATGCCGCGTCGGGGTCGAGCTCGTCACGAGTCGCATCGCCGACGACGATCGCGAGGCCGCGCACGGGTGACGGCGCCAGGCGGATCGCTCGCCGCAGCCAGTCTGATCCCCAGTGCGAGGCGAATGCCCACGCGGCGGAGTCGACCGTGTAGCGCCTGGCGATCTCCTCGAGAGTTGGGAGCAGCACCTCCTCGACAGACCGTTCAACGGATCGGAGCGCCAGCGCCGCCTCGATCGCAGCGTCTGCGCGCTCGCGCTCGTAGGAAACGAGCGCCCCGAGCAGGGAGTTCGTGTCCGCGACAAGCCCTTCACGCGCGCGTGAAATCGCTGAGGAGATCGAAAGGCCTTCCTGAAGGGCGTCGCGCAGCGCGGCGACCTCGCCGTGGGTGAACAGCCGGTGCTTGCCGGGAGACCGTTGCGGCTTAGGGAAGCCGAACCGTCTCTCCCAGGCGCGCAACGTGTTCGGGCTGACGTTCAGTAACGCCGCAGCCTCGCTGGTCTTGAGGTAGCGCATGCGCAGGATAAGCCGTCTAGACGATGCTATTTCGGACCATGGATTGCCTCGTGCGGCGTTCGCGCATAGAATTGCATAGGTTTAAAGCCAAAATCCGGTCCAAAAATTGTGCAAAGCGGGAGTGTCGGACACGTGCCCCGCGAGGT
>DASXDD010000141.1:0-36294 GCA_036490775.1 Solirubrobacteraceae bacterium | reverse complement strand
GGGTCGTGAATGGCCGCGTGCAGAAGGCCCTTGGCATCCTCGGCGGTCGAAGGCGCCACGACCTTGATGCCGGGCGAGTGCATGAACCACGCCTCGGGGTTCTGGGAGTGGAACGGTCCGCCCGAGAACCCGCCGCCCGAGGGCAGCCGGACGGTGATCGGCACGGCCAGACCCTGGCGGTAGTGCATCTTGGCGGCAACGTTGACGAGCTGGTCGAAGCCGCAGGAGATGAAGTCCGAGAACTGCATCTCGCATACGGGCCGCATACCGACGACCGCAGCGCCGATCGCGGTGCCGATGATCCCCGACTCGGCGAGCGGGGTGTCCATCACCCGGTCGGGACCGAACTCGTCGATGAATCCGTCGGTCACCTTGAAGGCGCCGCCGAATACGCCGATGTCCTCGCCCATCATCAGCACGCGCTCGTCCGCGCGCAGCTCGTCGCGGAGCGCCGCCGAGATCGCCTGTAGGTAGGTGAG
Organism: Solirubrobacteraceae bacterium; assembly: GCA_036490775.1. GTDB lineage: Bacteria > Actinomycetota > Thermoleophilia > Solirubrobacterales > Solirubrobacteraceae > Palsa-465. The sequence continues at coordinate 35,815 of DASXDD010000141.1, read as the reverse complement.
CGTCGGCATCACGACACCGCCTTCTCGGCGGCGGCGAATCCGCTCCACCGCGCGACGCCGTCGCCGAGCGACTCGGGCTCGCCCTCGCAGAACACGCCATTGGTCACATTCCCCGGATCGGGCATCGGCGAGGCGAGCGCCGCCTCGGCGGCGGCGTCGATCTCGGCACGTACGTCCGCCCGCACGGCGTCGACATCGACGCCGAGTTCACGCAGCCGGGTCTCCTGGCGCTCGACCGGGTCGCGCTTGCGCCACTCCTCGACCTGCTCCTTGGGCACGTACTTCATGTCGTCGTGGGCTGCGTGTCCGTGCATCCGCATCGTGATCGCCTCGATCAGCGTCGGTCCGTCTCCGGCGATCGCGCGCTCGCGTGCAGCACGCGTCGCCTCGAACATCGCATCGGCGTCGTTGCCGTCGACCGTCACGCCGGCGAACCCGTACGCCGCAGCGCGCTCGACTGGGTCCACCGCGTATTGCTTGGCCACCGGGGTCGAGTACGCGTACTGGTTGTTCTCGAGCACGAACACGACCGGGAGCTTCTGGACGCCGGCCCAGTTCATCGCCTCGTGAAAGTCACCGCGCGAGGTCGAGCCGTCGCCGAACCAGGTCAGCGCGCAGCGTGGCTCGCCGCGTAGCTTGAACGCCATCGCCATCCCCGCGGCGACGAGCATCATGTCGGGGAGCATCGAGACCATCCCGACACAGCCGAGATGCCGATCACCGAAATGGACGTTGCCATCCCGTCCCGCGGTGATCCCGTTCGCGCGGCCCATGTACTGAGCGAGGATCCGCTCGGCCGAAACGCCGCGGATGATGTGTGCCGCGAGGTCGCGGTGCAGGATGCACAGCCGGTCCTCGGGGGCCATTGCGAACGCGGCGCCGGCCGATACCGCCTCCTGGCCGTATCCGTCGTAAAACGAGCCGGGAACCTTGCCCTGTCGATACAGGGTCATTGCCCGCTCCTCGAGCCCCCGCATCAAGAGCATCGCTCGGAGCAGCCAGATCCGATCGTCGAGCGTCAGGTGCTCGGTTGCGATATCGGTCCCTGCAGCGGCCGGCTCAGCCATGTCGGTAGCCATCTTGAGTTTGTTTCCCTTTCGTCCGCGGGCCGGCCCGGGATCTCCGTTCCGACCCTCTCCTAAAGCCGCTCCGGGATCTCCGGTGCGGCCCCTCGATCGGGCAGGGCCGAGCTTACTCCACCGTCTGTACGAGACGGCCGGCACGGCCTACCTGGGAAATCATGCCCGTTTACCCTTACGAATCATGGACGGTGCCTGGCTGCACCGGATGCGCTGGCGGCGACGCGGAGCGTGGCTATGGCCGGCGTTCGTGGCGCTCACGATCGCTGAGGCGTTGGTCGTGCACGCGCTGCCGGTGTCGGGCGACGGCCAGACCGTCGTCGGCGCCGGCCTCGTCGCGCTCGTCCTGAACCTGATCGCGGTGATCCTGCTGTCGCGTCCACTCGGCGCAATGCTCCGCCGAGCCCGCCCCGATCTGCCCGACATCGTCGCGCGTGACTACGCCGGCACGATCGTCATCTGGCTGATCGCCGCGGCATTCTTGGCGGCAGGTCTGCTGCACCACTCGACGCTCGTTGCCCACCGCGCTGCAATGGACGATGCGATCAAGCGCGCGCAGGCGTACATCGGCGACCGCGCACCCGCCGAGTTTCGCCGCAATCTCCAGAGCGTCGACACGTTCGTGATCCAGCCCGGCAGCATCTACCGGACGTGCGTCCCCAGCGACTATCGCCGGCGCACGTACTGCGTGATCGTCAAGACCAAACTGCCGTTCGCCCAAAGTGTCAGCTTCGCCGGCTACGAGCCGAACGAGGTGATGTCGGCCGGTGCCGGGTAGAAACTCCACCAGGGAAAGCCAGAAAACGCGGTCTAACCTCGAACGCAGGATGCAATCGAGAGGAGACTCGCGTGAACAGGAGAAAGCTCGGAACTCAGGGGCTTGAGGTATCCGCACAGGGGCTCGGATGCATGGGCATGACGCAGGCCTACGGCAAGGGCGACGAACAGGGCGGCCTGAAGACGATCGAACGGGCGCTCGAGCTCGGCGTGACGTTGCTCGACACGGCCGAGATCTACGGGCCCCACGAGAACGAGAAGCTCGTCGGGCGCGCGATCGCCGGCCGCCGCGACCGGTTCGAGATCGCAACCAAGTTCGGTTTCTCGGTCGATCCCGCCAACCCGGCTGACCGCAACGTCGACGGGCGCCCGGAGAACGTCAAGCGTGCCTGCGAAGGCTCGCTCGAGCGCCTCGGAGTCGACACGATCGACCTCTACTACCAGCATCGGATCGATCCGGCCGTGCCGATCGAAGAGACCGTCGGCGCGATGGCCGAGCTCGTGCAGGAGGGCAAGGTCCGCTACCTGGGGCTGTCTGAGCCGTCGGTCGCGACGATCCGGCGGGCTCACGCCACGCACCCGATCACGGCCGTGCAGAGCGAGTACTCGCTGTGGACCCGGGATCCCGAGCTGGATGTGATTCCGACCCTGCGTGAGCTGGGCATCGGCTTCGTCGCCTACTCGCCGCTCGGACGCGGGTTCCTCACGGGGCAGATCCGCTCGATTGACGACCTCCCCGAGGACGATGCCTGGCGCCGCAGCAACCCCCGCTTTCAGGAGGATGCGCTGGCGGAGAACATCCACCTGGCCGACCAGGTCCGCGAGCTCGCCGACGACCGCGGCGTCACGCCGGCCCAGCTGGCGCTCGCGTGGGTGATGGCCAAGGGGGAGGACATCGTCCCAATCCCCGGGACCAAGCGGGTTCGGTACCTCGAGGACAACGTCGGCGCCGCCGACGTCGCGCTCTCGGCCGACGACATCGCGAGTCTTGACCGCGCTGTCTCGCATGAGTCGGTGTCGGGCACCCGCTACCGCGAGTCGGATATGGCGCTGCTCAACAACTGAATTACGCTGGCGTGCGTGAGCCGTAAGCGCGTCGTCCTCGTAGCGAGCGTCCTCGGCTCGGGGATCGTGTTCCTCGACGGGACCGTCGTCAATGTGGCGCTCCCGTCGATCCGCGCCAGCCTGCACGGCACCCTCGCCGATCAGCAGTGGGTGGTCGAGGCGTACCTGCTGACGCTCGCGTCGCTGCTGCTGGTCGGCGGATCGCTCGGTGACCTGCTCGGCCGCCGGCGCGTGTTCGCGTCGGGCCTGGTCGGCTTCGGCGTGTGCTCGCTGATCTGCGCGCTGGCGCCGAGCACCGGCGTGCTGATCGGCGCCCGCGCCGCGCAGGGGGTCGCCGGCGCGCTGCTCGTGCCGAGCACGCTCGCGCTGATCATGGACACGTTCGAGCCCGACGAGCGGTCAGAGGCGATCGGCACGTGGACCGCGTGGGCGGGCGTGGCGACCGTGATCGGCCCGCTCGGCGGTGGCGTCCTGATCCAGGCGGCGTCGTGGCGGTGGATCTTTGCGATCAACCTTGTCCCGGTCGCGATCACGCTGTGGCTGCTGAGCCGCCTTGAGAGCGACGTCCGTGCTCCCGGTCACGTCGACATCGTCGGCGCGGCGCTGTGCGTGCTCGGTCTCGGCGGCCCGGTGTTCGCGCTGATCGAGCAGCCGCGCTACGGCTGGAGCGACCCGCGCGTCGCGGTCCCGCTCGTGGTCGGACTGTTGCTGTTGGCGGCGTTCGTCGTCTGGGAGCGCCGAACGCGGCAGCCGATGATTCCGCTGGGGCTGTTCGGGGTGCGAAATTTTGCGGTCGGGAACGTGACGACGCTTGCGCTCTACGGTGGCCTCGGGGTCGCGACGTTCTTCACGGTTGTGTTCCTCCAGCAGGTCGGCGGCTACACGCCGATTGAGGCTGGCCTGGCGTTGCTCCCAATCACGGTTCTGATGTTCACGCTGTCGCGGCGGTTCGGTGCGCTTGCGGACCGCTTCGGCCCGCGAGCGTTCATGTCCGGCGGGCCGATCATTGCCGGCGCGGGGCTGCTGCTGCTGACGCGAACGGGCTCAGACCCGAGCTACCTGACCACGGTCCTGCCTGCGATCGCGGTATTCGGTCTGGGGCTCGCCGCGACTGTCGCGCCGCTGACGGCTGCCGTCCTCGGGTCGGTCGACAAGCGCCACTCGGGGCTAGCGAGCGGCGTCAACAACGCGGTCTCGCGCGTCGCCGGGCTGCTGGCGATCGCCGCGCTCGGCGCGGTCGTGTCGGGGAGCTTCGCCAACCGTCTCGATCGCGACCTGGCTCACCATCGCCTGACCGCCACGACGCAGGCCGCGGTCGCGAGCGCCCGCACGCGACCGCTTGTCACCGACCCAGGCAAGAGCACGCCTCACGAGCGCGCGATCGTGCAGCAGGCGCTCACGGACGCGTCGGTGCACGCGTTCCGTCTCGGGGTCGGGATCGCCGGCGGGCTCGCGATCCTCGGCGGCCTGATCGCGCTGGTCGGGATTACGAACACACGCGCGCGCGTATCCGGCGTCGACCACCATGGTGCCGCCCTCGCGGCCGAGGTCACGACGAGCCGTCAGGCTGCTTGAGCGAGCTCGGCGGGCGTCTCGATTACGGTCAGGAGCGCCTCGACGATGGTGGGGTCGAATTGCGTGCCGGAGTTGGTGAGCATCTCGGCGAGTGCCGTCTCATAGCTGAGCCTGGGCCGGTAGGCGCGGTCGGTCCGCATCGCATTCCACGAGTCACAGCAGGCGATGATCCGCGACTCGAGCGGGATCGCGGTGCCGGCGAGGCCGTCCGGATACCCACTTCCGTCCCACCGCTCGTGGTGGGAGCGGACGATCAGGCCGACGGCCTTCATGAACCCGCCGACCCGCTCGAGCACCTTCTGACCCTCGATCGTGTGCGTCTTGACCAGCGTCCACTCCTCGGGATCGAGCTTGCCCGGGCTTGTTGATGATCTCTTTCGGGATCGCAACCTTGCCGACGTCGTGCAGCAGCGAGCCGAATTCGAGGTTGCGCAGCTGCTCGGTTCGCAGGCCGAGCGCGCGACCGACCGCCACGGCCAGCCCGACGACGCTCTTGGAGTGTTCGCCGGTGTAGCCGTCGTCGGCCTCGACGACGTCGCCGAGGGCGAGCGCCGTGCCGCGGTAAGCGTTGCCGAGCTCGAGCACGTTCTGCAGGCGGTGATGACGCTCGCGCGCGAACGTCGCCAACAGCGCCAGCAGCGGGACCAAGCTGAGGACGGCCCAGGGCCGCTGCTGAATGTCACTCGCGAACTGCAGCCCGACGATCGATAGGGCCGCATCGATCAGGTACACCCAGGTCTCTCGCAGCTGTGATTGAAAGCTCGCGGATCTGGTGATGGCGAAGCGCACGGCGGAGGCGCCGAAGTCGATCAGGCATTGCGCGGCGAGCATGCAGACCAACAGCAGCACGCCAGCTTGGGCCGCGTCTTCGTGCGTGAGCGCCAGCACCGCCACCGGCCCGATCGCGTACCAGGCGTTGGGCGCCGCCGTCAGCAGCAGCCGGCTGAGCCGCAGCTGGCCCGCGAACACCTCGCGCAGCCCTGCCAGCACGAGCACGACGACGACCACGATCGGCACGACCGCCGGGGGCGTGACGAACAGCAGCGGGACGAACGCGAGTTGGGTCGGAGCCGTGTAGCCGAACGGCGTGTCGAAGCGCACCAGCATCGCCAGGATCAACACCGCCGCGCTCAGCGCCACCGGAGGGATCGGAAACGCAGGCGGCGGGGCAATCGCCCACAGCGCCACCACCGCCGCGACGAACGCAGCCGTCAGCAGCAGTTCGCCAGCCCGTTCGCGTGAAGTGATTCTGGCGCCCGCCCGCGCGAAATTGTCCGCGAGCAACTCTTGCTGCTCGACGCTCTCTTCAAACGACATCTTAAGCGGGTAATCGGCCGTATCCAAAGAGATCTGAATGCGCAACGGCACGATCCGGACATACGGCAACCTGACATCTGTCCACGGCGGCTGACAACCCTGCCGCGACCCGCTGGACCGCCGATATAGGGGGTGCAAACCAGCTGAAAAAGGCAAACCCGGCGCGAGCCGGCGACGCAAAGCTAGAGGTCTCGGTTGGTTCGAGACAGCTCGGCCGCCAGTGCTAACCATGGATGGTCAGTACATGAAACAAGGAATGTTCGGGGCACGCTCACTGGGCTTGGTCGCCTCGATCGCAACGATGGCGTTGGTGCCCGCCCAGGCACAGGCCACAACCGCCGCCAACTACGGCAACCCCTCCGGATGCCCCTCGGCGACGGCCGCCCAGGCCTTCCTGTCTTGGGGCGACAGCAACTGGTACACCCAGGTGCCCGGCCAGCGCACGACGGGCTTCGCCGGCGGTGCCGGATGGGTGCTCAGCGGCGGGGCCAAGATCGTGACGACGAGGCTGGCGGAAGGGAGCGCGGGCACCGTGCTCGACCTCCCCAGCGGCGCTCAGGCGGTCAGCCCGACGATCTGCGTCACCTCGGATGACCCGGACGCGCGCGCGGTCGTACGCGATGTCGCCGGCGCCGGCGGGCTCTCGGTGACGGTCTCCTATGGCGCCAAGGACAAGCACACTGGCAACCTGAAGGCGTCCGGCTCGACGTGGGGGCTGACGGCGACGGCCAACCTCCACACCAACCGGGTCGCCGGTGGAGTGCCGGTGACGCTCACACTCACCCCATCGGGGAAGGGGACCGAGGAGCAGGTCTACGACCTCGAGGTCGATCCTCGCTTCGGTCGATGACTCCGGCCTTGGGCTGCGCGGCTAGGCTGCGCAGCCCATGGCCCAGTCCTTCGTGGCGATCGTCACCGGCGCGTCGAGCGGGATCGGCGAAGCCGCCGCGCGCCGGATCGCCCGCGAGCCCGCCGCCCGACTAGTACTCGTCGCGCGGCGTCAGCAGCGCCTCGAGGCACTCGCGAACGAACTCGGCGGCGCGACCGTGATCGCCGCCGATCTCACCGATCCCGAAGCCGCCGCCCGCGTCCGGGACACGGTGCAGCGCGAGCACGGCGAGCTGCAGATGCTCGTCAACAACGCCGGCGCCTCGTGGCGCGGGCGCTTCGGCGACGTCGGCTGGGAGAACGTCGAGCGCCACATGAAGCTCAATTTCGAAGCACCGGTGCGACTGACTGAGGCACTGCTGCCACTACTGCGCGCAACTGCGGCGCAGACCGCGACCAGCACGAGCATCGTCAACGTTGCGAGCACCGCGTCGCGCGTGTCGCGGCCCAACTCGGCGGCCTATTCCGCGAGCAAGTTCGCGCTCGTCGGCTGGAGCGACGGCTTGCACCTGGAGGAGCTGCCGCACGGCGTGCACGTCGGCCTCGTGCTCCCCGGATTCGTCGCGACCGAAGGGTTCCCGGCGGCCGAGCTGCGCGCCAATGCCGCGACCCGGTGGATCGTCGCCAAGCCAGAGACCGTGGCCGAGGCGATCATCGAGGCAGGCCCGGGAGGCAAGGCCGAGCGCTACGTGCCGCGGCCGTACTGGCTGGCGGCGGCGTCGCGACTACTGGCCCCGCGCGTCGTCCGGCGCGTCACCCGCGGCGGCGCGTTCACGACGGCCACGGGGTCCGACGGGACCGCGACGGACACCGACACCGCTCCCTAAGCTACAGCGGTGTAACTAAGTCCACGAGGAGCAGTTTGCAATGAACTCAAGCGTCCGCCGTGTCGCTGTGCTCGGCGGCGTACGGATTCCGTTCGCACGCCAGAACGGGCCGTATGCACAGGCCTCCAATCAGGACATGCTGACCACCACGCTCGACGCGCTGGCCGACAAGTTCCGGCTGCGCGGCGCGACCCTCGGCGAGGTCGCCGCGGGGGCTGTCCTGAAGCACAGCCGCGACTTCAATCTCACCCGCGAGAGCGTGCTCGGCTCCAAGCTCGCGCCGCACACGCCGGCTTACGACGTCCAGCAGGCGTGTGGGACGGGGCTCGAGGCGACGATCCTCGTCGCCAACAAGATCGCGCTCGGCCAGATCGACTCCGGGATCGCCGGCGGCGTCGACACGACGTCCGACGCGCCGCTGGCGCTCAACGAGAACCTGCGCACGACGCTGCTGTCGGTCAACCGCGCGAAGTCGCCTGCCGGGCGGGTCAAGGCGCTGACGAAGTTCCGTCCCCAGCACGTCGTTCCGGAGATCCCGCGCAACGCGGAGCCGCGTACCGGCCTGTCGATGGGCGAGCACGCGGCGATCATGGCCGAGGAGTGGGAGATCGGGCGCGAGGACCAGGACGAGCTCGCAGTCACCAGCCATCGCAACCTCGCCGCCGCCTACGACCAGGGCTTCCTCGACGACCTGGTGACGCCGTACTTGGGTCTCGAACGCGACCAGAACCTACGCCCGGACTCGAGCGTCGAGAAGCTGGCCAAGCTCAAGCCGGTGTTCGGCGGCGACGAGGGGACGATGACCGCCGGCAACTCGACACCGCTGTCTGACGGTGCCTCGGCGGTGCTGCTGGCAAGTGAGGAGTGGGCTGCCGAGCGCGACCTGCCTGTGCTCGCCTACATCACTGAGGCGCAGACCGCCGCAGTCGACCACGTCCACAAGCGCGAGGGGCTGCTGATGGCGCCGACCTACGCGATGCCGAAGATGCTCGAGCGGGCCGGACTTGGCCTTGGCGACTTCGACCTCTACGAGATCCACGAGGCGTTCGCGTCGCAGGTGCTGTGCACGTTGAAGGCGTGGGAGGACGAGAACTACTGCCGCGACCGGCTCGGGCTCGAGCGTCCGCTCGGCTCGATCGATCGCGCCAAGCTCAACGTCCACGGCGGCTCGCTCGGTGCGGGCCACCCGTTCGGCGCGACCGGCGGCCGGATCGTCGCCGGCCTCGCGAAGATGCTCCACGAGCGCGGGTCCGGGCGCGGCGTGATCTCGATCTGCGCCGCCGGCGGGCTCGGCGTCACCGCGATCATGGAGGCTCCCGGCACATGAGCGATCGCTACCAGCAACTCGTCAACACTCCGGTCGGCAAGCTCGTCTCTAAGCAGATCGGGCTGCCGGCGCCGGTCAAGCTCGAGCGCTACGAGCCCGGCCGTCCCGTGATCGAGGGTCCGGTGCTGCTCGGTGGCACCGGCGCCGCCGGCGGGCGGCTGATCCGCTCCGTCGCCGACGTGCTCGCCGCGATCGGCGCCGAGGTCTGGGCGCCGGAGTCGGGCCCGACCGACCTGACGTTCAAGGCGCTCGTGTTCGACGCGAGCGGGATCGGGTCCAGCGATGAACTGCGCGCGGCCTGGGAGTTCTTCGGACCCGTGATCCGCAAGCTGCGGGCGTGCGGGCGCGTGATTGTGCTCGGCACACCGCCAGAGAGCTGCAAGGACCCGTCCGAGGCGATTGCCCAGCGAGCGCTCGAAGGCCTGACGCGCGCGATCGGCAAGGAGGGCAGGCGCGGCGCGACCGCCCAGCTCGTCTACGTCGAGCCCGAGGCCGAGGGTCAGATCGAGTCGACGCTGCGCTTCTTCCTCTCGCCGAGGTCGGCGTACGTCTCCGGCCAGGTGGTTCGGATCGGGGCGGCCGCTGCCGCCGCCGAGTCGCTTGACTGGGAGCGTCCGCTGGACGGCAAGGTCGCGCTCGTGACCGGCGCGGCGCGCGGGATCGGCCGGTCGATCGCACAGGTGCTCGCGCGCGACGGCGCGCACGTCGTCTGCCTCGACGTGCCTGCGGCCGAGAGCGACCTCGAAGCTGTCGCCGAGGAGATCGGCGGCTCGGCCCTGACCGTCGACATCACCGACGAGGACGGACCGTCGATCATCGCCACGCATCTGCTCGACGCTCACGGTGGCGTCGACGTCGTCGTCCACAACGCGGGTGTCACCCGCGACAAGACGCTCGGGCGCATGACCGAGGACCTGTGGGAGTTGGTGATCGCGATCAACCTGACGGCTCCGCAACGGATCGACAAGGAGCTGTTCGAGCGCCAAGCGGTCCGCGAGAACGGCCGGATCGTTTGCGTGTCGTCGATCAGCGGGATCGCCGGCAACGCCGGCCAGACGAACTACTCGACGTCGAAGGCCGGCGTGATCGGGGTGGTTGAGTCGACGGCGCCGGCGGTCGCTAAGCAGGGCGCCACGATCAACGCAGTCGCACCAGGCTTCATTGAGACGCAGATGACCGCGGCGATGCCGCTCGCCACGCGCGAGGCAGGGCGCCGGATGAACAGCCTCGCCCAGGGCGGGCTGCCGGTCGACGTCGCCGAGACGATCGCCTGGTTCGCGAGCCCGGGCTCGGCTGGCGTCAACGGCAACGTCGTCCGCGTCTGCGGTCAGAGCCTGCTCGGAGCCTAGAGCCGTGTCCGATCGTCAACTGAGCGGCTCGCCGAGCATGGCCGCGATGTTCGCCCGCGCGGGCGCCGCGATGGTTCCGGGCGCGGGCAAGCTGCCGTTCGTGCCGGGCGGCGGTGGCGACGTGCCCGACGTCGCGTTGGTGCTCGACGACGTCGAGATCGATTCCGAGCGACTCGCCGCGTTCGATCGCGTCTGTGGCTATTCGCTGAGCGACTCGGTCCCCGCCTGCTACGTCCACATCCTCGCGTTCCCGCTGCAGCTGAAGCTGATGACCGACGGCAGCTTTCCGCTTGCAGCGATCGGCCTCGTGCACATCGCCAACAAGATCAGCCAGCACCGCCCGGTGCGCGTCGGCGAGCGCCTGTCGCTGCGCGTCTGGGCGACCGAGCTCGAGCCGCATCCGCGCGGCCGGCAGTTCACGCTGCGCTCGCAGGCCCGCGTCAGCGACGAGCTCGTGTGGGAGGAGTGGTCGACGAACCTGCGCCGCGGCGGCTCCAACGGCAAGCAGCGCAAGTCCGCGGAGCTCGCCTCGACCGAGGATCTCCCCGCGACCGCCACCTGGAGGCTTCCGGGCGACCTCGGCCGCAGCTATGCCGGCGTCTCGGGCGACCGCAACCCGATCCATATGCACGCGCTGAGCGCGAAGCTGTTCGGCTTTCCGGCGGCGATTGCGCACGGGATGTGGACCAAGGCCCGCTGCCTTGCCGCGCTCGATGCCGAGCTCGATGATGCGTTCACGGTCGAGGTGGCGTTCCGCAAGCCGATTCTGCTGCCCGCGACGGTGAAATTCGCCGAGCAGGCGGCCGACGGCGTGATCCGCTTCGGCGTGCGCGATGCGCGCAAGGACGCGTCGCATCTGGACGGCACGGTCAACCTGCGCTGATTGCCTAACTTAACGGCCGTTACGGCCGATAACCCGGGGACGTATGGCCGCAAATCCGTCACCGGAAGGGGCGTCTTACCAGACAGCCCGACTCGGCCCTGGCCGTCACGATGGCCCGGGTGCGATCGTGTGCGTGATGGAGCTGGCCGCGATGCTCTCGGGCGAGCGCTTCAGCGACCGCCCGCAGTCGGTGTGCCCGGTGATCGGCTCGCTGCTACGCGCCTACAACGACAACCTCGAGGAGCGGCGCCGCCAGGACCTCTACCGATACGCGGCCGAGGCAGTGTTCACGCGCGGCGACTTCCAGCTACAGCGCCGCCGCGCGCAGGTCGCGATCGGATGGGCACGCGAGCGCTACGCAGCGACCCGCACACTGCTTCGCCGGATGCCGGCCGAGCCGCTACCCGACTCAGGCCCTGAGGAGATCGCCTACTACGTGATGGGATCACTCGGACGACGCCCACGCCTGCGTCCGCAGCCGGGCTGGTGGTCTGACGAGGCCCACTACGAGCTGCTGGCGATGGTCGACGAGATGACCACGCTCGCCGACCAGGCAGTCGAGACCGAGGTCCCGGCCCCGGCGGCGCAGCCGCTAGCCGAGCCCGTCGTCGTCGCTGCCGCGCTCCGCGGCGAGCTCGTCGAACAGCCCGCGTAGGCGATCGAGCACCTCGGAGGCCGCGACCAGATCGCGGTCGCTGATCCCCTCGAGCGCCGCCAGCCAGCGTGGCTCATACCGCGCCCGCCGCTCCTCGACCATCGCGCGTCCACACTCGGTCAGCGAGATCAGCACGACGCGCCGATCCTGATCGGAGCGGATCCGCGTGACGACCCCGGCGGCAGCCATGCCGTCGAGCATCTCGGTCGTGCTCGCGGGGCTGAGGTCGGCCGCGATCGCGAGCTCGCTGGTGCGGATCGGGTCGGTCTCGCGCAGACAGAACAGCAGGCTGTACTGGGCGTCTGACAGCTCGCCCGGACGGTGCGATTCGCGGCCGCGCATACGCCGCACGGCCGCCATCGTCGCCTTGAACGAGCGTCCGAGCCGCTCGGCGGCAGCCGGGTCGACGGTCTTGCCGCTCGCGGCTTTGGCCGGCGCCACCGGGGCGGTGCTCATGCCGCGATCGCCTCCGCAATCGCCTCGGCCGGCGCCGCGGCCGCCGCGCCCTTGGCAGCACGGGCCGCGCGCTCGGCGCGCAAGAGGATCACGCACGGGATGATCGCCAGCGCCGTCAATCCGGCCGACCACCAGAACGCGGTCCCGTACGCAGCCGCCTGCGCGCTGATCGTGTGCGCGCCGATCAGGGCGCGCTGGAGCACAACCGCGAGCACGGCCGTGCCGATCGAGCCCCCGACGCGCTGGAGCATGTTCATCTGCGGGGTCGCATGAGAAAGCTCGGAGCGATCGAGCGCGGCGTACGCGGCGGCCATCGCCGGCATGAACGCAAACCCGATCCCCACGCCACGGATGAACATCGCGACCGACAGACCGAGCACGGACGAGTCGGCGCTGATCAGCCCGAACGGAATCGTCGCCAGGGTCGTCACGATCACGCCAAACAGCGCCAGCGGACCGCCGCCGAGGCGGTCAGACAGCTTGCCTGCGAGCGGCATCACAAGCGCCATCCCGAGCCCTTGCGGAGCGGTCAGCAGACCGGTCTTGACGACGTCCTCGTGGCGGATCCCCTGCCAGTAGAGCGGCAGCAGGATCATCCCGCCGAACAGCGCGGCACCGAGGCAGAACATCGCAAACGAGGCCGATGAGAACGTCGGCCTGCGGTACAGGCGCAGATCGAGCAGCGGGTACTTGACGCGCAGCGCGTGCCACACGAACACTCCGATCAGGAGGATTGCGGCGATGATCGGGTACACGACCTTGGGCGAGGTGAACGTGCCGGTGGCGCCGATCTCCGCCAGCCCATAGGTCAACAGCGGCAGCCCGGTGGCCAGCAGCGCGAAGCCGCGGTAGTCGAGCGTTTCGGTCGGCTGCGGCTTGACGTTGGGGAGGATCCGCAGCGCCGCGATCACCGCGATGAGTCCAATCGGCACGTTGACGTAGAAGATCCACTGCCAGCTTGCGTTGTCGAGGATCAGGCCGCCGATCGCCGGGCCGAGGATCGGCGCCAGCATCGCCGGAACGGCGACGATGCTCATCACGCGGCCCATGCGCTTGGGGCCGGCTGCCTCGGCCATCATCAGCTGGCCGATCGGGAGGATCATGCCGCCACCGATGCCCTGGAGCACACGGAACAGGATCAGCGCGGTCGTCGAGGACGCGAGGCCGCACAGCGCCGAGCCGGCGGTGAACAGGACCAACGAGATGATGTACACGCGCTTGGCGCCGAACCTGCGCGCCGCCCATCCGGTGACAGGGATCACGGCGGCGAGCGACAGCAGGTAGCCGGTCACCACCCATTGGATCTGGTCGATCGTGCTGTGCAGCTCGCGGCCAAGGGTCGCGAGCGCGACGTTGACGATCGTCGTGTCGAGGATCGACATGATCGACCCGACGATCACGACGGCGCTGATGCGCCAGACGTACGCGTCGATCTTGTCGGAGGGGGCAGCTGTGGTCATCTAGGTGGCCTCGGTTCGTCGAGAAATTATCTCGGACCCGAAAGTTTAGGGTCCGAATCAATTATCGTCAAGCCCACCCGAAAGCTTGATCGGCACCGCGCCGTCTATCGTCCGGTGCAGATGACCACTTTCGCCGACCTGCGCCTCGATCCCAACCTGCTCGAGGCGATCCATGATGTCGGCTACGAGGCCCCGAGCCCGATCCAGGAGGAGGCGATCCCGCCGCTGCTCGAGGGTCGTGACGTGATCGGGCAGGCGCAGACCGGATCCGGCAAGACCGCCGCGTTTGGGCTGCCGATGCTCCAGTACGTCGACCCCTCAGACCAAGAGGTCCAGGCGCTGGTGCTGACGCCGACCCGCGAGCTCTGCATCCAGGTCACGCAGGCGCTGCGCACCTATGGCCGCCGTAAGGGCGTCGACGTCGTCGCCGTGTTCGGCGGCGCGCCGATCCGATCCCAGACAGCTCAGCTGCGGGCCGGCGGTCACGTCGTGGTCGGCACGGTCGGGCGAGTCAAGGACCTGATCTCGCGCCACTCGCTGATGCTGCATTCGTGCCGGTTCGTGGTGCTCGATGAGGCCGACGAGATGCTCGACCTCGGGTTTCTCGAGGACGTCGAGCGGATCCTGTCACTGACCCCCTCCAGCCGCCAGACGGCGCTGTTCTCGGCGACGATGCCGCCGGCGATCCGGCGCCTGGCCGAGCGCTACCTGTTCGATCCGGTGACCGTCAAAGTCGCGAACAAGACGCTGACGGTCGACACCGTCGAGCAGTTCGCGCTCGAGGTCCAGCCGCGGGAGAAGGCCGACGTGCTCGTCGACGTGCTCGAGGCCGAGCGGCCCGAGCAGGCGCTCGTCTTCTGCCGCACGAAGATCCGCTGCGATCAGCTCTACCGGAGGCTGCGCGACCGCGGCATGAACGTCAAGGCGCTGCACGGCGACATGACCCAGGGCGCCCGCGACGGAGTGATGATCTCCTTCAAGGACGGGCGGTTGCCGCTGTTGGTGGCCACCGACGTGGCCGCGCGCGGCCTCGACATCACGGGGATCTCGCACGTGATCAACTACGACGTGCCGACCTCTCCCGACGTGTATGTGCACCGGATCGGCCGTACGGGACGCGTGGGCCGCAGCGGCCGCGCGATCACGTTCTATGAGCCCAAGCAGCGGCGGGAGATCGTCGCGATCGAGAAGCACGCCGGCGTCAAGCTCTCCCCGTGGGTCAAGGGCGCCCACGTCGCCCCGACACCCGTGATTCCAAAGCCACGGCGCCACTCCAAACCGCGCCTGTCGCCCGACAGCGACGGTCCGGCGGTGAAGTTGATCGTCGGCGCCGGACGTGCAGCCGGCCTCGAGCCCTCGGACATCATCCACGCGATCACGGCTGCCACCGGGCTCGACGGCGAGGCGGTCCGCAACGTCCGAGTGCTCGAGCTGTTTTCGTTCGTGGAGGTGCCCGAGCAGCAGGCGCAGCGGATCGTCGAGAGCGTCGACGGGACCGACATCAACGGCGCGCGCCTGCGCCTCGAAGTCGCCCGGACCTGACGGCGTCAAGTCCGCGTCAGGCGCCTGACAGCGGCCGCGACTCCTGCGCGTGGGTCGTGTTGTGAGTTTGGAGGCTGTCTGAGGACAGCCTCCTACAGGCCGGCCACATCCGGGGCCGGAAGCAACTCACGGAGGTAACGCGATGCGTCTGCAATCGCTCCTGCGACGCCGTCCCACGGCGTCAATGGTGATCTCGCTTGTCGCCCTGTTTGTGGCACTTGGTGGCGCCAGCTACGCCGCTGTCTCGATTCCGAACAACTCGGTCGGGACCAGCCAGATCAAGAACAACGCCGTCAACTACAAGAAGATCGCGCAGCACACGATCGGCTTGCAGCGGATCGACGCGACAAAGGTCCAGGTCCGCGTCAGCGGCGCCTGCACGAACGACTCGGCGATCAACGCGGTGACCCAGGGCGGCAAGGTCACCTGCCACTCGACGCTGCCGTCGCAGTTCGGCGCGGCATCTGACCCGGCCACGGTCGGCACGACCGCGAGCACCGTCGTCAGCAAGGTCCTGCCGGCGGGCAACTACCTGCTCAACGCGAACTCCTACGCGACGATCAACCCCGCCAGCACCGCGGCGGGCCAGCAGGTCCAGGTGACCTGCACGCTGTCGGCCGCCACCGGCTCGAGCCAGAGCCGGACGGTCAGCGTCGAGATTGGGCCGGGCGTCCGCACTCAAGTGGTCGCGATCCCAATGACGTTCCCGGCGACGGTCGGCGCTCCGCAGGGCACCGCGCACGTCGACTGCCTCCACGCGGCGACGCCGGCGACGCCGGATCCCGGAGTCACCGTCCAGAGCACGCTGAACGCGATCCCGACCCAGAGCAACAACTAGTCCGTACGGGGGCGCAGGTGTTGGGCGGCGCGTACGGCCTACGCGCCGCCCAACGCCGACCTCGGACCTAGCGGTAGGCCTCCGGGAAACGGGTGACCCACTAGTCTCGGGGCCATGAGCACAGCCAACATGAACACAAGCCACGGCACGATCGCCATCGAGCTATTCGATGACGATGCCCCCAAGACGGTCGAGAACTTCCGCAAGCTCGCAGGCGACGGTTACTACGACGGGATCATCTTCCACCGCGTGATCCCGGACTTCATGATCCAGGGCGGGTGCCCGCAGGGGACCGGCACCGGAGGCCCCGGGTACACGTTTGAGGACGAGTTCAACGACCACAAGGTCGTGCGCGGCGCGCTGGCGATGGCCAACGCGGGCCCGAACACCAACGGCTCGCAGTTCTTCATCGTCACGATCGCGGCAGCTCCGTGGCTTGACGGCAAGCACACGGTGTTCGGACAGGTCACCGGTGGGATGGACGCCGTCGATTCGATCGAGGGCACTCCGACCGGCGCGCAGGACCGCCCGGTCGAGCCGCCCGTGATCGAGTCGATCGAGCTCGACCCGGCGTAGGCCACAACCGGACCACGACGGTGCGGATCCTGGTCCTCGAGCATGAGGCCGACGCGCCCGCCGGGCTGCTCGGCGCGTGGGCGAACGCCCGCGGGCACGAGCTCGAGGTAGTCGGGGTCCGCGACCTCGACGCCTGGCCGGCGCCCGACGAGTTCGACGCGGTCGTCAGCCTCGGCTCGGAGGTCTCGGTGCTGGACGCCTCCAACGGCTGGATCGGCCCCGAACTCGACTTCCTCGCCGCCGCCCACGCGCGATCGTTGCCCGTTCTCGGGATCTGCTTCGGCGGCCAGATGCTGTCGAAGGCGCTCGGCGGTGAGGTCAGCCGCGCGCCGCGGACCGAGGTCACGTGGCGCCAGATCGACAGCAGCGCCCCCGACCTGATTCCGGCCGGGCCGTGGGCGTTCTGGCACGAGGACCGGTTCACGTTGCCGCCGGGCGCACGGCTGCTCGCGGGCCGCGCGGGGGAGGTCGACGCGTTCTCCAGTGGCGCGAGCGTCGGCCTGCAGTTCCATCCCGAGGCCGACGGCGCGATCGTGCACGGCTGGGTCGACGGCGCGCGCGACAAGCTCACCTCCTACGGCGTCGACGATCTCGCATTTGAACGGGAGATCGATCGGCAGGACCCGGACGCTCGCGAGCGGGCGTTCGATCTGTTCGACCGCCTCGCGGCTCGGTGGTCGGCGGCCTCGCTCGCCGAGCAACCGACCCTCGGATAGCCTCTTCAGCCCAGAGACCGCTAAAAGGAGGAACGATGGCGAGCGCTACCGAGCGGGCGTCGGCCGACACCAACGGTGGCGCCACGACCGCGACGATCTCGGTCGAGAACCCAGCGACCGGCGAGTTGATCACGACGATCCCCGTGCTCGGGGCGCAGGAGCTCTCCAAGCTCGTCGCCAAGGGCCGTGCCGCGCAGCCCGGCTGGGAGGAGCTCGGCTTTGAAGGACGCGCGAAGGTGCTGCGGCGCGCGCAGAAGTGGATGCTCGACAACGCCGACCGGATCATCGGCGTGGTTGTCTCAGAGAGCGGCAAGACCCACGAGGATGCGCAGCTCGCCGACCTCGGCTACACGGTCTCCGCGCTGGGCTTCTGGGCCAAGGAGGCGCCCCACTACCTGGCCGACGAACGGGTGCCGTCGTGGAACAACCCGGTGGCCGCCGGCAAGAAGCTCGTGATTCGCTACGCCCCGCTCGGTCTGATTGGCGTGATCGGCCCCTGGAACTACCCGATCGCGAACTCGTTCGGCGATTGCATCCCGGCGCTCGCCGCCGGCAACAGTGTGATCCTCAAGCCGAGCGAGGTGACGCCGCTCAGCTCGCTGCTGATGGAGGAAATGATGCTCGAGTGCGGCGCGCCCGAGGGCGTCTTCCAGGTCGCGACCGGCGACGGCTCGACCGGCGCGGCGCTGATCGGCCAGGTCGACTGCGTGATGTTCACCGGCTCGGGCCGGACGGGCAAGAAGGCGCTGGCGGCGGCGGCCGAGGCGATGATCCCGTGCTACCTCGAGCTCGGCGGCAAGGATCCGATGATTGTCTGCGCCGACGCCGACATCCAGCGCGCCGCCAACGCCGCCGCGTTCTACTCGCTCAACAACGGCGGCCAGGTGTGCATCTCGATCGAGCGCGTGTACGTCGAGGAGCCTGTCTACGACCGGTTCGTCGAGGCGGTGATGGACAACGTCCGCGGCCTGCGCCAGGGGGCGCCGATGGGCGTCGGCACCGTCGACATCGGCGCGGTTACGTTCCCGCCGCAGGTCGAGATCGTCGACTCACACGTGCGCGACGCGGTCGCCAAGGGCGCGAAGGTGCTCACCGGCGGTCATCAGCGCCCGGGCCCCGGCCGCTTCTACGAGCCGACGGTGCTCGTCAACGTCGACCACTCGATGGACATCATGCGTGACGAGACGTTCGGGCCGACGCTGCCGATCATGCGCGTCGCCGACGCCGAGGAAGGCGTGCGCCTCGCCAACGACTCGCAGTACGGGCTGCAGGCGAGCGTCTGGACGAGCGACATCGAGCGCGGCGAGGCACTCGCGCGTCGCATCGAGGCCGGCGTCGTCTGCGTCAACGACGCGCAGATCAACTACACGGCGCTCAACCTCCCGATGGGCGGCTGGAAGGCGTCGGGCCTCGGTACGCGCCACGGCGCGCAGGGCATCCGCAAGTACACGAAGGTCCAGTCGCTGCTGGTCACGCGCCGCGCGCTCAAGCGCGAGCCGTTCATGTTCCCCTACCGAGCCGGCCGCACGATGATGCTGCGCCGGTTCTTCAAGCTGTTCTACGGTCGCGGGTCGCGTGACTGATTGCTTGGGATCACACTTGGCCTGACGTCGTCGCTCTGCTGGGGCGTTTCCGACTTCATCGGCGGGATCTCGGCCCGCCGGCTGCCGCTGCTGTTCGTGATGGTCGCCAGCCAGGGGGTCGGGCTGTCGGCCGTGATCGTGCTCGTCGCCGCGCGCGGGAGTGGTCCGCCCGAGCTCGTGCGGCTGCTGCCGGCAATGGGCGGCGGCATCGCCGGGATCCTCGCGCTCACCGGGTTCTACCGGGCGCTTGCGATCGGAACGATGAGCGTGGTCGCGCCGATCGCAGCGACCGGCGTCGCCGTGCCGGTGATCGTTGGGATCGCCCAGGGCGATCACCCCGCCGGGCTCCAGTTCGTAGGGATCGTCGCGGCCGTGATCGGCGTGGTGCTAGCGAGCCGCGAGCACGGACCGGGGATCGAGGAGCGGGCCGCGAGTCGCGCGAGCATCGTGCTGGCGTTGCTGGCCGCGGTCGGCTTCGGGTGCTATTTCGTCGGCATCAAGTCGAGCGCCGGCGCCGACGTGCTGTGGGCGCTGCTGGCGTCACGCGCGGCCGGCCTCTCGGTGCTGCTGATCGCATGGACCGCGAGCGGCGGCACGCGCGGGAGCCGGCCGCTACGGCTCTGGCCGCTGGCGGTGATGGGGGTGCTCGACGTGTCGGCGACCGGGCTCTATGCGCTGGCGACGCGTCATGGGTTGCTCAGCGTCGTGTCGGTTGCGTCGTCGCTGTATCCGCTCGCGACGGTCGTGCTCGCGCGGGTCGTGCTCGGCGAGCGCGTGCGGCGCGTGCAGGAGATCGGGATCGCGACGGCGCTCGCCGGCGTTGTGCTGATCGCAGCGGGCTAGAATCGGGGCACTGGAGCCGAGCCGGCTCAGGCGTTGTTCAGCGCCACGGCGCCGCGAATGAGCGCCTTGAAAGCCTCTTCATCGATCTCGTCGCCCTCGTGGAAATCGATCGCGCGCCTCGTGTTGCCTTCGAGGCTTGAGTTGAACACTCCCGAAGGATCCTCGAGCGAGGCGCCCTTGGCGAACGTCACCTTGACCACCTCTTTATACGTCTCACCGGTGCAGATCATCCCGTCGCGGTACCACGTCGGGACCCCTCTCCACTTCCACTCCTCGACCACTTCGGGCTCGGCCTGTTTGACGAGCGCTCGGATCTGAGCGAGTCTCTCGCCCCGCCAATCAGGCAACTCCTTGATCCTGGCGTCGATCAGCTGAGACGGAGACTGTGCGTCGCTCTTCGCCATGGCTTGCTTCGCTAGCCCGGCTTGTTGGCGTTGTAGGTCGCCCCGTCGAAGCGCGGCAGCGCCGGGTCGCTCGCATAGCCGAGGTGCTTGAGGCCGAACAGGTCCTCGATGCTAGCCAACAGTGAGAAGTGGTTGTAGAAGTCGACGAGGTCGACGCTGCCGGGCTTGACGAACGAGGAGATCAGCAGCAGCCCCACCTGGCCGCCGCCGCCCGTGGGCGTGGTCTGACCTGTGCTCGGGGGAGGGGTGGGCGTCGTCGTCGTTGTCGTGGTGGGCGTGGTCGTTGTCGGGGTCGTCGTGACCGGAGTCGTGGAGGTCGTACCCGGATCGGGAGTTGTCGTGACGGGCGCCGGCGTGGTCGTTGTCGGCGCCGTCGTCGTGCCCGGATCGGGAGTTGTCGTTGTCGGCGCCGGCAGGTTCGGATACGTCGGGTTGCCGCAGCAGGCGGTCTGGTCGGCGCCGGGGCCGGTCTGTGGCGCTTCGTCGAAGGTGATCGCGATCAGCCCGCCGTCCTTGTAGGCCGCGGACTTCCTGATCTCCGGGAGCACCTTCTTCAGGAACGCGTCCGCCGGTGCAAGTCCCGCCAGCGCGTTGGTCTGGCACGGTTGGGCGCTGCCGTCGTTGCACGGGCTGGGGACGATGTACGCCAGCGACGGCGCCTGCTTGGGCTTGCGCAGGTCGGCGGCGAGTTTGTTGAGCCCGACGTCGTCCTTTGAGCAGCCGGTGCCGAGGATCAGCGAGTCGAAGTACACGAACGGGTTGCGCCAGGTCACGTACGGGTCGCCGGGCCGCGGGAGCTGGTTGGGGTCGGCGCCGTTGAGCTTCGGGAACCGGCAGGTCTTGGACTCGCCGCCTGGCCCGTTTCCGATCCCCTCGACATACGCCCGCCACGTCTTCTTCTTGGCGGTCAGCTCGTCGGCGACCGTGTGCGCGCTCGCCGGGTACACGCACCCGTCGCCCATCACCTGGCGGTCCTGGATCGTCCCCGGCGCGATCAGGTTGAACGTCGGGCAGTTGGCGAGTGTCTGCTGCGTCGGTCCCTGACCGCTGATCAGCGCGATCCCGTTCGCCAGCGGCGATTGCGACACCGCGTAGTAGTTGTTGATCAGCTCACCCTGCGCCGGAAGCGTCTTTGACAGGTAGTGATCCTGCGAGACCGGGCCGAACGTGTTCTCGAAGCCTTGGTCGCCCAGCACGATCAGGAACACGTGCTTGACCGGCGGCAGCCCGAGGATCCCACCGCCACCTCCGCCGCCGCCACCACCGCCGCCTCCGGTCGCCGGCGGCACGGCGGGGGGCGAGGCCGCAGGCGGCGCCTCGGCAGGTGCCGGCGGCGTAGCTGCGGGCGCCGCAGACCCGGCACCACCACCGCCCGAGTTCGAGGTGCTGCCACCGGACCCGCCGCCGCCGGAGTTCGACGCCGGCGGTGCGCTCGTGTTGTTGGCGGCCGGCGGCATCGCGACGATGTACGTCCGCGCGAGGCTCTCGGCGCTCGGCTTGACGAGCGAGCCCGCGAGCACCCCGAACCCGAGCATGCTCAGGATCGCGACGGCCGTCGCGCGCGGCGCCGGAAGCCAGCCGGGGCGGTGCGTCGCCTCATCCTCGCGATCGGACGCCGGCTCGCCAGACGCCGGCTCGCCAGCTGCCGGCTCGGCTGCTGCCATCTCGGCGCTGCTCTGGGACCCAGCGAACCCACCGACCATCGCGGCGAACGGCGCTGGGAGTGGACCGCGCCGAGCGCCGCACTCCACGCAGTAGCGCTGGTCGTGCACGAGCCGCGCCGAGCATTCCTCGCAGCGCGACGAATCTCGCAAAGCGGCAGCCTCTTCCGGCCCCTGGGAACTCACGTCGGCAGGAATGTAGGCGTCGGTCGCCGCTCAGGTGTGAAGATCTCGGTCACGCCTCGTTCACAAGTTGGCGCGACCAGGCCCCGATACTTGTCGTCGCATGGGGGCTACCGCCGCTAGGGACGATGACCCGGGGATCAGCACGTCGAGCGCGACGCCCCGCGACTCGACGACGCAGTCGTTCGCCGCGATCGGCGATCGCTGCGGGGCGTGCGGCACACCGCTGGCCTCAGACCAGCTCTATTGCACCAATTGCGGCGAGCGCCGCGGCAAGGCGCGGTTCTCGCTCGAGACGACGACGGCGCCTGCGCCAACGACCACGGCCGTCAGCCGTAAGAAGCAGCACCGCCAGGGGCTGTCGTCGAGCACGGCACTCGTCGCCGGGGTCGGCACGCTGCTGCTGGCGATGGGAGTCGGCGTGTTGATTGGCCGCACCAACACCTCGAAGGGAAGCTCCGGCACGCCTCAGACACAGGTCATCACGGTCGGCGGCGCCGGGTCGTCCAACAACAGCGCCGCGACGGGTTCGTCGTCTTCGAAGACGAAGTCCGCGAAGCGCAAGGCCAAGACGAAGACCGCCAAGGCCAAGACCCCGGCGGTCGACAAGCAGGCCGCCGCCAAGGCCCAGGCCGCCGCTTCGAAGGTGCTGGGCTCGTCCAAGAACCTGCCACCGGCCACCGTGACCACGGGTCAGAAGGGGCACGGTCCCGGCTATCAGGGCGGCAAGTTCACGGGAACGTTCTTCGGGCAATGAACGCAGGGCATGGCTAAGCCCGACCTGTCAATCCGAAAGCGGCTGAGGCGCGACCGCAACGCGGCGGAGTTCGGTCCGCCGGTCCACGCTCCCGCGACCGAGTCGGAGGTGATCGACCTCCGGCGCCGTCGCGAGCAGTTGACCTCCCGCGTCGCTGAGCTTCAGTTCGACCTTGGCGGCCTTGTCTACGAGATGGCGGTCCGCGATCAGATCCGCGTCGATGTGCTGGTCAAACGCGCGGCGCTGCTCCAGGATGCAGACGCGGAATTGGGCGAGGTCGAGCGACTCCTGCGGATGGAGCAGAGCGGGACCGCCGGCGCATGTCCCGCATGCAGCGCGCCGCACAGCGCGAGCGCCGCGTTCTGCTGGCAGTGCGGCAACCGCCTGCTCGAGCACGTCCAGAGCGCTTCAATCTTCGCTCCCTAGCGGCGGCCCCGGCGGGGCTCGCAGAGCGCCCTAGCCGAACTGGCCGGTGACGTAGTCGCGGGTGCGCGGGTCGCGCGGCTGCGTGAAGATCTTCTCGGTGTCGTCGTACTCAACGAGCGTGCCGACACGTTCGGCCGGATCGAGGCTGAAGAACGCGGTGCGGTCCGCCACGCGCGCCGCCTGCTGCATGTTGTGGGTGACGATCACGATCGTGTAGCGATGCTTGAGGTCGTGGATCAACTCCTCGATCGAGGCGGTCGCGATCGGGTCAAGCGCCGACGCCGGCTCGTCGAGCAGCACGACGTCGGGCTCGACGGCGATCGCACGCGCGATGCACAGGCGCTGCTGCTGACCGCCTGACAGCCCGAGCGCCGAGTCCTTCAGGCGGTCCTTGACCTCGTCCCACAGCGCGGCGTCGCGCAGCGCCCGCTCGACCCGGTCCGACATCTCCGACCTCATCCCGAGGTTGCGCGGCGCCCAGGCGACGTTGTCGAAGATCGACTTCGGGAACGGGTTGGGCTTCTGGAACACCATCCCGATCCGCCGGCGCACCTCGACGCGGTTGACGCCGCCTCCGTACACGTCGTGGCCGTGGTACATGACCTGGCCGCTGAGCTTGAACCCAGGGATCGAGTCGTTCATCCGGTTGAGGCTTCGCAGGAACGTGGACTTGCCGCAGCCCGACGGGCCGATCACCGCGGTGGCCATGTGGCGGTAGATCTTCAGCGTCGTCCAGCCGAGCGCGCGCTTGGTGCCGTAGGTCACCGACATATCGCGGATGTCGAACACGGTCTCGCGCTCGGTCGTGGAGGGCGGGCGCTTGACCACCGGCCAGCTTCCCGACTGGCGCTGGGGCTCGGATTGGATCCGGACCCGCGGGCGCACCTGCGACTCCGACCGGGCCTGCGATTCCGACCGCTCGGGAGTCATGTCGGCGTCGGGATCTCTCATTGGCCGAGCCGCGCACGGTAACGGGCGAGCAGCACGCGTGCACCAACATTTGCGATCAGGATCATCCCCAGCAGGACGAACGCCGCTCCCCAGCCCCGGGCGAACGCCTGAGGGATACCCAGGTTCGAAGTCGTGAGGATCAGAATCGGGATGTTCGGAACGCCGTGCCCGAAGATCTCGAGCTGCGTCTGCGTAGGGTTATAGAGCGAGTCGGTCAGCAGCAGCGGCGCTGTCTCCCCGGCCGCCCTGGCGACCGCGAGGATCGTGCCGGTGACGATCCCACCGAGCGCGGCCGGCAGGATCACGGTGAGGATCGTCCGCCAGCGCTGGACGCCGAGTGCA
Organism: Solirubrobacteraceae bacterium; assembly: GCA_036490775.1. Taxonomy (GTDB): domain Bacteria; phylum Actinomycetota; class Thermoleophilia; order Solirubrobacterales; family Solirubrobacteraceae; genus Palsa-465. The sequence goes on along the minus strand of DASXDD010000141.1, from coordinate 11,335 downwards.
TCGGCCGCCTCGCGCATCGTCTCGGGCACGAGCCGGATCACCTCCTGGCTCGACCGCGCGATCAGCGGCAACATCACGATCGACAGCGCCACCGAGCCGGCGAATCCGGAATCCCCGTGCCCGTCAACCAGCAGGCCGAACACGAACAGACCGGCGACGATCGTCGGGATCCCCTGCATCAGGTCCAGCGCCGTCCGTAGCGCGCGCCCCGATCGCGAGCGCGGGCCGGCGAACTCGGTCAGGTAGACGGCCGTGGCCACCCCGATCGGCATCGCGATCACGGTCGCCATCGCGACGATCAGCGTCGTGCCGATGATCGCGTTGGCGATCCCGCCGCCCGCCAGCCCGACCGGGTTGGTGGTCAGGAAGTCCCAGCTGAGCACGCTCGCCCCTTGCTTGGCGACGTCCCAGACGACGATCGCGAGGATTGCCACGGCGGCCGCGGCGGCCGCGACCGAGCCGCCCGTGACCAGGCGGTTGACGAGCATCCGCCGCCGCAGGTTGCCCGACGGCGTCAGTGGCGCGGTGGGATCGATCGCGCTCACCTGCTCACCAGTCGCGTCGCATCGAAGCGGCTTGCGATTGCCTGCGCGGTCAGGCTCGTTGCAACCCCGATCGCCAGCAGGATCAACGCGAGATAGAACAGCGATGACTGGTGCAGGTCGGAGATCGTGTTCGGGAAGTCGACGGCGATCTTGCTCGCGAGCGTCGAGCCCGGCTCGAACACCGACTTGTGGATCACGCTGCCGTCGCCGATCACCTGGGCGACCGCGATCGCCTCGCCGAGCGCTCGCCCGAGTCCGAGCACGGTCGCCGCGGCGACTCCGGAGACCGTCGTCGGCAACACGACGCCGCGGATCACCTCCCAACGGGTCGCGCCCAGTGCCTCAGCGCCCTCCTTGAGCTCGCGCGGGACGGTCAGGAACAGGTCGCGGCTAAGCGACGCGATGATCGGCACCACCATGATCGTGAGGATCAGCCCGGCGGTGAAGATGCTCAGCCCGGTCGTCTGCGGGGGACCGAAGATCCCGAGGAAGCCGAACGTGGTGTGCAGGAACGGCTCCACGTGCTTCTGCACGAACGGGGCGAGCACGATCACCCCCCAGAACCCGAGCACGACGCTCGGGATCGCCGCCAGCATCTCCACGAGCGGACCGACGATCGCCCGCACGCTGCGCGGCGCGAGCATGCTCAAGTAGATCGCGATCGCGATCGCCATCGGCGTCGCGAGCACCAACGCGATCGCCGCGGTGACCGCGGTGCCGTAGAGAACGGTCGCGGCGCCGAAGTCCTTGAACGGCGGGTTCCAGGCCGGGTTGGTGATGAAGCTGAGGCCGAAGTGCGAGATCGCCAGTCGCGCGCCGGTGATCATCTGGTAGGCGATCTCCGCAAGCACGACGGCGGTAAGCAGGCCCGCGCCGGCGCAGACGCCGAACAGCCCCCGGTCGCCGAGCCGGTCGACGAATCTGCCTCGTCTTGCGCGCCCTGGGACCCGGCGTACACCCGAGGCAGGTCTGCCGCTCGTCGCCATCGGCGCGCCAGCGTAAAGAAGCCACAGCGGCGCTGCGCGGAGTCCCACTCGACGACACAAGATTTTGCCATCTTGGAAACAACGCGGCAACAAGTCGTGCCACCGGCGAAGCGATGCTACGGCGCGCTTGGCTCGGGACGGCCGGACCGGGGTCGAGCGACATCGTCACCCGATCAAAAAAGGGGCATCACCTTGAATCGAACAAAGTTGCTCTGTTTGGCCGCCGGGGTGCTCACGTGCGCCGTGATGGCCCTACCGGCAAGCGCGCTGGCCGCCGGCGGCACACTGACCGGCGCCGGGTCGACGCTGGTCGCTCCGATCGAGGCCGAGTGGGCGAATGCCTTCGACGCCAAGACCGGTAGCTCGATCACCTACAGCGCGGTCGGCTCCGGAACCGGGATCAAGGACATCTCATCCCGGCTCGTGGACTTTGGTGCCTCTGACGCACCGATGACGCCGACTCAGGCGATCACCTGTCACAGCTGCTGGCAGATTCCGTGGGCACTGTCGGCGACGGGCGTCGGCTTCAACCTCCACGGCGTCCGCCGGCTGAAGCTCAGTGGCCCCGTGCTCGCTGAGATCTACCTCGGCCAGATCACGAACTGGAGTGATGCGCGAATCGCGCGCTTGAACAAGGGCACGCATCTGCCGAACCTCACGATCACCCCGGTGTTCCGCAGCGACGGCTCCGGTGACACGTACGCATTCACCAACTACCTGTCCGAGGTCAGCAGCGCGTTCAGGGGCAAGGTTGGATTTGCGACGACGGTCAGTTTCCCCAAGGGAGTCGGTGGTAACGGCAACTCCGGTGTGACGTCCGTGCTCGAGTCGACCAACGGCTCGATCGCCTACATCGCCGTCTCGTACCTGATCGCCCACAGCCTCCCGGCCGCCGCGATCCAGAACGCAGCCGGCCGGTTCGAGTACCCGAACCTCGTCAACATCGAGAACGCGGCCAAGACGGTCAAGCACGTTCCCGGCAACAACGAGTTGCACATCGTCAACCCACCGAAGCGGGCGAAGATCGCATACCCGATCTCGACGTTCACTTACGCGATCGTCCCCCAGTCGGCACCTAACGGTGATCTGCTCAAGCAGTTCATCACCTACGCGATCGGCCCGGGCCAGTCGTTCGGTCCTGGGCTCGATTTCGCACCGATCCCCAAGGTCGTCCTCAACGCGGCAAAGCGAACGATCGCGAAGATCGGTTAGAGGCGGCGTCGCTGTTACCCAACGAGGACGAGACAAGGATCGTCCCCTGAACCCGAAATCGGGGAGGTTGATTTGAAACGCAACTGGCTCGTTGTGGCCGCATTGGCCGTGGGCCTGCTGGTGGTCGGCGCGACATCGGCGCTGGCCGCCGGTAAGAAGTCGAAGGCTGCTCCGACGACGATCAAGTTCAAGGTGACCTGCAAGTCAAACGTGGGCGATGTGCCCGCTGATGGTGACGACTCGGTGGTTCCGCCAGTCGACCAGGGCTCGCAGTACGGCGCCGTGCACTGCGGCAAGGTGTTCGGTGGCGGCATCCAGGCGAACGTGTTCAAGCTCCTGGACACCGGCGACGTGCAGGGATCGTGGTGGCAGTACTACAGCACCGGAACGATCCACGGGAAGTTCGTGCTGACGCCCGCCGACACGGGACCGCCGTCGTCGACGACGACGTTCGCGGCGGTCAGTTACTCCGGCACGGCGACCGTGACCGGCGGCAGCGGCGTCTACAAGAAGGCCAAAGGCAAGGGAACGATGAAGTGCGCGTCGGTCGACGGCGTCCACTTCACCTGCAGTGACACCGTCAAGGTGCTGCTGCCGGCGCCGGCGAGCAGCTCGAAGTAGTCCGGCCGGCAGTTGTTGCGAGAGCCCGTCCGCGATTCGCGGGCGGGCTCTCAGCTGAAGCGCACGAGCGAGACGCTGCCCGATGCCTTGACCGTGCCCTGCGTGATCGTGACGCGCGCGCCCAGCTGGTTTCCGTGCGCGTTGGCGAGCAGCGCCCGCCCGTGCGAGGTCAGCGAGAAGATCAGGTAGCCGAGCTCGTTGCCACCGATCAGCTCGCGCCCGGTCCGTGCGATCACCGTGCGGCCGACCGACACGACTGTCGTCACCGCGCAGACAGACGGGCTGTTGCAGCCCGCGAGGATCCCGCCGACGCCGCGGCCCGAGACGAAGTCGGTGAGCCCAACCAGCTTCAGCGGCGACGCCTGCGTGAGGCTGCGGTGCGGGCCGGCGCCGGTCGTCGCAAACGGGATCAGGCTCATCTTTGACAGGGCCTTCGCGCCGCGCGAGTCCTGCACCTTGACGTTGACCGCGAGCCTGTGGCCGCGCGCGTGCGAGAGCAGCGATCGCCCTTTGGAGGTCAGCTTGAAGAACACGATCCCGGTGCCGTTGGCGCCGACGTGTTCCTGACCGGTCCTGGCGATCGTCGTGCGCCCGGCGAACACCGTCGTCTTGACATGGCAGGTGGCGCTCGTGTAACAGCCGACCGGGATTCCGCCGGTCCCGGTGGTCGGAGGGGCGAACACGCTGTGGCCATAGATCGTGATGTGCGGCGGCGTCGCGATCCCCGGCGAGGTCGCGAGCACCTGCCCGGTGGCGTCGAGCGCCTGCACGGCGAACGCTCCCGCGGCACTGCGGACCGAGATCCGCGAGCTCGCGCCGCGAGACGGAGCCGAGGCGACGCTCGTCACAGCCGAGGTCGGGCTCGGCCCGGCGAGGACGCGCCATGAGGCGACGCCGCTGCCGCCATTCCAGCTCGCCGTCAGCGACGTCGTCCCGTCGCTACCTGGGGAGATCTTCAGCGTCGGCGGCGGGGGCGGCGGCAGCACGTTGGTGAACGTCCCGGACGTGTCAGCGGTGGCGCCGTCGAGGAAGTCGTTGTCGATGTTGATCGTGACGCCGCCGTAGGTCTCGTTGTGGGCGCCGCGGTACTGGTGAAGGCGCTGGTTGTTGGCCCAGTCGGCGGGGGGGACGTACGTGGTCGTGAGCGTCTGCTCGTTGTTCCATTCGGCAAACCAGATGTCGTCGGGCTCGAGGTAGGTGGTGCCGAACTGCGCTGCGAGATCGGAGATGCCCGAGCCCGAGCTGCTGTAGACGCCCGACACATACCCCTCGGCGTGCAGCTGGGCCGTCCACGCCGACAGGAACGCGAGCACCGCCGCGGTGTTGGCCGAGCTGCGCGTGTACCCCTCCATGTCGTTGTAGATCGGGTTGCCGGCGGGGATCCCGATTCCCTGAGCGTCGGCGACAGCATCGACCGCGGCCGCCGCGCCCTGCGCCGCCGCCTGACTCGGCGAGATCGCCGCGCAGCGGCAGCCGTTGCTGGGCGCTTGCAGCCCGACGTAGATCGGGACCGTGTGCCATCCGGCCGCGACTTCACCTGCGACCCAGGTCGACGTCAGGTTCGGCTGCGCGCACGCGGCGTTGACGCCGCCGATGTAGATCCCGATCGCGCGGTAGGGAGACGCGTTCCAGGCCGCCATCGACGCGGGCGAGGGGGCGCTGCAGGCATCGAACCCGAGTCCGCCGAACACCGCGGCCCGTGGGCGGGCCGGCGTCGCTGCGGCGCTCCTGGCTCGCGCCGCCCGAGCCGGCGCGGCGGCGTGCATGCCGTTCGCGCGCAGCGCCTTCTGGCCCAGTGCGCGTGCGACGACGGACTCGTCGCGGCCCCACGTGGCCGTGACGGCGACCCCGGCGGGCCGCGCGACGAACGTGGTCGCTGAGCCATCGACCCGGGTCGGGCCGCTGCCCGCGACCGCCGCCGAATGAGCGAGCGCACGGCGAACTAGCGCGGTTGCCGGCTGAACCAGGATCGCCTCGGTGCGGCCGATCGCGTGCGCCGGGCATCGTTGCTGCGCGCTCGGCGCACCCAGGTACAGCGCGTGGCGGTCAAAGCGCACGCACACGCGCGGGTCCTTGCTGAGGTCATAGACCTTCCAGGCTCGCGGCACCCTGAGGACGTAGCCGTGATAGCGCACGGCCTTCACCGCCGTCTGCCGTGCAGAGGCGGTACTCGCGCCTGCCAGCAGCGAGACGACGAGCAAAAGCAGGGCCACGCCGCGCAGGCGGTGGCTGCTGTTGCCGACCAGCATCCGAGCTACGTAAACACGTTCGGTTGCGAAACGGCTCGTTCTTCGGCGAGGATGTACGAGTTCTGACGCAGAGAGGCTCATCGTGTCAGTTCGAGCTCGAGGAGCTACGGCTGGTCGCCGCGGCAAGGGCCGGAGACACCGACGCCTACGGCCAACTGTTAGCGCGTCATCAGGCGGCCGTCTTCCACGTCGCATACCTGCTGACCGGGTCGGCTTCGCAAGCACAGGCGTTGACTCTGCAAGCATTTCTCCACGCCTGGGCGTGGCTTGGGCGTGTGCCGGACACGGTCCCGTTCCACGCCTGGCTCGTCTCGATCGCGACGCAGCCGGCCGGTCGCGATCCGCCAGCCGGCGCCCGGAGTCCGTCGGCGCGGCGGCGCCTTCGCGCGCAGCTCGACCAAGCGGTTGAGCTGGAGGCGCGCCTGCGCGCGGGCGCCGCGGGCGTCGAGCTGCCGCCGGTTCCAGACATCGCTGCAACGGCGGTCGCGCGGCTCGACCACCGTGCGCGCCACCGGCCCCGCCATCGCACGCGCCCGTTAGCCCCGATCGTCGCGGCCTGTGCCGCGGTCGCCGCCACGGTGCTCCTGACCTTCCACGCGCTCACGCCCGCGCCCCGGGCCGATCTCGCGCGGTTCGGTCAGCGGATCCCGGTGGCCGAGGCTCGTCACGCCGCGAGCTTCACGGCGCTGGTCCCGCCGACCCTCAACGGCGCCTATCTCGGTCGCGACGTGCCGGGCGGCCGCGTGTCCCTGTTCGCCGGCCGGCTGCTGATTACCGAGTTCCGAGGCGCGGCGTTCCCATACATCTTGTCGCTGATCGGACCCGGGACCCACGCAGAGCTCACCTGGGTCAACGGGCGCCCCGGCGTCTACGGCTCGAGCGCGCGGGCGCTGGCGCCGGGCGATGTCCTGACCTGGCTGCAGGGGCCGCTGACGCTGCGGATCGAGGGCGCGCGCACGCTCGAGCAGGCGCTCGCGCTCGCGCGCACGCTCAGCTAGGCGTCCAACTTGACGCCGAGCAGCCGCTCGAGCTCGGGGATCGTCTCGTCGGGGGTGACGTGCCGCACGGTCGCCATGCCCAGCTCCGCCGCCGGCTTGAGGTTGAACGGGAGGTCGTCGACGAACACGCACTGCGATGGCTCGAGTCCGATGCTGTCAGCGCCCATCGTGTAGATCTCGAGCGTCGGCTTTCGCATCCCGACCTCGCCCGAGATCACGATCCCGTCGAACAGCTCGGCGAGCAGCGCGCGGTCGTAGCGGCGGGTGCCCCACGAGTTCGAGATCAGGCCGGTGCGAACCCCGCGCTTGTGTGCGCGGCCGACCGCGTCGATCATCTGCGGCTCAAGGCTCGAAAGCGCGAACAGCCGGTCGATCAGGCTGTCGCCGCCGATCCCCAGCTGGGCGGCGAACTGCGGCTCGAAGTCCTCCTCAGGGATCGCGCCGGTCTCGAGCCCGATCAATAGGTCGCGGCAGGCCGGGTCCTCGCGAAAGCGCTTGCGGATCGTGTCGGGCTCGAGGCCCTCCTGTTCGCAGAACGCGCCAAACGATGCGAACAGGTCGGTGGTCATCACCCCACCCCAATCGATCAGCAGGCCCCCGTATGGCCGATTCTCAGAGACCATGCTGGGAGACCTCGACCGCGCGCCGCGCCAGCTCGATGACGCCTTCGCCGAACGTCTTGAGGTAAGGGTCGTCGGTCGAGCCTGCGACCGCACGCTTGTAGTTGCCCTCCATGAACACGACGGCCTTCCACAGCGCGAGCGTCACGTACCAGTTCAACGCCTGCATCGAACGGCCCGAGCGCTGCTCGTAACGTTCGATCAGCTCATGGCGCAGCGGGAAGCCCGGCAGCGTCGTGACGCTGTGCAGGTTGAAGCGCCCGACGGCGTCGCCGGGCTGGGTCCAGTGGATCATCATGTAGCCGACATCGGCCAGCGGGTCGCCGATCGTCGCCATCTCCCAGTCGAGGATCGCCACGAGCTCCGCGGGGGCGCGATCGGCGAACATCGTGTTGCCCAGCCGGTAGTCGCCGTGGACGATCGTCGCCGGCGGGGAGCTCGGCATGTTCGCCGCAAGCCAGCTGCCCACCTGCTCGACCTCGCTGAGCTCCCTCGTGCGGTTGTGCTCCCAGAGCCCGTTGAAGCGCCGCAGCTGGCGCTCGAGGTATCCGGTCGGCTTGCCGAACCCTTCGAGCCCGATCGACGTCCAGTCGACCGAGTGAAGCTCGACGAGCGAGTCGACCAGCTCGTCGGCGACCAGGCGGCGCTGCTGCGGCGTGTCGAGCGGTTCCGGCATCGAGTCAGTGATCACGGCACCCTGGACCTCGTTCATCACGTAGAACGGCGCGCCGATCACCGACTGGTCGTCACACACGGCTAGCACCCTCGGCACGCGCACCGGGGTCGCCTCCAGCGCCGCCAGCAACCGCGCCTCGCGCAGCACGTCGTGCGCGCTTGGCGGCAGCGGGCCGCGCGGCGGACGGCGGATGACGACGCCGGTCGACATCCTGAACGTGACGTTGGAGTGCCCGTCGCCGATCGGCGAGGCAGCCAGGTCGGTCGGCGCATCGAGCCCGTTGGAGTCGAGGAACTCGAGCAGCGGATCGAGCACCAGCAGCGGGTCGCGGGCGTTGCCCCGCGCCTCCTCGTGGGTGCGGACGATGTCGTCGGGTGCCAGCGCGAGGCTCATGCAGGCAGGCAGCCTACCGGCGACGCCCTCCTGAACAACTGGTGAACTCAGCGATCTTGGACCCCGCGGGCATGCGCGCGGGTGCGACAATCCCGGCATGGACGAACACTCGAGGGGCTCAGTCCTCGTCGTCGACGATGAGCCGACGATCGCAGAGGTCGTCGCGCGCTACCTCGAGCGGGCCGGCTATCGCACTCGCGTCGCCGGCGACGGGATCGAGGCGATCGCCGCCGCCGCCGAGCAGCGCCCGGACCTGGTCGTGCTCGACCTGATGCTGCCGGGCCTCGACGGGCTCGAGGTGATGCGGCGGCTGCGCGAGCAGGACCGCGACCGGATTGCGGTGATCCTGCTGACCGCCAAGGGCGAGGAATCAGACCGCGTCGTCGGGCTGCGCCTCGGCGCCGACGACTACGTCGTCAAGCCGTTCTCGCCCGCGGAGCTGGTCGCGCGCGTCGATGCAGTGCTGCGGCGCTTTGACAACTCGCCCGCGCACGAGGACCCGATGGAGATCGGCGATCTGCGCATCGACCCAGCCGCGCGCCAGGTGTTCGTCAACGACGACGAGGTGCAGCTCACTCAGCGTGAGTTCGACGTGCTGCTGTTCCTCGCGCGCCATCCCGGTCAGGTGTTCTCTCGCAACCAGCTGATGGACGCGATCTGGCAGTACTCGTTCTACACCGACACCTCGACCGTCACTGTCCACATCCGCCGGCTGCGCGCCAAGGTCGAGTCCGACCCCTCGCAGCCGCGCCATATCCAGACCGTGTGGGGAGTCGGCTACCGCTTCCAGCCATGAGTGGCGTCAGCCCTGTTCCCAGCGGCAAGGAGCGCGGCTCGACGCTGCCGCTCCCGAGCTTCAGTTCAGCGGTCGGCGGTCGCGAGCTCGGATTCGTCAGCCGAGTGCGGGCGCGGCTCGGCTCGCTCTCGCGCCAGTTCGCGCTCGCGGTAGCGATCGTCGTCGCGCCGGTGCTGCTCGGCCTCGTCGTCAGCGGGCTGCTGATGGTCGTCTCGGGCCACGGCGTGTGGCTCGTGGCCGCGATCGTCGTCGGCTCTGGGGCGGTCGCCGTGGTCGCCGCCAAGCTGCTGGCCGGCGGCATCCTTCGCGACGTCCAAGCGATCCGTGACGGCCTCACCGCGGTCCGCCGCGGCGAGCGCGAGGTCGAGATCGTGACCGCGGTGCCCGACGAGCTCGGCGAGCTCGCCGCCGCGGCCAACGCGATGATCGGCCGCCTGCGCTTCGAGGAGGCAGCGCGCGACCAGGCCGAAGCCGCTCACCGCGATCTCGTCGCGGCCGTCTCGCACGATCTGCGCACCCCGATCACCTCGTTGCGGCTGCTCGCCGAGGCGGTCGGCGACGACATCGTCGACGGTGAGGTCCGGCGCGGCTACCTGGGCCGGATGCGGGTCCACATCGATGCGCTGAGCGCGCTGATCGATGACCTGTTTGAGCTTTCGAGGCTCGAAGCCGGCGACATCCGCTGGTCGCTTGAGCAGGTGCCGCTCGGCGAGCTCGTCGGCGAGACCGTCGCCGCGATGCGAGTGCAGGCAGACGCCAAGGGCGTCGCCGTCCGGGCCGACGTGCCCGACGCCTTGCTCCCGGCCCGCGCCAACCCAGAGAAGCTTCAGCGAGTGCTGTTCAACCTGATCCAGAACGCGATCCGCCACACGCCCGCCGACGGCAGCGTCGTCGTGCGCGCCGAGCCGGTCGCCGGCCAGATCGAAATCGAGGTCGCCGACACCGGTGACGGCATCGCTCCTGACCAGCAGCCGCACGTGTTCACCGCGTTCTATCGCGGCGGCGCCGACTCGGCGCGCACGGGCGCCGGCGCCGGCCTCGGACTCGCGGTCTCACGCGCGATCGTCGAGGCCCACGGCGGCCGGATCTGGCTCGCCGAGGCGCCCGTCGGGACCCGCGTGCGCTTCAGCCTTCCGGTGGCGACGAAGACCGCCGCCTAGCGCCTAGCTCCAGCTAGACCTTGGCCGTCGCACTGTCCCCCACCACTCGGTCAAACCTCCATCCACGCAGCTGACCGCGGTTGTCGGCCAAACCGACAACGTCTGCCCCTGTACTCCGCTCGATCGCCCCGATGAGCGACGCCAGGCGGCTGTCGTCGTGGTCCTCGGCGAGCACGGTCACCCGGTTCGGGCGCCGGCGCGCGATCTCGGCGAGCAGTTGATCGTCGGTGGCCTTGGCCCCGACGATTGCAAGTAAGTCGCTCATGGACGAGAGTCTCTTCGGGGTTTGTAAAGCGTTATTCAAGAGCGCTGAGGAGTTGCCGCACGAACCGACGTTGTGCCGACGCAGAACCCCGTCGGCGGTTCACTAATCTCAATCAAAGAGCTATGCCCGAGCTACCCGAAGTCGAGATCACCTCGCGCCTGATCGGAGCTGCCGTCGCCGGCGCGACGGTCGAGTCCGCGCTCGCGCCCGGGATCAACGCGCTGAAGACCTACGACCCGCCACTGAACGCGATCGACGGGCGCGCGATCGCCGGTATTCGCCGGCGCGGCAAGCTGTTCTTGATCGAGCTCGAGGACGAGCTGACGCTGATGGTCCATCTGATGTCGGCCGGGCGGCTGCAGCTGTTTGACTCGCGGGCGTCGCTGCGCGACCGGACATCGCGGCTGCTCGTGCGGCTCGACGGCGGCAAGGAGCTGCGACTGCGCGAGTTCGGCACGCGTCAGCGAGCATGGGTGAAGCTGCTGCGGGCCGACGCGGTCGAGCAGGAGGAGACGATCGCCGCGCTCGGTCCCGAGGCGTGGCCCGACCCGCCGCCGTTCGAGGAGCTGCTGGTCGAGGCGCGGCCGCTATACGCGCTGCTGCGCGATCAGCACGTGATCGCAGGGATCGGCCGCTCGTGGGTCGACGAGATCCTCCACGCGGCGATGATCTCGCCGTTCAAGCGCGGCTCAGACCTTGACCAGTCCGAAGCTGACGCGCTGCGAGCGGCGACCGTGCAACGGCTCGGTGACGCGATCGCGCACTACGAGCGGACGCTGACGGTGCCGATCCCCGACAAGCTGCCGATGCCGCT
>DASXDD010000140.1:0-6295 GCA_036490775.1 Solirubrobacteraceae bacterium | reverse complement strand
GTCTGCTCCCACAGCTCGGGGCCGGTCGACTCGTAGTGCGCGCGCGGGTTGGCCTCGTTGAGGTACTGGTTGGGCTGAAACGCGCCGGGAATCTCGTCGGTCAGGCGGTCGGCGACCCGGTAGTAGGACTGCGGAGAGTCGGGCGGCACGTCGGTCGGAGCGAGCACCACGTCGGCGCCGTAGGCGCGCAGCAGGTCGATCTTCTCGCGCGACATCTTGTCTGGCATCACCGCGATCACGCGGTAGCCCTTCAAGCGGGCCGCGATCGCAAGGCCGGTGCCCGTGTTTCCCGAGGTCGGCTCGACGATCGTCCCGCCCGGGCGCAGCAGCCCGTCGCGCTCGGCGGCTTCGATCAGCGCGATCGCGACGCGGTCCTTGATCGATCCTCCGGGGTTGAACGACTCGAGTTTCGCGATCAGCTGCGGGCGCAGCCCGGCGCCGATCCGCGACAGCCGCACGAGCGGCGTGTCGCCGATTGTGTCGAGGATCGAGTCGTTCAGAATCGGGGTGATGGCGGTAGAGGACATTGACTCAGTCTGATGATTATGCAACGACGTGACAAGTAGTCGCAGATTCTTCGCCCTATGGGCCAAAGATCAGATATTCTTCGGCAATGCCGCCGCCACCCCGGCCCCTGCCGAATGATCCACAGCCGCCCGTCGACGCCGTCGACCGGGCGATCCTCGGGGTCGTCGCCGAGGATGCGCGGATCACCAACCAGCGCCTCGCCGAGCGAGTCGGGGTCGCGCCTTCGACCGCACTCGCGCGGCTGCGCTCGCTGCGATCGCGCGGCGTGATCCGTGGCTTTCATGCCGAGGTCGACCTCGCGGCCCTCGGGCGCCCGCTGCAGGCGCTGATCGCCGTCCGGCTGGTCGTGCACGCCCGCGAGCAGATCGACGCTTTCACCGATGCCGTGCGCCAGCTGCCAGGCGTGCTGATGGTGTTCCACCTGACCGGCGTCACCGACTACCTGGTGTGGGTCGCGGCCGCCGACGCGCAGGAGCTGCGCGAGTTCGTCGTCGACCACCTCGCGACGCATCCGTCGGTGTCACACGCCGAGACTTCGCTGATCTACGAGCACCGCCGCGGTCCCGGGATCTGGGGCGCAGCGGGCCCGGCATGACACTCTCGGCGCGGGCCGCCGGGCTCGGGACGACGATCTTCACCGAGATGAGCGCGCTCGCGGCGCGCACCGGCTCGATCAACCTCGGCCAGGGATTCCCCGACACCGACGGGCCCGCCGCGGTTGTCGAGGCGGCAGTCGCGGCGCTGCGCGGCGGCGAGAACCAGTACGCGCCGCTGCCGGGGGTCCCCGTGCTGCGCGAAGCGGTACTCGAGCATCAGCGGCGCTACTACGGCCTCGAGCCCGAGGATCTGCTGATCACGTTCGGCGCGACCGAGGCGATTGCCGCTGCGCTGCTGGGGCTTTGCGACCCCGGCGACGAGGTGGTCGTACTCGAGCCCTACTACGACTCCTACGCGGCCTGCATCGGATTCGCTGGCGCCACGCGTCGGCCGGTGACGCTCCGCCCGCCGGACTACTCGCTCGACGAGGACGCACTGCGGGCGGCCGTCACCCCGCGCGCACGTGTGCTGCTGCTCAACTCGCCCCACAACCCGACCGGACGCGTGCTCAGCCCCGCCGAGCTCGAGCTGATCGCCGCGGTGTGCATCGAGCACGACCTGATCTGCGTCAGCGACGAGGTCTACGAGCATCTCGTGTTCGACAGCGAGCACGTCCCGCCAGCAACGCTCGCCGGGATGGCGCAGCGCACGTTGACGATCTCGAGCGTCGGCAAGACGTTCTCGTTCACCGGCTGGAAGATCGGCTGGGCCTCGGGGCCGGCGGAACTGGTCGCGGCCACGCGGGCGATCAAGCAGTACCTGACGTTCGCCGGCGGCACACCGCTGCAGCATGCGGCCGCCGCTGCGCTCGGGCTCCCTCGAACCGTTATCGACGATCTGCGCGACGACCTGCGCGAACGGCGCGACCAGTTGTGCGCGGGCCTGGAGGCGGCCGGCCTGCGCCCGCTGATCCCCGCCGGCACCTACTTCGTGACCGCCGATGTCGGCAGCGACGCGCTCGAGTTCTGCGCGACGTTGCCCGAGCGCTGCGGCGTCGTCGCGATCCCGATGCCCGCGTTCTACGACGACAAGGACGCGGCGCGCAGTTCGGTCCGCTTCGCCTTCTGCAAGCGCGCCGACGTGATCGCCGAGGCCGCGCGCCGGCTCGCGACGCTCGGCTGAACGCGCCTCAGGCGGCGGGCTCGACGCCGTCGACCGTCTCGCGGAGCTGCTCGGTCGCGCGACGCAGGATCCGCGAGACCTGCATCTGCGAGACGCCGATCTGGCTGGCGATGTCGCTCTGGGTGAGTCCGTCGCGGAACCGCAGCGCGAGCACCTCGCGATCGGTCTTGCGCAGGCGGCGCGCGGCGACGGCGAGGCTCGCCGACGCGTCGACCAGCGCGTAACCCTCTTCTTCGCGCCCGATCGTGTCGTGCGGCGTCGGCGCGTCGTCGCCAACCTCACCCTCGATCGGCGCGTCCAGCGACGCTGCGTTGCGCGCGGCCATCGCCTCGAGCGCCTCGAGCACGGCCTCGCTCGAGATCGACAGATACCCCGCGATCTCGAGCACCGTTGGCGAGACCCCGGTCTGAGAGCTCAGCTGCTCCTCGGCGTCGTGGACGCGCATCACGAGCTCCTGGAGCCCGCGAGGTAGGTGGATCGGCCGTCCCTTGTCGCGAAAGTGGCGCTTGATCTCGCCGAGGATCGTCGGCACCGCGTAGGACGAAAACGCGGTCCCGCGATCCGGATCGAACCGCTGAGCGGCTTTGATCAGGCCGAGGCTCGCGACCTGAAAGAGGTCGTCGAACGGTTCCTGCGTGTGCCTGTAGCGCGCCGCGAGCGTGCGCGCGAGCGGCAGGTGACGCCGCACGAGCTCGTCGCGCGCGCCGCGGTCGCCGGCCTGCCAGCGGCGGGCGAGCTCGCCGGCATCTAGCTCTCTTGCGGCTCGAGGACGAAGATCTCGAACGTCCGCGGCGGGTCGAACACGATCTGGCTGTGATAGGTCAGCACGTCGCGTCCGACGAGCTCTGATACCGCCGCCATCACCTTCGGTCCGATCGTCTCCTGGAAGCTCAGGCGGTAGCTGCGCACCAGATCCTGCTTGCCGTCTGACAAGAGCGTCTCCTCGTTGCGCGTCAGGCCGCCCTCCATCACGACGAACACGTAGTCGTCGAGGATCCACGCCTTCGCCGCCGTCGGCCCGCGGCCGTAGAACTTCTTCTTCATTCCGACCATCGCGTTCGCCAACGCGGTCCGGACCGAGCCGCCCTCCGCCGGCATCTGTCCTCCTGCCGCTTCGACCAGCTCGCGTGCCGGGAGCTCTGCTGACTCTCCCTCGTAGTCGATCATGCTCTTCCCCCGGGCTTACAGGCTGCCGCATTGGATACCTCCGGCGTGGCGTGACTGGTTTCCAGAAGCGCGACCGGCACCGCTAGCGCCAATCGGTCATCTGGTCCGTCCGCCTGCCTGCGCTCCCCTTAGAGCGCGCACAGCCTGCTTTGCGTAAGTGTAGTCCTCGCGGTCACGTCCGTTTCCGAATGAGTTCGTCTCCGACGGTGCCGTCGGTGTCGATGCTGGGTGCACCTCCCCGCGGCGATCCTCACTCGCGCACCCCCCGGCTCAAGTGCGTCGGCGAAGCCATCGCTCCGCCGACACTGGCAGTCTGTGGCGCCCAATGGGCACGAGCCGCGCAATCCGCAAGCTGAGTCTGCCGCGTGCACGCCGGATCGCGCTCGCGGCCCAGGGATTCGCGCAGCCGCGCCCGGCGCGACCGCCCAGCGTCAACCGGATCGCGAGCCTGATCGATCGCCTCGGCGTGCTCCAGCTCGACTCCGTCAACGTCTTCAGCCGGGCGCACTACATGCCCGTGTTCTCACGGCTCGGCCCATATGACCGCTCGCGACTGGATCGGATCGCCGGATATGGCACCGGCAGGATCGATCGCCGCCTGATCGAGTACTGGGCGCATGAGGCGTCGCTGATCCCGGTCGAGCTCCACCCGCTGTTTCGCTGGCGGATGGCCGACGTCGATCGCGAGGCCTGGGGATCGGTCTCGCGCGTCGCCCGCGAGCAGCCCGAACTCGTCGCCCAGACGCTCGAGCTGGTCGCCGAGCAGGGTCCGATCCGTGCGCGCGACACGGGCGCCGTCAGGCCGCCGCCGCGTGCAGGCGACATGTGGAACTGGCACGAGGGCAAGGTCGCGCTCGAGCACCTGTTCTTCACCGGCCGGGTCGCAGCCGCACGGCGGGTCAACTTCGAGCGGCTCTACGACACGATCGAACGCGTGCTCCCGGCAGAGATCCTCGAACGCCCGACGCCGAGCCAAGCCGACGCCCAGCGCGAGCTCGTGCGGATCGCCGCCGGCGCGCTCGGCGTTGCGACCGAGCCCGATCTCGGCGACTACTTCCGGCTACCGCGAGCCGACTCGAAGGCGCGCGTGGAGGAGCTCGCGGTGGCGGGCGAGCTGATCGAGGTCGCGGTCGACGGGTGGAGCGCTCCTGCCTATCTGTGGCCCGATGCCCGGCAGCCGCGCCGCGTCGACGCTCGCGCGCTGCTGTCGCCGTTTGACTCGCTCGTCTGGTTTCGCCAGCGGACCGAGCGGCTGTTTGACTTCCGCTACCGGATCGAGATCTACACGCCGGCCGCCCAGCGCGTGTACGGCTACTACGTGCTCCCGTTCCTGCTCGGCGATGCGCTCGTCGCCCGGGTCGACCTCAAGTCAGATCGACAGCGCGGCGCACTGCTCGTCCAGGGCGCGTTCTGCGAAGACGGAGTCGACCCCGGCGATGTCGCCGGCGAGCTCGCCGCCGAGCTGCACCTGGTTGCCACATGGCTCGGGCTCGGCGAGGTCGTGGTAGCCCGCAACGGCGACCTCTCAGCGAAGCTCGCGGCGAGGATCCGGTGACCGATCAGCCGGCGACGGTGGCACGCGGCGTCCGGCTCGCGATCCCCTTCGCACTCGCGTCGTTCCTGCTGGGCCTCTCGTTCGGGGTGCTCGCCCGGCCGGTGATGGGACCCGTCGCGGCGATCGTGATGTCGGTGATCGTGTTCGCCGGCTCGGCGCAGTTCGCCGCGCTTGCGGTGCTGTCGGCCGGCGGCAGCGCGCTCGCGGCGATCATCGCGGGTTCGCTGCTCAACCTCCGGTTCGTGCCGATGGGCATCGCGATCGCGCCCTCGCTCGAGCACCGGGCGCTCGGACGGGCGCTGCGCGGTCAAGCGCTGGTCGACGCGTCCTGGGCGCTGGCCAACCGGGGCGACGGGCGGTTCGACATCCCGCTGCTGCTCGGCTCGACGCTTGCCCAGTACCCGGCCTGGGTGATCGGCAGCGTCGTCGGCGTCTTGCTCGGCGGGGTGATCCACAACCCCGACGCGTTTGGCCTCGACGCAATCTTTCCAGCGTTCTTCCTCGGTCTGCTCGTGATCGAGCTGCGGCGTCCCGGCGCGCGCCTGGTCGCGCTGATCGCGGGCGTGATCACGGTGGCGCTGATCCCGATCGCCCCGCCGGGCGTGCCGATCATCGCCGCGGCGCTGGCGGCGTTCGCGGGCATCCGGAGATGACCGCCACCGTCTGGATCACGGTCGCCGGGCTGACGCTGACGACCGCGGCGATCAAGGCGTTCGGCCCGGTCGTGTTCGGCGGCCGCGACCTCCCCCGCCTGCTCGCCCGGGTGATCCCGATGCTCGCGCCGGCGCTGCTGACCGCGCTCGTGATCACCGAGACCGCGAGCGGCCCCGGCCACTCGCTAGTGATCGACGCAAGGCTGGGCGGGCTCGCCGTCGCGGGCACGGCGATCGCGCTGCGCGCGCCGCTGGTCGTCGTCGTGCTCAGCGCCGCGGCCGCGACTGCGCTGCTGCGCGCCGTTAGCTGAGGCCCAACAACCGCGGAGTTATTGGGCGTTTTCGGCAGCGCTTGTTAACCCGCGAGGGCGCGTCTGGGCCGATGTATGCTGGCCGTGCCCGCATGGCTGGCTTGGGAGCTCACCTGGGTGTGAGGACGTCGATTGCGGCGCTCTTCGTGGCGGCCGCCTTCGCGGCAGCAGCGGTCGCGCCGAGTGGGGCGCTGGCGGACTCCGTGGGTCAGGCCGTGTCATGCAACTCGCCGGGCAACTGCTCGGCCGTCGGCACCTACCTCGACAACGTCAACAACGAGCAAGGGCTGCTGCTGACCGAGCGAGGCGGATCGTGGACGCCGTCGGAGGCGTCGATGCCGGCGGGCTCGGTAGGGCTGCCG
>DASXDD010000139.1:0-28430 GCA_036490775.1 Solirubrobacteraceae bacterium | reverse complement strand
TCACCGACAGCTTGACCTCGTCGTCCTCGGTGTCGGGCGCGCCCGGCTCGACCAGGACGGTCGAACCCGATGGCACCTGCGAGCGCAGGACGAAGTCGGCGAGCGGATCCTCGATGTAGCGCTGGATCGCGCGGCGCAACGGACGGGCGCCCATCGCCGGGTCCCAGCCCTTCTCGACGAGGAAGTCCTTCGCCGGTTCCGACAGCTCGAGCTGGAGGTCGCGATCGGCCATCGACTCGCGCACGCGGCGCAGCAGCAGCTCCACGATGACCTTGATCTCGACCTTGGAGAGCTTGTGGAAGACGATGACCTCGTCGATCCGGTTCAGGAACTCGGGCCGGAAGACCTTCTTCAGCTCGCCCATGATCCGGTTCTTCATGTCGTCGTAGGTGATCCCCGTCTCGTCGTCGGAGACGGCGAAGCCCAGCGGCGTGTTCCGAGCGATCTCGGAGGCGCCGATGTTCGAGGTCATGATCACGATGCAGTGCCGGAAGTCGACCGTGCGGCCCTGGGCGTCCGTCAACCGCCCGTCCTCCAGGATCTGGAGCAGGATGTTGAAGACGTCCGGGTGGGCCTTCTCGATCTCGTCGAGCAGCAGGACGCTGTAGGGCTTGCGGCGCACCGCCTCGGTGAGCTGCCCGCCCTCGTCGTAGCCGATGTAGCCGGGAGGCGAGCCGACCAGCCGGGACACGGCGTGCTTCTCCATGTACTCCGACATGTCGATGCGGATCATCGAGTCCTCGTCGCCGAACAGGAACTCGGCGAGCGTCCGCGCCAGCTCGGTCTTGCCCACGCCGGACGGGCCCAGGAAGATGAACGAGCCGGTCGGGCGCTTGGGATCCTTGAGGCCCGCGCGCGAGCGCCGGATCGCCTTCGAGATGACCTGCACCGCGGCGTGCTGGCCGATGACGCGCTTGTGGAGCTCGTCCTCCATGCGCATCAGCTTCGCCGTCTCGGCCTCGGTCAGCTTGAACACCGGGATGCCGGTCCACATCGAGACGATGTCGGCGATCTCCTCCTCGCCGATCGAGGGACGCTCGGTCGACTCGCCGGCCTCCCACTGCTCGGCCAGCTCGCGCTTCTTCTGCGTCAGCCGCCGCTCCTTATCCCGGAGGTTCGCGGCCTTCTCGAACTCCTGGGCCTCGATCGCGGCCTCCTTGGCGCGGCGGGTCTCCTCGATCTCGTCCTCGAGCTCGCGGTACACCGGCGGGGAGGTCATCGACTTGATCCGCATCCGGGACGCGGCCTCGTCGATCAGGTCGATCGCCTTGTCCGGCAGGAACCGGTCGGAGATGTAGCGGTCGGCAAGGTCGGCGGCCGCCGCGAGCGCCTCGTCGGTGATGTTCACCTTGTGGTGCTGCTCGTAGCGATCGCGCAGGCCGGTGAGGATCTGGACCGTCTCCTCGGTCGAGGGCTGCTCGACGCGGATCTGCTGGAAGCGACGCTCGAGCGCCGAGTCACGCTCGAGGTACTTGCGGTACTCCTCGAGCGTCGTCGCGCCGATCGTCTGCAGCTCGCCGCGCGCGAGGGCCGGCTTGAGGATCGACGCGGCGTCGATCGCGCCCTCGGCGGCGCCGGCGCCGACGAGGTTATGGAGCTCGTCGATGAAGAGGATGATGTCGCCGCGCTGGGTGATCTCCTTCATCACCTTCTTCAGGCGCTCCTCGAACTCGCCGCGGTACTTGGAGCCGGCGACGAGGGCCGCGAGGTCGAGGGTGTAGATCTGCTTGCCCTTGAGCAGCTCGGGCACGTCGCCGTGCGTGATCCGCTGTGCGAGGCCCTCGACGACGGCAGTCTTGCCGACGCCGGGCTCGCCGACGAGCACCGGGTTGTTCTTAGTCCGGCGCGAGAGGATCTGCATGATCCGCTCGATCTCGGTCTCGCGACCGACGACCGGATCCAGCTTGCCCTCGGAGGCGAGCTTGGTCAGGTTGCGCCCGAACTGGTCGAGCAGCTTGGAAGATTTCTTGCCCTCGCCAGGTGCCGCTGCGCCCGCGGCCGCACCGGCGCCACTGGAGCCGCGGCGGCTGCCTGGGCCCGACAGCATCCGGATGACCTCGTTGCGGATCTTCTCGGAGTCTGCATCGAAGTCCAGCAGGATGCGGGCGGCGACGCCCTCGTTCTCGCGGACCAGGCCGAGCAGGATGTGCTCGGTGCCGATGTAGTTGTGGCCGAGGCTCAGCGCTTCGCGCAGCGCCAGCTCGAGCACCTTCTTGGCCCGCGGCGTGAACGGAATCTGGCCTGACGTGACCTCTTCGCCCGAGCCAACGATCCGGACGACCTGGGCCCGCACTCGCTCAACTGTGATGTCCAACGACTCGAGCACCCGGGCCGCAAGGCCCTCCTCCTCGCGCAGCAGGCCCAGCAGGATGTGCTCCGTGCCGATGTAGTTGTGCTTGAGAGTACGCGCCTCTTCTTGGGCCAGAACGACAACCTGGCGCGCTCGCTCTGTAAATCGCTCGAACATAAGTCTCTCTTGGTGTGGCGGGTACTCGGGCAGTCGGTCGTTGCGATTTTCCGGGCTGTCTCTCTCCTACGCTGCCGAACTCGTCAAAGGCCTAAACAACTGCGGGGACGCGAACTACTCCGCTCTTCCCATGTCTTACGACTGGGCCGTCGCTTTGGATGAGTCGAAACGGATCTCCCTGCGGCCATATCCCAGTCTACCAGCAGCCCTGACGCACTCAACGAGCATGTCGGACCCATGTAAGCCCTTGTTCATGGCTCGCCAATTGAACGGCATCCGTACCTACGTTAGCGCCGGTAGAACGCGGACAAGATAAGAACCGCGTCAGTCGCGCATCAAGACCGCGTCAGTCGCGCATTAAGACCGCGTCAGTCGCGCATCGCGGGGAACAGCACGACTTCGCGAATCGAGCGCATCCCGGTGAGCGCCATCACGAGCCGATCGATCCCGATCCCGATCCCGCCGGTCGGCGGCATGCCCTGCTCGAGCGCCTCGACGAACCCCTCGTCATAGGGCTGGGTCTCATCGTCGCCGGCGCCCGCGAGCTCGCGCTGGGATTCGAATCGTCGCCGCTGCTCGTCGGGGTCGTTGAGCTCGGTGAACGCGTTGGCGAACTCCATCCCGCCGACGTACGCCTCGAAGCGCTCGACCAGCCCCTCGGCGGACCGGTGGCGCTTGGCAAACGGCGACATCGCGACCGGGTAGTCGAGCAAGAACGTGGGCTCGATCAGCGTCGGCTCAACGTGCTTTGACAGCAGCTCATCGACGAGCTGCGACCAGGTGTCGTCCGGCGGCGCCTCGAGCCCCCGCTCGCGCAATGCCGCGGCGAGCTGATCGCGTTCGGGCAGCGCGAGGATGTCGATTCCGGTGCGGTCGAGAATCGCGCCGGCGACCGTCTCGCGCCGCCACGGTGGCGCCAGCGAGACCTCGCCCGAGTAACCGACCTGATC
Organism: Solirubrobacteraceae bacterium; assembly: GCA_036490775.1. Taxonomy (GTDB): domain Bacteria; phylum Actinomycetota; class Thermoleophilia; order Solirubrobacterales; family Solirubrobacteraceae; genus Palsa-465. The sequence goes on along the minus strand of DASXDD010000139.1, from coordinate 25,013 downwards.
GGCGACATAGGCGACTAGCTGCTCGCAGCGCTCGGCGACGTCGAGGTAGTCCGCGTAGGCCTCGTAGAACTCGAGCATCGTGAACTCGGGGTTGTGGGTGGTGTCGACGCCCTCGTTGCGAAAGTCCTTGCCCAGCTCATAGACGCGCTCGAGCCCGCCCACGATCAGGCGCTTGAGGTACAGCTCGGTGGCGATCCGCAGGTACAGCTCGCGGTTCAGCGCGTTGTGGTGGGTCGTGAACGGCCGCGCGAGCGCACCCCCGTAGAGCGGCTGAAGCACCGGCGTCTCGACCTCGATGAAGCCCGCGTCGTCGAGGAACCGGCGGATCGCGGTGATCACCTTGGCCCGCACGATGAACAGCTCGCGGGCCTGATCGTTGGCGATCAGGTCGAGCTCACGACGGCGAAAGCGCGTCTCGGTGTCCTTCAGACCGTGGTGCTTCTCGGGCGGCGGGCGCAGCGACTTCGCCAGCAGCTCGAACGACATCACGCGCAGCGTCAGCTCGCCGCGCCGCGACGAGAACGCGATCCCGTCGATCCCGACGAGGTCGCCGAGATCGAGGTCGAGCAGGCGCTCCATGCCTACGGCGCCGAGGTCGTCGACGCGCGCCTGGAGCTGGATCCGCCCCGAACGGTCGACGAGGTCCAGGAACGCCATCTTGCCCTGACCGCGGCGCGCGGCCAGCCGCCCGGCAACCCGGTGGCTGACGGTCGTCTCCTCTCCCGGCGTCAGCGAGCCGTGCTGTTCGCGCACGGCCGAGATTGGCTCGACGCCCTTGTACTCATGCGGGAACGGGTCGACGCCGGCAGCCCGAAGTGCATCGAGCTTTCGTCGGCGAGTGGCAAAGACGTCTGCGGGTTCGTCGCCCAGGGCGGGCGCCTTCCTATCTGGTGACGACGTCGATCTTGGTGATCTTCAGGTGTCGCTCGCCGCGCGGGGTCGAAAAGGAGACCTCTTCGCCTCGCTTGCGGCCGAGCAGCGCCTTGCCGACCGGCGACTCGTTGGACAGCTTCGCCTCGGTGGGGTTCGCCTCGGCGGAGCCGACGATCGTGTACTTGGTCGACTTGCCGCCCTCGTCCTTGACGTGGACGACCGAGCCCACGCGAACGACGTCGGTGCCGAGATCGGACTGGTCGATCACGGTCGCCGATCGCAGCTTCTCCTCGAGCTGTGCGATCCGCGCCTCGAGCATCGCTTGCTCGTTCTTGGCGTCGTCGTACTCGGCGTTCTCGGAGATGTCTCCGAACTCGCGGGCCTCCTTGATCCGGGCCGCGATCTCCCGTCGCCGGGCGGTCGAGAGGTGGTCCAACTCAGACTTGAGGTTGGCCAGCCCTTCTGGTGTGAGGATGACGTCCTTAGGCATTGCGTAAAACCCTGTACTTGGCGTGCTTTTACGAGAAAACCCGCCGTGAAAGCGGGAACCCAGGCGACGTCCCTGTGCCGTGGGCGGATGAGTATAGACAGCCCGCGACGCGGCCCTTCACAACTCCTGCCGCGGCCCGCGCCGTACTAGCGCGCGCCGTGTCCCTGAATCTCGTCGGCCTGCTGGAAGGTCGGCCGGTTGATCCACTCGATCAACGGCTGGCTGATCGCGCCGATCGGCTTGAACTGGATCGAATCCGAGCACATCTGGTCGCCAGCCGCGCAAACGCTGTCGGCCGGATAGACCTGCTGCGGCGACTCGCCGATCGCCTGGCGCAGCGACGCCTCGAGCGCCGTCCGGCAGGCGGATCGCTTGCCCTTGCCGCAGTACACGCGGTTCAGCGGGCCCCGGACCTTGCGGCCCAAAGCCGATCGAAGGTCCTTCTGGACGATCCCGTAGAAGCCGACGTCGAAGGACGAGCCCAGGTGGGGTCCCGAGACGCCGTGGCCCGGCTCGTCGTTGATCGGGAAGTCGTTCTCGATCTCGTCGAGCAGCCCCGGTCCGAGCACCGGCTGGAACTCGGCCCGGACCAGCAGCGGCCACCAGGCGTCCATTAGACGCACCGCGTCGCTCTGCTCGTAGTTGCCGCTCGCTCCGGGACTCTGGCGGTTGATCCGGTGCGCGCCGCTGGCAACCCAGGCTGACAGCAGCCTGACCGCGTTGGCGAGCGCCGGGTCGCTCGGGTGGCCGATCACCTTGAGCGCGAAGGGCAGCGCCTCGATGCCGCGCAGGTCCTGGGTGCCGGCGTTGCCCATCGCGTTGATCAGGTCGGCGAGCGTCAGTTTGCCGTGGTCGACGGCCATGTAGTGGTTGATGTTGTTGTCCAGCAGCTGGGAGCGGAACACCGACGAGTACTGCTGGCCGGTGGCGGCGTCGTTGTAGCCCGGCGCCTGCTTGTTGTTCCAACTCGTCAGGAACGACTGGTCGATCGCCTGCGGATGCGCTTTCGGCGGGGTCTGGACCTCGGTCAGGCTCGTCGGCGTCATCGCTGCGGCGCCGTGGTACCCGCGCCACGGGTACTTCGCCCACGTCGGGAACAGCGGGTCGGTGCCGGCCGCGCGCACCGGATTGAGCCCGGAGTTGAAGTAGGCGATGTGCTTGTCGTCGGTGTAGAACCAGTTGAACGTGTACTGGACGTTGCTTGCGGCCTTCATGAAGGCCTGAGGGCTTCGCATCAGCGCCGGCTCGTTGAACTGCTCGAAGCCGAGCGCCGAGTCGAGCTCGTGCATGTAGGTCGAGCGCAGGTTGGTGTAGACGACCGGCTTGCCGGCGATCGTCGCCCGCCCGATCACGATCCCGTAGGCGGTGCGCTGCGTTTGCAGCGTCATCGAGCCGGCAGGCGTCGAGTCGGCGAGGTTCGGCTGCCACGACTCGGTGCGCGTCAGCGTCTCCATTTGCGTGCACTTGCCGTTGAGCAGGTAGAAGTTCGAGGACGTCGCCGCCTTGCTGCCGTCGGGGTTGCACAACGGCACCGCGAACGTGTCGACGATGTTCTGCCCGGCTGAGGTTGCAGACCACGCGTAGTCCTCGCCGTGTCCGAGCTCGACGTACAGGTTGACCCCTGGGAACGCCGCGCCGTCGGCCGCGATCCCAGGACCGTGGATGTCCTCCTCCATCAGGATCTCGGGCGCGTAGTAGGAGACCTGGGGGCCCATCACTGCCAGCGGGTGGCCGCTGACGCTGTGGGCGGCGCTGACCAGCAGCGCGTTGGACATGCTGCGCTTGCCGCCGATCAGGCCACCGGCGATCGTGCCGCCCAGTCCCGGCAGGCCCGGGACGCCGGGAAGCCCCGATGATCCGCCCGAGGAGCCCGAGCCACCCGAGCCGGTGTTGCCGGGACCGGCGCTGCCGTTCGAGCCGCTCGTCTGCCCCGCCGGCAGCGAGCCTGAGACCACGTCGTTGGTGTACTTGACCGAGCCTGGGTCGGGCAGCGCGACGTGACTGCGGGTGCGGTTGCCGGGGGCCGGAAGCGTCTGGTAGGGGAACGATTTCCCGTGCACGGTCGTCGGCGCCTCGGGATCCGACGGGTCGACGAAGCTCATCAGCGTGCCGAAGCCGGAGGTGTCCTTGGACTTCGCCGGCAGCCAGCCGCGCTTGGGCAGCGGCTCGGGCGAGCCGGCGACGGTTCGCCTTTCCTTGCCGAACTTCTGCTTGAGCCCTTCGTAGAGGACGGCGTTGGAGAGCTGCTCGCCGCCGCCGTTGCCAAAGATCCCGCCGACCAGCGTCGCGATCTTGACGAGGTCCTCAACCGTGAACGGCTGCGGTCCGGTCATCCCCAGCGCCAGGTACTCGGCCGGCATCATCGTCCCGGTGAACAGCGGGTTCTGCGCCTTGGCGATGTAGGCGTTGATCCCGGCGACGTAGTTCGTCGCGTCGGACAGGATCTGCGGGCCGTCGGCCGAATGCGCGAGCCCGTACTGGACCTGGTTGACGAGGTCCTGCTGGGTGTAGGGCTCGTTCGCCCAGACCTGCGCATCCATCGAGGCGTTCGCGCCGCCGGCGAACTGCGCGAGGTCGCCCTCGCCGGCGTGGCGCAGCGCGTCGATGAAGAACAGGCGGTCCTCTCCGGTCGCGTAGCCGATCCCGAACATCAGCTCGGCGCGCGTGTCGCCGTAGATGTGCGGCACGCCGAAGTTCTTGTCGCGCTCGATCACGACTCCGGTCTCGGGGCTCTCGCTCGACGCGACCTCGCCGGCCGGCACGCCGAACGTCGCGTCCTTGTAGAAGTCGGCGCTGTGCGAGGCGGTGATGTTCGGAACCGCGGTCGCAAGGTTCGCGTACATCTGCAGCTGGTCGTCGTTGTGGGCCGGGCGCTGCTTGGCCGATTCCCACGCCGCCAGCTGCGGCGCGTTGACCAGGCCATTGGTCCCTGGGGGCAGGATGTTGCGAAAGCCGCCGAAGTCGTTGGTCGCGTAGGGCTCGACCTGCGCGCCCGCGGGCGCGACAGCGACCAGCAGCGAGCAGCTCGCCACGAACGCCAAGACGACACAGCGCGCGCCGATCAGCAACCGACGGAATCCTGAACCCACGTATTCCTCCCGATGTCTCCCGAAGCCGAGTCGGGCACCCTACACACGCGTAGGGGACGCGCGCGCCGGTTCAGAGAGGCGCGACCGCGACCGTCGGCGCCCCGTCCAGCAGCGCCCGCGCCGCCTCGAGCGTCGGCGCGGTCTGAAGCGCGGCCTGAAGCGCCCGCGCCGTCGCGGGCGGCGGTGCGAGCCGCTCGACGTACCACGGGTAGAACTTGCGCAGGTAGCGCGTGGCGCGCTCTTCTCCCAGGTGCTCGCGCGCGCACGCGAGCACCCATTCGAGCTCGTCAATGATCTCCGCGCGGTCGGGATCGACGCTACGGCGGCCGAGCAGCTGCTCGAACAGCCACGGGTTGCCGAGCGAGCCGCGGGCGAGGAGCACTCCCGCGGCACCTGTCTGCTCGAACGCGTCGCGGGCTTTCTCGGCGGTGTGCAGGCCGCCGGAGATCAGCACCGGCACCGGCAGCTCCTCGACGAGCTCGCGCGCGAGCTCGTAGTCGGGCTTGCCCTTGTGCCGCTGCGAGGCGTGGCGCGGGTGGATCGACAGGCCGGCGACGCCGCCCTCGTATGCGAGCGCCCGTGCCGTCCTCACGCCGCTGTCGTCGCCGGGGCGCAGCCCCGTCCGCAGCTTGACGGTGACCGGCAGGCCGCTGCCGCGAGCCGCCGCCCGCGCGAGCGCCACCGCCAGCGCGGGATCCTCCAGCAGCGCAGCGCCGGCGCCGGTCTTGCAGACCTTGGGGACCGGGCAGCCCATGTTCAGATCAATCATGTCGGCGCCCGCTGCTGCGACGCGCTCGGCGGCCGAGGCCATCACCTCGGGGTCGTGGCCGAACAGCTGGACCGACACCGGATGCTCGTCGGGATGGATTCGCAGCAGCTCGGTGCAGGTGCGCTCGTTGCGGTAGTGGATCGCGAAGCTCGAGACCATCTCCGAAACGACCAGCCCGGCGCCGTAGCGCTTGGCCTGAAGGCGGACGAACCAGTTGCCGATCCCGGCCAGCGGCGCCAGCACAACCCGGTTGGGAATCGGGATCCCGCCCAGCGTCCAAGTGTCGGTCAGCGCTCGCTCCATCGGTTTCATGGTACGAATCCAGGTCATGGATATCTTCGAACTGCTCAGCCCCTGGACCGAGATCGTCACCGACCAGGTGCCGGGACTGGAGCTGTTCGACGCGCACACGCACGTCGGCTTCAACGATCCCGACGGGATGAAGCAGAGTCCCGAGGAGCTGGTCGCGGGGCTCGAGCGCGCCAACGCGCGCGGCGCCTTCATGTTCCCGTTCCACGAGCCCGACGGCTATCCGGCGGCCAACGACGTGGTGATCGCGGCCGCCGGCGAGCACAACGGGTTGCTCGTCCCGTTCTGCCGCGTCAACCCCCATAACGGCGCGCTGCAAGAGGCCGAGCGGTGCCTCGACGCGGGCGCGCGCGGGATCAAGCTGCACCCGCGCGCAGAGAAGTTCACGCTCGACAACCCCGGCGTGCGGCCGCTGATCGCGCTCGCGCACGAGCGCAAGCTGCCGGTGCTGATTCACGCCGGGCGTGGGATCCCGGCGCTCGGGCTGCATGCGGTGGAGCTCGCCGGCGAGTTCCCCGACGCGCGGCTGATCCTCGCCCACGCGGGCATCTGCGACCTGTCGTGGATCTGGCGCGTCGCGCCCGACCACCCGAACCTGCTGTTCGACACGGCGTGGTGGATGCCGGCCGACATGCTGTCGCTGTTCTCGCTGGTGCCGCCGGGGCAGATCGTGTTCGCGTCCGACGCACCGTACGGGGCGACCGCCGTGTCGGCCGCGTTCCAGCTGCGCTCGGCGCTCCAGGTCGGGCTGTCGGCCGAGCAGGTCCGCTCGATCGCCTCGGGCCAGTCACTGCGGATGGCCGCGGGCGAGCCGCTGCAGTCCGTCGGCCCGGCCGTCGGCGAACACGAGCGCGCGCCGCACGTGCTGCTCGACCGCGTGTCGGAGTTCCTGCTGCTCGGCGCGATTGCGACGATGCGCGGCGGCGCCGAGGCCGCGACCGAGATGCTCGCGCTGGCGCGGCTGGCGTGCGACGTCCCCGACGACATCGACGACGCGCCGATATTCGCCGCGATCGCATCGCTGCTTGACAACTACGAGGAAGTGGCCGCAGTCGAGCCCAACAACCGCCGCCGCCTCGTGTTCCTGATCCTGGCCGCGACCGTGGCGCGCACGCCGGAGGTCCCGATCCCGGCGATCAGCTCCGATTCCGCTCCCAGATCAGCCGAAGCCCGGTCAGCGTGAGCTGATCGTCGACCTCGTCGATCATCTCGCGCACGAACGGGACGAGCGCGCCCGCGAGGCCGCCGGTCGCGATCACGCGGATGTTGGAGCCGAGCTCGACCCGCAGCCGCCCGACGATCCCCTCGACCTGCGCGGCAAAGCCGTAGACGATGCCGCTGCGGATCGCATCGACGGTCGACTTGCCGATCAACGACCGCGGCGCTGAGAGTTCGACCTTCGGGAGCTTCGCCGCGCGCTCGTACAGCGCGTCGATCGAGATCTCGGCCCCGGGCGTGATGATCCCGCCGAGATACTCGCCGGCGGCCGAGACCACGTCGTAGGTGATCGCGGTGCCGAAGTCGACGATCACGCACGGCCCGCGGACGTGCTCGTAGGCGGCGACCGCATTGACGAGCCGGTCGGCGCCGACCTCGTGCGGGTTGTCCATCCGGATCGGCATCCCCGTGCGGATCGTGGGCCCGACGACCAGCATCGGCTTGCGCAGATAGCGCTGCGCCATCAGCGTCCACTGCTCTGAGAGCTGCGGCACGGTCGACGAGACGATCGAGTCCTCGATCTCGTCGGGAGACAGCCCGCGCAGTGCGAGCAGGTTCGACAGCGCGGCGCCCAGCTCGTCGCCGGTCGACTCGCGTACGGTCGCAAACCGCCAGCTCTCGCTGATCGTGTCCTCGCCTTTGCGGAACACGCCGAAGTGCGTCTGGGTGTTGCCGACGTCGACGACGAGGAGCATGGCGAAACCCTAGTGTCTAGATGAGCGGTTCGCCGACGCGCCGCACGTCCTGCCCCCCGCCGAGCGCCGCGAGGCCGTCGGCGGCGCGACGGCCGTCGGGCAGCGTCAGCTCGGGATCGAGCTCGAGCAGCGGCACCAGCACGAACCGGCGCGACAGCACCTCGGGGTGGGGCAGCGTCAGCCGCTGCGACGAGTGCTCGAGCGAGTCGAGCAACAGCACGTCGACATCGATCGGGCGCGGTCCGTGGCGCACGCCGCCGGGCTCGCGGCCCTGAGCGCGCTCGACGTCCTTACACGCGTCGAGCAGTTGCTCGGGCCCGTGCTCGGTGCCGATCCGGATGCAGGCGTTGTAGAAGTCGCGCTGGTCGAGCACGAGCCCGACTGGCTCGGTCTCGTAGACCGACGACGACGCGAGCACTTCGACGCCGCGTTGCGGCAGCGCCGCGACCGCGCTCGCGAGCTGCGCCCGGCGGTCACCGATGTTGGACCCGAGGCCGAGGTAGCCGACCTGCGCAGCCGTCACTCGGCCTCGCGCCAGAGCTCGACCGACACCTCGGTGACGACCAGGTGAAGCGGCGGCTCGGGCTTTGCCGCCTTGACCCACACGGCGTTCACGTCGTACTGCTCGATCAGGCGGTCGGCGATCGCCGCGCACAGCCGCTCGAGCGTCTTGTAGGAGCGCTGCTGGGCGACGAGGTTGACGACGTCGCAGACCTGCGCGTAGTCGACCGTGTCCTCGACGCGGTCGGTGACGGTCGCATCGCAGTCGCCAAGGTCGATCCGGATGTCGAGCAGCAGGCGCTGACCGACCTCCCGCTCGGCCGCCGTCACCCCGACGTGGGTGAACAGCGACAGCCCGGTGATCTCGATCGTCACCTCGGGCTCGGGGTGGCCTTCGTCCTCGTCGTCTACGTCGTCGTACTCGTCGGGGTCGGCCATTGCGCGGTGACCGTAGCAGCCGTCACCGCGAGTGCGTCGTACACCGGCGCGACGTCGTGCACGCGGAAGATGCGGGCGCCGCGCTCGTACGCGAGCACGTTCGTCGCGACGGTCGCGGCGACGCGGTGGTCGGAGTCGCGACCGGTGATCTTGCCCAGAAACGACTTTCGCGAGGTGCCGATCACGAGTGGCTGGCCAATCGCCACGAGCTCGTCGAGGCGCTGCAGCAGCTCGAGATTGTGCGCAACCGTCTTTCCGAAGCCGATGCCCGGATCGAGCATCACTCGCCGGCGCTCGATGCCGCGGGAGATCGCGAACTCCAGGCGCTCCTCGAGGAATGCCCGAATGTCGTCGACGACGTCGCCGTAGCGCGGGTCGTCCTGCATCGTGCGGGGGTCCCCGAGCATGTGCATCACGCAGCACTCGGCGCCGGCGTGCGCGACCACGTCGGCGAGCTCCGGGTCGGCGCGAAATGCGGTCACGTCGTTGACATAGGTCGCGCCGGCCTCGAGCGCGCGCGCGGCGACTGTGCTCTTGGACGTGTCGATCGAGATCTGCGCGCGCGTGCCCGCGGACACCAGCCCCTCGATCACTCCGATCACGCGACGCAGCTCCTCCTGCTCGCCGACCGCATCGGCGCCCGGCCGCGTCGACTCGCCGCCGATATCGAGAATCGCCGCGCCTTCGAGCTCGAGCTCGAGCCCGTGCGCGATCGCCGCGCGTGCGTCGAGGTAACGCCCGCCGTCGGAGAACGAGTCGGGCGTGACGTTGACGACCCCCATGATCCGGAAATCGCTCACCAGTGCACCCGTGACCCTAGTCCTCGTCGGGCCAGCGGCCGTGCACGTCGAAGTACTCGCGCGCGCGCTCCTCGCGCTCACGGTCGCGGTTTGACTCAACGCTCATCCTGTACATCCAGTTGATCATCCACACGACAACGGCCGCAAGCACGAGCGCGACGCCGGCCCCGGCGAGTATCGAGCTCGAGCCGGCGCCGGCGGCGATCACGGCGGCGATGCCCACGGCCGCAATCGCCAGCGGGAGCCACACGCGCGTGGCGGTCAGCAAAGCGCGGGCGAGGCCACTCTCGCGAGTCTCGTCGGGCATCGAGAACAAGCGTAGTCACGCCCTGGTGACATCCGATCCCCGCAGCCGTATATCGTGCCCGCCGTGATCAAGCCTGACCGTGATCCCCTGTCGCTGCTCGGAGCCGACGGCGCGGTCACCCGCCGCATGCTGCTGCGCGGGGCCGCCGGCGTGGGCGCCGGTGTGCTCGCGACACACGCGCTTCCGGCATGGGCCAAGCCCGTGCTCGATGCGGCCGGCCATCTGCGCAAGCCCGACAGCCGACCCTTCCCGCACATGCCGGCGGGCCACGAGAGCATCCCGGAGATCAAGCACGTCGTCGTGGTGATGATGGAGAACCACTCGTTCGACAACCTGCTCGGACTGGTGCCGTTCCAGGTTCCCGGCCGCGCGCACGTCGACGGGCTGACCCGTAAGCACGGCAAGTTGACGAACTTCAACGTCGACGCGACCGGGCGCAAGGTGTTCGCCAACCTCGCGCCGTCGCCGTGCCCCGACGGCTCCCCGAGCCAGAACTGGAACTCGAGCCACGAGTCCTACGACAACGGCCGCAACGACGGGTTCGTCAAGGCCAGCGGCCCCGTCGCGATGGAGCTGTCCGACAGCCGCGACCTGCCGTTCACCTACTCGCTCGCACGGCACTTCCCGTTCGGGCAGCGGTTCTTCTGCTCGGTGCTCGCGCAGACCTACCCGAACCGCCGCTTCCTGTTCACCGGCACGGCGTCGGGGACGATCGCGACCAACAACGTGACGTTCTCGGTCCCGGCGGCGAACGGCACGATCTTCGACCGGCTCGATGAGCACCACATCGACTGGGCCAACTACTACCAGAATGCCCCGAGCGCGCTGATCGTCCCGAACACGTTCACGCCCGCGCGCCACAAGCGCTTTCGCAGTTTTGACCGGTTCGCCGGCGATGTCGCGGCCGGGCGGCTACCGCAGTTCACGTTCCTGGACCCCAACTACACGACGACGTCGGAGGAGAACCCTCAGGACATCCAACTCGGCGAGCGGTTCGTCGCGCAGGTCGTGCAGATGCTGACGCACGCCCCGTCGTGGAAGCACACGGCCCTGTTCATAACCTACGACGAGCACGGCGGCTACTACGACCACGTGCCGCCGCCGCGTGCGATCAAGCCCGACTCGATCGCACCGATGCTCGCTCCCGGCGACCTGCCCGGCGCCTACGACCGCTACGGCTTCCGCGTGCCGCTATTCGTCGTCTCACCGTGGGCCAAGCGCAACTACGTCTCGAACGTCGTCCAGGACCACACTTCGATCCTGGCGTTCATCGAACGCAAGTGGAACCTGCCGGCGATGACCTTCCGCGACGCCAACGCACAGCCGATGACCGATTACTTCGACTTCTCAAAGCCCGCATTCGCCAAGCCGCCGGCACTGCACGGCGGGCCAGGATTGACCAAGGGCCTGGCCGAATGCCACGCCCGCGGGCTCAACCCGCCGCTCACGAGTTAGTCGCCGCTGAGGATGCCGAGTAGCTACTCGGCGGTGCCGCCGGCGAGGCCCGGACGGGGCAGCGGCCGTGGCGCATCGCGACCCGCGCGCTCGCCCGCGGCCGGCGGCATCGGGATCTCGGGCGGAGGCGGCGCCTCGGCGCCGAACACTTCCTCCTCAGTCTGCCCGTCAAGCAGCGCCTCGAACTCGAGCTTCTCGATCGTCTCGCGCTTGAGCAGGACCTGCGAGAGCTTGTCGAGCGATGCCCGGTACTCGGTGAGGATCTCCTTGGCCTGTACGTGCGCGGTCTCGATCATGCGGCGGATCTCGTCGTCGATCTCGCGTGCGATCTCGTCGGAGTAGTCGGGCTCGGCGGAGAACTCGCGGCCGAGGAACGGCTGGCCGTGGTCATGACCGAACACGCGCGGCCCGAGCTTGTCCGACATGCCGAACCGCATAACCATCTGCTTGGCGGTCGCGGTGACCTTCTCGAGGTCGTTGGAGGCGCCGGTCGTCACCTCGCCGAAGATCAGCTCCTCCGCGGCGCGGCCGCCGAGCGTCATCGACATCGTGTCCTGGAGCTCGGCGCGGGTGGTCAGGAACTTGTCCTCGCCGGGCAGCGCAATCGTGTAGCCGAGCGCCTGGCCTCGAGAGACCACCGAGATCTTGTGGATCGGGTCCGAGTGCTCGAGGTAATGGCCGACGATCGCGTGACCCATCTCGTGGTAGGCCGTGATCAGCCGCTCCTTCTCACTCATCACTCGGGTCTTCTTCTCGGGACCCGCGATCACGCGCATGATCCCCTCTTCGAGCTCGACCTGAGTGATCTCGCGCTTGCCGTTGCGGGCCGAGAGCAGCGCAGCTTCGTTGACGAGGTTCGAGAGGTCGGCGCCGGTGAACCCGGGGGTCTGGCCGGCGAGCACGTCGACGTCGATCTCACGCGCGAGCGGCTTGCCGCGGGTGTGGACCTCGAGGATCTTCTTGCGGCCGTTGCGGTCGGGCCTGTCGACGACGATCTGCCGGTCGAACCGGCCCGGGCGCAGCAGCGCCGGGTCGAGGATGTCGGGACGGTTGGTCGCGGCGATCAAGATGATGTTGTCCTTCATCTCGAAGCCGTCCATCTCGACGAGCAGCTGGTTGAGCGTCTGCTCGCGCTCGTCGTGACCGCCGCCGAGGCCGGCGCCGCGGTGGCGTCCGACGGCGTCGATCTCGTCCATAAAGATGATGCAGGGGGAGTTCTGCTTGGCCTGCTCGAACAGGTCGCGTACACGCGAGGCGCCGACGCCGACGAACATCTCGACGAAGTCAGATCCGGAGATCGAGAAGAACGGCACCCCTGCTTCGCCGGCGACCGCGCGGGCGAGCAGCGTCTTTCCGGTTCCAGGCGGCCCGTACAGGAGCACGCCCTTGGGGATGCGGGCGCCGAGCGCCTGGAATTTCTTCGGGTTCTCGAGGAACTCCTTGATCTCGTGCAACTCCTCAACGGCTTCGTCGACCCCGGCGACGTCACGGAACGTGATTTTCGGAGAGTCAACCGACATTCGCTTGGCGCGCGACTTGCCGAACGACATCACCTTGGAGCCGCCGCCTTGAACCTGGTTCATCAGGAAGATCCAGAAGCCGATGAAGATCACGAACGGCAGGATGTAGGTGAGCAGCGACAGCCAGCCGTTGCTCGCCTTGCCCTGGATGTCGAACTGGCTCTGGTCCGTGATCTTGTCGTGAGCCAGGTTGATCAGAGTCGGCGTGTACTGGTCGGGGTACCCGACCGAGTACTTGCTACCGCCGTACTGCGGGAGCAGCGTGACGCTGGCGGTGTTGTCCTTCTCCTTCAGCGTCAGCGTCTTGACCTGGCTGTTCTCGAGCTGCGTGAGCAGGTTCCCGAAGGAGTAGTGCGTCGAGTGGCTCGAGTTGCCAATCAACTTCTGGGCGAAGAACGCGAGCACCACCACGATTAGGATCGGGAATGCTGCGCTCTTGAAGAACCTACTCATAAGAAAAGTCCGCGCTGTCGCTGCGCCGGGTCAGAAGCGGAATCATCAAGCCTAGCAGTTAGGTTTCGGCCTCCGGCGAGGCTCTCTGGGTCGATCTTCGGCCGCATTCGAATACAACGGTGGCCGGCACTCATTCCTTCAACGCCGCCACGAACGGCAAGTTGCGGTGCCGCTCCAGGTAGTCGAGACCGTAACCGATCGCAAACGTATTGGGGATCTCGAATCCGACGTATCGCGTGTGTAGATCGACCTTGCGGCGCTCGGGCTTGATCAGCAGCGCGCAGACCTCCAGCGACCGCGGGTTCCTGCCCGCGAGATTTCGCAACAGATATTGCAGCGTGAGCCCCGAGTCGACGATGTCCTCGACGATCAGCACGTCGCGATCCTCGATCACGGCATCGAGGTCCTTGAGGATCCGCACGACCCCGGAGGACTTGGTCGCCGAGCCATACGAGGCGACCGCCATGAAGTCCACCTCGCACGGAACGTCGAGTTGGCGCATCAGGTCCGAGAGGAAGAACACGGCGCCCTTGAGCACGCCAACCAGCACAAGGTCCTTGCCGGCGTAGTCGCGCGAAACGTCGGCCGCGAGCTCACGGACCCGCCTCTCCAGGTCATCGGCGGGGACGAGAATCTCCCCGATCGCGTCGTCGTCCACGTGGGCCATCTTATGAACGAGGCGGCCGGCGGGAGGCACTGAGTCGGACGGACTGGCCCGTGGACTCTGTGACCTTGTAGCGCTCGGACGTCGCGACGCCCGCAACCCACACGATCTCGCCGCCCGATTCGACGACCGCGACGCCGGCTCGCTCGCGGCGCGGAACGCGGCGAGCGGTGAACAGGTCCTGGAGGCTCTTAGACCCCCGGAGCCCGAGCGGGGCCATCCGGTCGCCCGCCCGCCACGAGCGGACCAGCAGCTCGTCGCCGAGCGCGGCGCGGTCGAGCACCCCCGGCTCGCGCGTCGGCGGCCCTAGCTCGCAATGGACCTCGTGCTCGCCGAAGACGACGCTCCCCGGGATCGGCAGCCGGACGGCCGGTGGCGCGAGCTCGGGCGCAGCGCCGCGAGCCTCGAAATGCACGACGCCGTACTCGGCGACCGCGGTGACGCCGCCGCCGACGTCGAGTTGGACGCTCCCACGGTCGCTCATCGCGGCGATCTCGTCGGCGCGGCGCGCCACGCCCGGCGCCAGTCCGCCGGCGGCGTCGTCGGCGAGCCGCTGGACGACGAGCCGCGCGAGCGCCGGCTCGAGCTCGCGCAGCCGTGCGAGCTCGATGCGACCGCGTCCCGACAGTGCCGCGTCGACGAGCGCGTCGAGCACGGTCGCCTCCTCGCGCAGGATCTCGGCCAGCGCGAGCACGTTGTCCGCGGCGCCCGGATGGACTGCGAGCAGCGCCGGCACGAGCTCGGCGCGAATCCGGTTGCGCGCATATGCGTCGGAGTCGTTGCTCTCGTCCTCGCGCCAACCCAGCCCGCGCTGGGCGCAATACGCGGCGGTCTGCTCACGCGTCAGCTCGAGCAGCGGGCGCACGAGCAGCCCCTCGCGCGGTCGCATCCCCAGTAGCGCGCGACGGCTCGGTGACGACGCCAGCCGGTAGAGGATCGTCTCGACCTGATCTGTCGCGGTGTGGCCGGCGGCGACGTCGCCACCGCGTCCGAGCGCGAGCCCGACCGCGACGCCGTAACGCTCGTCGCGGGCCCAAGCCTGCACGTTGCCGGTCTCGGGGCGGCTCGGATGGCGCACCTCAAGCGGCACGCCGAGCTGGGCGCAGAGCCGCTCGCAGTGGCGCTCGTCGGCATCGGCGGCCTCGCGCAGGGCGTAGTTGACGTGCAGCGCAAGCACCGCCTCGCGGCCGGCGATCGCGACCGCGAGCTCCAGTAGGCAGGTGGAGTCGCGCCCGCCGGACAGCAGGACGACGACCGGCCGCCCGGGCGCGAGCAGGCCGGCGGACCGGACCCGCCGCTCGATCGCCTCGGCCGGCTGCTCGGTCACGGCGCATCCGAGCGCGTGCGCGCGACGAAGATCTCGGTCGAGGCGGTGAACCCCTTCAGGCGAACCTCGGCGATCCGCTCGAACTCGAGACCGTCGTTGGATTGCTCGACCACCGGACGCGTGACGAGCACCTCACCGGCGCTCGCGCGCGTGGCCACGCGCGAGGCGATGTTCACATCGCGCCCGTAGTAGTCACCGTCCCGGTAAAGCGCGCGGCCGTAGTGGATCCCGATCCGCGACCGCGGCTGCTCGGCGCCGGGCTGCTGGAAGCGCACCGCCCAGCTGGCCAGCGCGTCGGGGTCAGAGCCGACGATCATGACTTCGTCGCCGATCGTCTTGATCACCCGAGCGCCGTCGGGCAGCGAGCCCTCGACCCGCTCGACGAAGCGCTCGACGGCGTCGACGGCCTCGAGCTCGCCCTGTTCCTCGGTCAGGCGCGTGTAGCCGGCGAGGTCGGCAAAAGCGATCGTGACGCGCAGCCTGCCCAGATCCGCGTCGCCGTCGAGGTCGGCTTCCATGTGTCCGATCACGTCCTGCTCGACGAAGTGGCGCAGGTAGCGCCGGTGCACGGTGTCCATCACCGGCGAGGCGAGCGGGAGCACCTCGCGGGTGAGCTCGAGCATCTCCTCAGCGGTCTCGATCCCGGTCGCGCCGGAGCGCATCAGCGGCTCGTGGACGTAGAGATGGACCAGCTTCACCTCGGCGTCGGCGACCTGCGCCATCGCCTGACCGTAGACGCGGACCAACTGGAGCATCGCGACGAGCGGCAGGCCCGCCGAGAGCACCGTCCCGACGTATCGCAGCAGCTGCAGGTCGCGCTCGGACATCGACTCTGCCTGTGCGGGGCTCAGCCCGAGCGCGCTCACGACACGCTCGATCAGCGCCGGCTCGAGCCCGGTCTCCTTGGCCGCCTGCTTAACCGTGTAGCCGCTCCCGTCGTGCGGGAACAGCTCCTCCATGTATCCGAACGCCAGCCGCCCCTCGTCGTTGGCGCGGCGGATGTCGGCGATCGAGTGGCCCCGCTCGCGCAACCGCGCGACGATCCGCGCATGGCCCACCGCGCCCGCCGTCCAACCGCGCTCATAGCTGGGAATCAGCTTCTCGCGCACCCACCGTCTCAGGGTCGCGGGGGTCACGCCGGCGCGTGCGGCCGCCTCCTTGAGCGTGAGCCCGGCGCCGTCATCGCCGCCGGGACGTTTGCGGCTGTTGCCGTTGGCCATCTGCCCATAGTTTCCGCCCGGGGCACGCGGAACGGAGTAGGTACTCGTTAAACAGTCGGCGGCGGGAGCCCGGTGAGAGGCCGGACCCTCGCCGCCCGCAGGCGTAACGGCCCGCTGCGTCGGCCGTTGGCGCTCGTCACGTTTCCGGCGGCGCCTCGCGCACACGAAGCCGGCATTCGGCTACGCGCCCACGTTCCGGCCTATTGCCGTGATTTGATGCTCAAGGTCTACTCGTCCGGGCCCCGTCTGTCAACTCGTTCGGATCCGCACTAAGGGCACTAATCTCGCGAACCGTGACCGATCCGATCCATGTCAACCCGACCGCGCCGTTGGCCGAGCGCGTGCTGCTGCCGGGGGATCCGGGACGGGCGCTGCTGCTCGCCCAGGCGCTGCTCGACGCGCCAAAGATGTTCAACCACAACCGCGGCCTGTGGGGCTACACGGGCAATGCGGCCGATGGCCGGCTGCTGACGATCCAGAGCACCGGGATGGGCGGCCCGAGCGCGGCGATCGTGATCTCCGAGCTCGCAGACCTCGGCGCAAGCACGATGCTGCGGGTCGGCACCAGCGGAGGCCTGGCCCCCGGCCTCGAGCTCGGCGAACTGCTGATCGCGACCGAGGCGATCAGCGCCGACGGCACCAGTCGGGCGCTCGGCGTGACCGACCGCGCGCCGGCGAGCCCGGTGCTGCTGAAGGCGTTGATCGCAGCGACCGGAGCCCGCAGGGGCCCGGTCGTCTCCACCGACCTGTTCTACGAGGACCCGCGCGATCCCGAGCGGGAGTGGATCGCCGCCGGCGCGATCGCGGTCGAGATGGAGGCCGCGACGCTGTTCGCGCTCGCTGCACGGCGGGGATTTGAAGCCGGCGCGCTGCTGATCGTCTCTGACCTGCTCGAATCCGAGCGAATCAGGATCGAAACCGACGCGCTACGCGAGGCTGAGCACCGCCTCGGCCAGGCTGCTCTGGACGCATTGTCGATGCTCGAACCGGCCGCCGACGCGGCCTGAGCCCGTTATTCGGAGTCGGGCTTCGGCGAAGCCGGCTTGGCTGCTTTGTCGGGTCGCGGGGCCTTGCCGACGGCCTTCTCGATCCGCTCGAGCCGTTCTTCGATCGCGGTCAGGCGCTTGTCCAGAGAGGCGGCGGCGTTGAGCTCCTCGAGTCGCTGCTCGAGGCGGTCAAGCCCGTCCTCGATCCCCTCGAGCCGCTGCGAGACGCCCCGCAGACGGCGCGTGAGACGCTCGAGATCGCTGGCAGACGGGAGGTTCAGAGCCCCCATCGCCGCTTCCTGGGCGCGCAACGCTCGCTCGCGGGTCTCAAACGCGGCCGACAGGGCACCGCTGACCATCGAGTTTTCGAGCAGCTCGGTCGCGAGTTTGCCGATCGCTTCTTCGCCATGGCGCGCGACGCGCTGCCGGATGCCGGTCTGATCGCTCATTCGAGCGCTCACTGTAGCCAAGCGCGACGTCTAGGACATAGCCTCAGGCTCAACTTGAGCGTTAATCGCGTTGAAAACACGCTCCCGTGGGTACGGTCAAATCCAGATCGCGCCGATACCTGTGGTCGAGGCGCCGTCCCACCCCCCCGGCGAACTCGTTCCATGGACTGCCCCACGACAGATACTTCCCGCGCGACGGTTGGTCGTTGCAAAGCATTTGGCCACTCAGTAGCGTCCGTCAGACACCGCACAAGACAGCGGTCCCGTTGACATGCGCGTTGTTGATGGCGGGAGGACGAAGCCAACACTGATGAGAAGCCGGAAGCTCAGGATTGCTGTCACCGCGGTCGCGGCGTTCGCGACCGTGATGGGGTTGTCGGCGATTCCGGCTGCTTCGGCCGCCGATTGCACCGTGACCGTGCAGATCACGCTGACCGGCGGGACCGAGACGCTGCAGCTGCCCATCGGCGCGCCGCTTCCCGCGGGGACGACGCTGATCTCGAGCGTCTGCCCGCCGCCGGTCACGACGCCGGCGCCGCCAGTGTCGGTGCCGACGCCGACCACTTCGACGCCGTCGACCACCACGACCTCGGGTGGCAAGCAGACCGGCTCGACCACGAACTCGCACACGACCTCGACGCCGACGACGTCGACGCCGACGACGACCGCGCCGAAGCCCAGCAGCCCGGGTAAGTCGCAGCAGCCGTCCAACCACCCGTCGCCCGCCGGCACGGTCGGCTCGGGCTCCAACAACTCGTCCAAGCACAAGAGCAAGAAGAAGAAGACCGCGACGACACCGTCGCAGCCGCAGCGCACGCCAAGCGGCGTCCCGACGCCGTCGAACCCGAGCTTCTCGTTCGCGCTGCCGGGCGCGTCGCCGATCGGCGTCCCGAACTTCTTCATCGACAGCTTCCGGATCCCGCCGTTCCTGCTGCCGATCTACCAGGCGGCCGGGATTCAGTACAACGTCCCGTGGCAGGTCCTCGCGTCGATCAACGAGATCGAGACCGACTACGGCCGCAACCTCTCGGTGTCGACCGCTGGGGCGATCGGCTGGATGCAGTTCCTGCCCTCGACCTGGAAGCGCTACGCCGTCGACGCCAACGGTGACGGCGTCGCCGACCCGTACAACCCGGTCGACGCGATCTTCACCGCCGCGCGCTACCTGCACGCGGCGGGCGCCTCCAAGAACATCTCCAACGCGGTCTTCTCCTACAACCACGCCGGCTGGTACGTGCAGTCGGTGCTGCTGCGCGCAAAGCTGATCGGTGGCATGCCGAGCGACCTGATCGGCGCGCTGACCGGTCTGGTCGAGGGTCACTTCCCGGTCGCGGCCCCGTCGCGCTACGCCGACGACGCGGTCGAGGCGCTCGCCAAGCGCCACGTCAAGAAGGGCAACGCGGCGATCCCGATCAACTCGAACCCGGACGCCAAGGGCGTCGCGGTGTTCGCCAAGCAGAACTCGCCAGTGATCGCCGTCAACGACGGCAAGGTCGTGAAGATCGGTGAGAACAAGCAGCTCGGCCGCTACCTCCAGCTCCAGGACGCCACCGGCAACGTCTACACGTACGCGCACCTCGGTTCGATTCCGAGCAAGTACCCCGTGCCCAAGCCGATCAAGGTCACCGCCAAGCAGATCACCAAGCAGCTGTCGGCGCCGCTCCCGCCGCCGCCGACCGGACCCGCCAGCGCCGGCCAGCAGCAGACCGCACCGGTGCCGAGCACGACCAAGGCGACCAAGCAGCTCAAGAGCACGCGTGGCAAGACTGCCGCCGGACCGCTGTCGGTCCGGGTCGCGCCGCAGAGCAACGCCAAGCAGAAGGTCTCACAGGCAGCAAGTAACGCCACCAGCAGCACCAGCTCGATCGCGGCGCCGCTCGCCAAGGAGCGGCTGTTCGCCGACCCGCACCGCCGGAACTCGTTCACGGCCGGAGGCGCCCAGCAGATCAAGAACACCGCCGCCCAGATCTCGAACTTCCACGACTACTTCTCAGACGTCCTGCACCTCGGTAAGAAGCAGTACACGTTGCAGCCGCTCAAGAAGGGCGCCGTCGTGGTCGCAGGCACGATCCTCGGCCGGATCGGCAAGGGCTCGGCGACCGACGCGTCGCACCTCGAGTTCATGATCCGCCCGGCCGGCAAGGACGCCCCGCAGATCGACCCCAAGCCGATCCTCGACGGCTGGAAGCTGCTCGAGGCGACGGCCGTCTACCGCGCCGCCGGCGTCGACCCGTTCTTCGGCCCTGGCGCCAAGAACCCGTCGATCGGCCAGCTCCTGCTGATGTCCAAGCAGCAGCTCCAGGCGCGCGTGCTCGAGGACCCGCACGTGCAGATCTACGCATGTGGCCGGCGCGACATCCAGGCCGGCGTGATCGACCGCCGGATCCTCGGCGTGATGGAGTTCCTGTCGGCATCGGGCCTGTACCCGACCGTCAGCGGGCTCGACTGCGGCCACAGCCTGCATGCGTCGACCGGCGTCGACGCGGCCGGCGCGAGCGGCTCGAGCATCGACATCTCCAAGGTCAACAACATCCCGGTCCAGGGCCACCAGGGCGCCGGCTCGATCACCGACATCACGATCCGCCGCCTGCTGACGCTCCAGGCCGGGATGAAGCCCGATGAGATCGTGTCGCTGATGAGCTACAAAGGCCAGTCCAACACGCTTTCGCTACCGGATCACGGCAATCGCATCCAAGTCGCCTTCACCCCACTGTTCGGCCGCAACAACAAGCTCTCGGCCGAGGTCAAGAGCATCCTTAAGCCGGGCCAATGGATCAAGCTGATCAACCACATCAGCCAGATTCCCGAGCCGGTGATCCCGATCGCGCCGAGCAAGTACGCGATCAAGACGGCCGGAAGCGGCCAGTAGCCGGCGAACCCCGGCTGTTTCGCTTCAGTCAGGTCGAGCTCCCGTGGGCGCTCGGTCCTCCCGATGGCCGCTACCTGCTCAGGCGCCCCGACGCCACGTCGGTGGGCCAACCGACGCATGTGCTGGTGCTCGCGACCCTCGGCGCCCTCGAACGGCGGCTGCTGAAGCCGATCCGCAAGCGATCTAACGCTGAACCTGAGCCTGAGCCTGTACCGGTTGCGACGGGCAGGGCGACCGTGATCGACGTCGGCGAGGCGTTCGCCGGCGAGGCGCAGGCGCAAGCATGGCTGGAGGGTGCCGGCGAGCAGCAGCTCAGCGACGATCTCGCCGTGCTCAACCGCGCCCTGCACGCCTTTCGGCTCGTGACGGCAGATCCCTACGTCAACGTGGTCACGCGCCACCAGGCGCTGGTCGCCCGGATTGGATACGGAGTCGGAGAGGAGGTCGCCGACGGCCAGTGGACCAGCGCGCGCGAGCTGACGGCCGCGACCGGTCGCCGCAAGCGCGCCGAGGTTCTCGGCCCCCAGGCGCGCCTGGCCGCCGTGCTCAACGGCCGCGATCGCCCGCTCGCGTGCGAGGAGCTGGCGCTCCGGGCGCGGCTCGACCTCGACCAAGGGCGCGAACGCGAGGCCGCACTGCAGGTGCTGGTCGCACTCGACGCAGCGGTCGCGGAGCTTGCGGTCGATCCCGGCTCGGCACACGCGCTCGGCGATCGGCTGGTGGAGCTACGCGGACAGCGCGACCCGATCGCAATCGCGGCGCAGGCCGCGCTCGCCGGCGCGCTGCCGGCCGCCGACCGCGAGGCGGTGCAGTTCACGCTCGGGCGGATCGAGGCCGCGCTCAGGGCCCGGGCGGTCGCGAAGACCTAGAAGTCAAGCGCTCCGAGGAGCGCTTCGAGCTCGTCGACCACGTCGCCGTTGAGCCGGACGGCCGCGACGTGGTCGAACGGCGTCGAGCTCTTGGTGATGATCGCGAGCTTGCCGCCGGCCCCAAGCGTGATATCGGGGAGGCCGGCCACCGGATGAACCTCGAGCGTGGAGCCGATGCACAGCATCAGGTCGGCGCCGAGCGCCAGCCCCTGCGCGCGCTCGATCGCGTCGACGGGCAGGTACTCGCCGAACAGGACGACGTCGGGCTTCAGCGGCGACTCGCAGTCGCAGCGCGGCACACCTGCAGGATCGCCCGCGAGCCGCTCGCGCACTACTTCGATCGGAAAGCTTGCGCCGCAACGCAGGCACGACGACGACGCGATCGAGCCGTGGACCTCGATCAGCTCCAGCGAGCCGGCGCGCGCGTGCAGCCGGTCGATGTTCTGGGTGATCACCGCCTGGAGCAGGCCGGCTTGCTCCAGCTCGGCGAGCGCCAGATGCGCACGATTGGGCTGCTTGTCCTCGAGCGTCTGAAAGCGCCCGCCGTAGAAATGCCAGAACCGCTCAGGATCGCTGCGGAACACGTCGATGTGGGCGACCGCCATCGGGTCGACCTTCTCCCACAGGCCGGTGCCGGGCGAGCGAAAGTCGGGGATCCCGGACGGGACCGAGATCCCGGCGCCCGTGAGCGCGACGACCGAGTCGGCGGTGTGGATCAGCTCGGCGAGCCGAGCGGTCGCATCTGCTGTCACCGGGGTCACGTGCCGCGGAACTTCGGCTTGCGCTTCTCAAGGAAGGCGGCGATGCCCTCGCGCGCGTCGTCTGACCCGAACACGCCGACGAAGCCCTTCTTCTCGGCCTCGATGCCCTTGTCGAGATTCCCGGCCGCCGACACACGCTTGATCTGCTCGATCGCCAGCGGCGCCTGGTCCGCGAGCTTGTGCGCCCATGCAAGCGCGGTGTCGAGCAGCTCGTGGTCGGGAACGACGCGGTTGGCGAGCCCGAGCTCGTGGGCGACCGACGCCGAGATCGGCTCGCCGGTGAGGTTGAGCTCGAGCGCCCGGGCCTCGCCGATCAGCCGCGGCAGCCGCTGGGTGCCGCCGAAGCCGGGGATGATCCCGAGGCTGATCTCGGGCTGGCCAAAGCTCGCCGACTCGGCGGCGATCCGCACGTCGCAAGCCATCGCCAGCTCGCAGCCACCGCCGAACGCAACCGCGTTGACGGCGGCGATCGTGACCACCCGCGAGCGCTCCATGTCGCGCAGCAGCCCGTGCATCTCGTCGAGCAGCTCGCGGCCGGCGGCCTCGTCCATGCTCGTAAAAGCCTTGATGTCGGCGCCCGCGCAGAACAGCATCGGGTTGGCCGAGGTGATCACCAGCGCGCGGATTTGCTCCGACGCGGTCACTTCGTCCCACAGCCGGCGCAGCGTCCGGACGACCTCTGGCGAGATCGAGTTAGCCGGCGGGCGATCCAGCCACGCGATCGCAACCTGGTCGATCCGCTCGAGCTTGATCGGGCTGTCCTCCCAGCCCGCCTCCGGGTGGGCGTGGGGATAAAAGCCCTGCCCGGACTTGACGCCGAGGCGCCCCTGCGCGACCAGACGGCGCAGGATCGCCGGCGGCGCGAAATCCTCGCCCCATTCCTGGCTGGCGCGCTCGAGGTCGGCGAGAACGTTGTCGAGCCCAAGCTGGTCGGCGCGCTGGAACGGCGGCGGGATGATCCCGGCGCCGGTCATCATCCCGAGGTCGATGTCCTTCATCGACGCAACCCCCTCTTCGAGCACCAGGCAGCTCTCGACGAACGCCTTCAGCGTGAAGCGCTCGACGAGCGCCGCGGCGCTGGGGTCAGTCGCCGTGCTCATAGAAGCCCTTCTTGGTCTTCGCGCCGAGATCGCCCGCAGCGACCAGCTCGCGCATCCCCTGGTGGACGTAGAAGCGATCGCCGTAGGAGGCCTGGAGGTACTCGGCGACGTGCAGGACGGTGTCGAGCCCGAGCAGGTCGGCGAGGAAGAACGGGCCGATCGGCGCCGCCTTGGAATCAGCGACGATCTGGTCGAGCTCCTTGACGTCGATCCCGTTCTCCTCCTGGTGGCGCCACAGTTCCGAGGCGGCCGCGTTCAGGATCCGGTTGACGACGAACCCGGGAGCCTCGCCGCAGCGGATCGGGAGCTTGCGGATCGCCTGCGCGAAGCTCGCAGCTGCCTGCGCGGTCTCCTCGGACGTGTCCTCGCTCTCAACGACCTCGATCAGCCGCATCACTGACGCGGGATAGAAGAAGTGAAAGCCGACGACCCGCTCCGGGCGACCGGTGACCTCCCCCATCTCGGTGATTGACAGCGACGACGTGTTCGAGGCGAGGATCGCGTGACCGGGCGTCACCTCGTCAATCTCTGAGAACACGATCTGCTTGATCTCCATCCGCTCGGGCACCGCCTCGATCACGAAATCGACGTCGCCGAACCCGTGGTAGTCAGTCGTCGGCGAGATCAGCCCGAGCTTTCGCTCGGCCTCGGCCGGATCGAGCTTGCCGGCGTCGACACGACCCTGCCACAGCGAGCGAGCCTTCTCGACGCCCTGCTCGAGCGGGCCGGTGTCGACGTCCTTGAGCACCACGGGGATGTCGGCGTTGGCGATCGTGTGGGCGATCTCGCCGCCCATCGTGCCCGCGCCGACGACCGCTGCCTTGAAGACGAACATGCGCGCGGGAGTCTAAGAGACTGTCTCTAGGAGGCGGGCGCCGAAGGCGATCGGTGGCCGCTCACCTCGACGGCGAACCGATTGAGCGTCGCGCTCAGCGAGGTCGCCATCGCCCGCCTGATGAACAGGATGTCGACCAACGGCGTGAACAGCGACCGCTTCTGGATCTCGTAGGCGAGCGACAGCGCGACCTCGACGCCGTCGCCGGCGGGCACGAACGCAACGCTCTGGCGCCCGGTGATCGAGTCGTCGCGCACGTCGACCGTCTGGCCCGCGAGCGGCTCGTGCTCGATCACCCGCTCGACGACGTGGCCGCGCCCGGCGGGCCCCGAATCCCAGGTGACCGCGGCGCCGACCTCGGGCCAGGCGCCGGCGACGTCGACGACCGTCTCGAGCCCGTCGACCCATGACGGCCAACGGGTCGTGTCATACCAGCGCCGCTCGACGTCGAAGACCGTCCCGGGAACCGTCTGGGTGACTCTGACCGCGCGCACCGGGCGATTATCGCCGCACGCGGCTCGGCGGGCGCTAGGCTCACAGACGCCGATGGCGAGCACGCTGCCAGAGAGCATCGAGCCTTACGAGAACATCTCGTCGAAGGCCTACGAGCATCCGGCCGATCGCGCCGCGACCGCTGCGCTGAAGTCGATCCCGATGCTCGACACGGTCGTGCGCAAGCTGATCGAGTGGCGCTATGAGCGCGCCGTGCGCCAGATGTTCCTCGGCAATGCCCTGAAGGTCTCAGACCGTCAGCTGCCCGAGCTGTGGGCGTCGCACCTCGGCGTCTCCCGCGTGCTCGACATGGAGGTCTACGACCTGTACGTCACCGCCGGCGTGCTCGGCGGCGCGGTCACGATCGGATCCAGCCAGCCGATGATCGTCATGGACTCGCAGCTGTTCCAGTGGATGGGCGCCGGCGAGCAGCGGGTCGTCGTCGCCCACGAGCTCGGCCACGTCCTCTCCGATCACGTGATGTACATGACCGCGCTGCAGATCCTGCTGAGCGTCGGCAGCCC